>JBEKTJ010000230.1:0-10425 GCA_049516155.1 Bryobacteraceae bacterium
TCGCGCACCGTCTCGGGATACGCGGATGTGGCGAACAGGTCCGTCCCAATGTTTGGCGTTGGAATATATTTCAGAAGGTTCACCGCGGGTGACGACCACGCGGTGGTTGGGATCGTCGCGTTTGGAAGCACGCAGTTCGCCGCGCTGGAGCATCCAGGCGTATAATACGGCTCACCTTCGGAAACGCTGTAGCCCAGCTTCTGCGTGAGCAGGTTGGCCGTATAGGGTCCGCTTACCGTCCCCGTCAGGGTGCTCGCCATGTCGCTCAGGTTTCCGGCGCGATCCTGCAGCGAGGGCACGGATGTTTCAGCCGAGTTAATGCCTTCGACCGTGCGCGTTCCCTGGTAATCGAGAAAGAAGAATGCCTTGTCCTTCTTAACGGGCCCCCCGATCACGCCGCCGAACTGATTCTGCTGGAAAACGCCGCGGGTGCCGTCGAAGAAGTTCCGCGCGTCCAGATCCGTGTTTCGCAGAAACTCGAATGCGTCGCCATGGAGGGCGCTACTGCCGGACTTCGTCACCACATTGATCATCCCGCCGTTATAGTTTCCGTATTCGGGGTCGAAGTTGTTCGTCAGCACGCGAAACTGCTGGATCGAATCCAGGTTCGGGATGACCGACGTTCCTCCGTTCATGTGCTCCTGCACGTCGACGGAATTCATCATAAATCCGTTCGACGATTCGCGTTGGCCATCGATCGAAACATCGCCGGGATTCAGGTCGCCGGACGGGTTAATCGTTCCCGTCACGCCCGCCATAATCACCGAGGTGGGCGTCAGCGTCGTCACCGGGGTCACGCCGGGTTGAATCGCCAGGAGATCCGTGTAGCTGCGGCCATTCAGCGGCAGCGCCTCAATCTGCCGTTCCGTAACGACCTCGCCCAGATGCGTCGCCACTGTGTCGACCTGTGTCTGAACCGCGTCCGCCGAATCGGTAACCGTGATCGTATCGGTTCGTTCTCCCACCTGCATCACGGCATCTAGCTGCAGCGCGGCATCGGTATCGACGGTGAGATTCGTTTTCTGCTGCGTCCGGAATCCCGTGGCTTCAATCGTCAAATCGTAATGCCCCACGGCAAGCGCCGGGAAGGAATAGAAGCCTTGTGCGTCGGAGGCTACCGTGAATCTGGTCTTGAGGGCAGTGTTGACCAGCGTTATCTTGGCGCCGGGAATGGCGCCACCGCTGGCGTCCTTGACCAACCCGGAGACGCTGCCCGCGGCGAATGCCCATACGCCCATCGCCGAAAGCAGTGCCAACGCGATTCTCAGAGGCTCCTTGGGCATTCGTAGCAATAAATGCACGTTAGTGATACTATCACGTCGTGCTACTGCTTTCAAGTACGTGATACGACCCTGATTTGGATTTGCGCTTCCCTCTAGACGCCGCGCAATTATAATCTAATGAACATATGACCGACCTGTGCCGAATCGGCGTGGCCATCAGCGGCGATCTTCTGGAGAAATTCGACAAGCTCATCGCCCAGCGGGGATATACCAACCGCTCGGAAGCGTTCCGCGACCTGATCCGTAATGAACTGGTCCAGGAAACCTGGAAGTCGTCGGATTCCGAGGTCTTCGGGACGGTGACCCTGGTCTATGACCACCACGCGCGCTTGCTTCCGGAAAAGCTCACCGAGTTGCAGCATCACTACCACGCCGCCGTGCTCTCCGCGCTGCACGTGCATCTGGATCACGACAACTGTCTCGAAGTGGTCCTGGTCAAGGGGAAGGCGGCGCTGGTGGAGAAACTGTCGAACGCGCTGATCGCGATCAAGGGCGTGAAGCATGGACGCTTTACCGTCACCACGTCCGGCCACGATCTGCCCTGAAGAGGTTTTGTGCATCGCACGAAGATCACAATCGTGCTATGCTGCCAAAAGCGGCGAACCGATGCACATCCCGGATGGATATCTCAGTCCCTCGACGTGCGCCGGTCTAGCTGCCGCCGCCGCGCCGTTCTGGTACGTCGCCCTGAAGCGCGTGAAGTCCGCCCTGCACGCGCGCCTGATCCCACTGATCTCGCTGTTCGCCGCGTTCTCCTTCGTCATCATGATGTTCAACCTGCCGCTGCCCGGAGGAACCACCGGCCATGCGGTGGGCATGGGTGTAGCATCTATCGTGCTGGGCCCGTGGGCTTCCATCCTGGCTATTTCCATTGCGCTGACGATTCAGGCCGTGTTCTTCGGCGATGGCGGTATCACGGCGATCGGCGCGAACTGCTTCAACATGGCGATTGTCGGATCGCTGGTGGCGTATTCCACGTATAGATTGGTCGCCTGGCGGGCAAGCCTCGGCTCCGCGCGGCGCATGGTAGCCGCGGGGCTCGCCGGTTACGCAGCCATTAACGTGGCTGCCCTCTGCGCGGCATTCGAGTTCGGCATTCAGCCGCTGCTGTTTCACGACGCCTCCGGGACGCCGCTCTACGCGCCTTATCCGCTGCACATCGCAATACCCGCCATGATGCTTGGTCATCTGACCCTGGCTGGGATCGCCGAGTTGATCGTCTCAGCGGGCATGGTGGCGTATCTGCAACGCACCGATCCGGGGCTGCTGCGCCTGACTGCGCCGGATGCTCCGCCTTCGAGTGAACCGGTCCCCCACGCCGGCAACACAGCGGGGTTGCCTGCGGCGCGCAAGTTATGGCTCGCGTTGGCGGCGCTTCTCATCCTAACCCCACTCGGAATACTGGCCGTCGGCAGCGCCTGGGGTGAATGGAGCGCACGGGATTTCTCCGACCCGCAAGTGCGGCGCGAGATTGCCGCGGCGTCTCGCAACCAGATGCCCCCGCCCGCCCCTCCCCGCGGTCTGGAGCGTCTGTCTGCCGTCTGGACCGCGCCTCTCTCGCGTTACGCGCCGGCATTTATCCGCAGCGCTTCGTTCGGCTACTTCGTTTCCGCTATGGTGGGTGTCGGACTCATCATTGGGCTGGCTCTGCTGCTGGGACGCATACTGGCGATGCGCGCGCCTGTCAGGGGTCGTCGTCGCCGCAAAGGTTTCGTCGAGAAGACCGCGCGCGGCTTGCTGGAAGCCACCAGCCAAGCCCTGTTCGCCGAGGACATGGCCGCCACCACCGGCTTCCTGCAACGCCTGGACCCGCGCGTGAAGCTGATCGGTATCGGCGCGCTCATCGCCGCCGCCGTGGCCGCTCGCCGCCTCTGGGTGCTCGCGGCCATCTTCGCCCTGGGCGTGGTTCTGGCGCTGGTTTCCCACATCCCCGTAAGGCTGCTGACGGCGCGCGTGTGGCTCGCCGTTCTGGCGTTCACCGGCGCTGTCGCGCTGCCCGCGATTTTCTTAACGCCTGGCGCCGCGATCTATCGTCTCCCGCTGCTGAGCTGGCCGGTGACTGAGCAGGGATTGCGCAGCGCCGCTTTCCTGATATTGCGTGCCGAAACGGCGGCCACTCTTTCGATGCTGCTGGTTCTCTCTACCCTGTGGACGCGCCTCCTTCACGCGCTGCGATACTTTCGCGCGCCCGTCGTTTTGGTCGCCATTCTCGGCATGACCTATCGTTATATGTTCCTGTTCCTGGCCACTGCACGCGATATGTTCGAATCGCGCGAGAGCCGCATCGTGGGCGTGCTGGAGCCGGCCGACCGCCGCCGTCTGGCCGTCGCCAGCGCGGGCGTGCTGCTGGGCAAGACGCTGCAGGTGAGCGGCGAAGTCCACATGGCCATGCTGGCGCGCGGCTTTCGCGGCGAAATTCGACTGCTCGACGAATTGCAAATGCGCCCGAACGACTGGCTGCGGATGGCCGCATTCGTGGGCGCGGCCATTTTTGCCGTATGGCTGGGAAGATGACCGATCTGGCTTTTGATGTCCGTGAAGTGTCATACCGCTACAACCAGGTGACGGCCTTGAATTGGCTCTCCATGCAGGTGAAGCGTGGGGAACGCGTGGCTCTGTTGGGCGCCAACGGATCGGGCAAATCCACTCTGCTGCGCCTGCTTGCCGGCCTGTGCTTCCCGGACCAGGGCGAGATTTCGTTCTTTGGAGAAAGCCTTACCGAACAGCGCCTGCAGGGAGAGGAATTCTTCTTTAACTTCCGCCGTCGCGTGGGCTTGGTCTTCCAAAATGCGGACGTCCAATTGTTCAGCCCCAGCGTCTTCGACGAGTTGGCTTTCGGGCCTTTGCAGCTCCGCTGGCCGGCGCAGAAGATCCGGGAGCGTGTGGCGCAGGTGCTGCACTCAATGGACATTGCGCACTTGCAGGATCGCGCGCCGCATCGCCTGTCCGGGGGCGAGAAGAAGCGTGTGGCGCTAGCGTCCGTCTTGGTCCTCGATCCGGAAGTGCTGCTGCTCGACGAGCCCAGTGCCGCACTGGACCCCAGCAGCCAGGCCCGCATTGTCGATTTCCTGCTTTCCTGCGGCAACGGCTCGAAGACGGTGATTACGTCGACGCACGACCTGGATACGCTAGAGGACATCGCGGACCGCTGCTACGTCTTCGCCAACGGGCGCGTGGCGGGAGAAGGTACGCCCTTAGAGATTCTGCATAACGTGGAATTGTTGGAACGCGCCAAGCTGATCCGCCCGCACGCGCATGTACACGCGCACGGAGAGGGAGGGGTGCAGCCGCACCCGCACGTGCATCGGCACGAGGGATGACTGCGCCACGAGCGGCGGATCGAGCGGCGCGCGTGAGCAAGTGGACCTTTAGATTGTCGATTACCATCCGTCCGCCGAGGCCCAACAGCGCGTTGCCGAACTGATTGCGCGAGAGAGAGACGGTGGCTTGTCGCCCGATGAAAAGGCGGAACTGGATCGCTTCATGGATCTGGAACATATCCTCCGCATGGCCAAAGCGCGCGCCCGGCAGATTCTGACCAGTGCCTCGTGATGTAGACGACGCTGTGCGGCGTCTCGTGATCGAGCGCGCCGGCCGACGCTGCGAATATTGTTTGGTCCATGAGGATAGCGCCGGCTTCCCTCACGAAATCCGGTACCAAAAGGAGCGCTCATGCGGCAGCCAGGCCTGACACAAGCTGCGCTTTGAGCAAGTGATCTTCCCGCGCTGGGGACGCCGATATCCTGGAACACACTCCGGCTCCCAGTTGGGTATAGTCGCTTGCTCATGCTGGCCCGGAGAATTCAGATGGATGGACAACGCGGAGATCGGCGAAGCGCCGGAAGTCCCGCACATTGATGGTCGGCAATCGGCCGATGCCATGGACATACATGCTTGCCGCCAGCCTGGTATCGTGGACCTGCACACCCTGGACGTTATGCGACCAGAAGAGATCGCCATCGCTCATGAACTTCCCGGCTGTCCGGAAGAAGCTCGAAATTCTGTTCGATCACACGCGCCAAGCGATCCGTTTCTGCGACGCTCAAACCGAATCCGTTCTTATCGAGTGGCCGGGTTGAAGCGTTCCAGAACTCGCCAAGCGTCTGCGAGGTGTAGCAGAGCCGCACCCGCTGCCCGACAAGCGCCCGAGGGGCGTAGCTAATCGCGGCATTCTGGGGGTCGTCGTTCTTGCTGATCCGCAACAGGATATTGCTGTCGAGCAGGCACGCATCGCCGCTCGGCATCAGTCGTGGTCCCGATACAAGCTCTCGCGGGAGAAGGCTTCATCCGGCAGCGCCGGAATTTTATGTGAGAACTGTGCAAGTTCCCGCAACGTTTGGTCGAGCTGTTCCTGGCTGAGTCTCTCCGAGCCCCCAGCAACTTGGGCGGCTTCTTCAAGCAGGCTTGCGGCATAGGATCCAAGGTCAACGCCATGCGCGGCGGCTTGGCGGCCCAATTCCACCTCCACCTCGGGTTTGATATCAACAAGGATGCTCACGAGCGTCTCCTTTCGTCTTTATTATCGTGCATCCGGCGGGTCGCAACCGGCCAGGTAACGACGCGTATGTTGCAGCTTCCATGCGGGCTGCACCAACGTCAACCCCGAGATCTACAATGGACACGGGGCAAAGAGGCTCGCCCTCTCTAGGCGTCGCACAATCGCGCGGCTTCCGCCAACGACGTCATCGGGTCCCGCGTCGGAATAAACTCGTGCGCGAAGTAGCCAGTGTAGCCGGCGTTCACAATAGCCTCCGCCACCGACCGCCACTGCAACTCCTGCGTGCCATCCAACTCATGCCTGCCGGGCACGCCGCCCGTGTGGAAGTGTGCAATGTATTGGATGTTTTGGCGGATGGTGCGAATAATATCGCCCTCCATGATCTGCATATGATAGATGTCGTACAGCAGCTTCACGCGCGGCGAATCCACGCGCTTGATCAGCTCGACGCCCCAGACGGTGTGGTCGCACTGATAGTCGTGGTGGTCGATCTTGCTATTCAGCAGTTCCACGCAAATTGTCACGCCTTGGTCCTCGGCCAGTTTCTTCACGCGGTTCAGGCCGATGGTGCAATTGTCCAGTCCCTCCGCGTCGGCCTGGCCCCGCCGGTTGCCCGAAAACGTAATCACGTTGGGCACCTTTGCGGCCGCGGCACGCGGGATGTTTTCCTCCATCTCGCGTATCAGGCGGTCATGATTTTCCTTGCGGTTGAAGCCGTCGCCGATGGTGCCGGCCCCCGGTGTCATGGCCGGCACCAGTCCGTACTTCTGCACGGTGGGCCACTCTTTGTAGTCGATCAGATCGATGCCCTGCAGCCCGATGCGCGCGCCTTCGCGGGCCAAGTCGTCGAGGCTCATCTTGCCGTAGCACCAGCGCGCCGCGGACTGCTTCAGGCGGCCCTTCAACGGGGCCGGTTGGGCGCTCAAGGAGGACAGGGCGGACGCGGCCCCCGCTAATTGGAATGCGGTTCTTCTTGTCATAACTGGTAGAACCATTAAGATACACCTTCCGCGCTATGACTGCCAGTCCGGAATGCCGCGTTGCCGGCGTTCAGACACAACTACAGTCCCGGCTTGGACGATTTGGGCGGCTCGGTGCGCTGGTGGGCGGCCTGTTTCCGCACCTGCTCGAAATATTGCTGCACGTAAGGCTGCAACGCGACCGGAACCTCGTCGCGGTTGATCTCCCCGCCAGCCTCGGCGTGATGCGCGTCGCGCTGTGCGTACTGTGTGCGCAACTGCTGATTGCTGTTTTCGACTTCGACAGTAAGCTCTCCCGTGACATTGGCGGCGCGCTTGCCGATGATTTCGCTGATCTTGCCCATGGCCGCAAGCTGTTCGGCCAGCTTCACGTCTTTGCTGCCGTCCTGCCGGCCGATGCCGCTGCCAGGCTGCTTGGTGGCGGGCTGTTGCCCGCTCTGGCCGGGGCTGCCGGATTGCGCATTCTGCGCGTTCTGGCTATCGTCTCCGGGCTGTCCGTCTTTGGCATCGGCCTGCTGCCCGTCTCCCGGCTGCTCGCCTTGCTTTCCATTCTGTCCGGAATTGCCGGACTGGCTCTTCTGCTGGCTTCCGTTCTGCGCACCGGCCTGCTGCTGCGCTCCCTTGGCTCCACTCTGCTGCCGCATGCGATTCATCAAACTGGACATGGCGTCGCGGAATTTACCAAGCAGGCTGGAGTTTTCTCCGGGATCTCCGGAAGCCTGCTTGTCGTCGCCCTGACCCTGTTTACCGGGCTTGCCCGCCGACGGGCCCTTCCGGCCATCTGCGGACGGCTGATCGCCGGCGTTGGCGCTGACTCCGTCCGCTTCTTCGCTTTTGTTCTGTTCGCCTTCCAGTTCTGTGGATTGCGCCAGCTTGGAGTTTTCCGGACGGCTGGATGCGGTCTTGGCACCGGCATCTGGCACACCCACGGCGTCGGGAGCCAAGTCCGGCGCCGCATCCAATTCGCCGGGGATCTTCTGCTGGGAGTCGTCGAGCGAAAGGCCAGCCTCCCCCGGACGCTTGGGATCGTGCGGAGCCGGGTTGTGGCGGTCGCGCGCCGCCTGCCGCGCTTCAGTGTAGCCCAGTTTATCTTGTATGATCCGGGCCAGCGGCACGCGCAGATCCAACCGGCGATCCAATCCATAGCGAAGGGCAAACAGGCTGCCAGCGGCCAGCGTGAGCAGCACGGTCCCATACAGCGCGCGCGGAATTTTCACCGGAACGGCGCGCCGCGGATCCACGCCGGCGGCGATGCCTTCGGCTTGCTCCCACTGCGCGCGCCGCATGCCGGCGCGTCTATCGGCAGGGTCGGCTTGACCGGCTGGATCGATCGGGGCGAAGAAAAGGGCCGTGGAGATCGCGTCGGCCAGCCGCAGTTGGCGGTCGATAAGCTGCGCCACACGGTAGGGGGATGGCGCGCTCCGCCACGTCATATAAGCCCCCGCCGCCAGAGTGACCGCGGGCAGCAGGAACAGCCACACCCAACCGAGAATCTGGGTCCCCAGCAGGAGCAGCAGGATCAGGGTGGCCAATGCCGCGCTGACCGAATAGGCGGCATAGCGCAGCGCCTCATTGGCGAGCATACGATGGCGGGCGCGTCGGACCGTTTCGAAGACCATGAGTCCTAGTTGTTATTATTATCGCAAAATCGGCGGTTCTCCTAAGTCAGCACAACTTTCGCAAACCAATCGGTGTTCCGATTACAGGTGTTGGCGGACGCTACAATAGAGTTTACACATCTTGAAAGGATCGAAATCTGTTGAGAGTTCTGATCGTTGACGACGAACCCGCGCAGCGCAGCGGGCTGGCGGCCATGGTTTCGGCTTGGGGCATGACGGCGGAGACCGCATCCGATGGTAATGAAGCGCTCGAAATCCTGAGCCGGAACGGCGCGGACGTGATCCTGACCGATCTAAACATGCCCGGGCTGGATGGTTTCGGCTTTCTCGAGAAGTTGCAGGAAATGGGCGATATGCCGCCCACCATCGTGCTCACGGCTTATGGCAACGTCGAAACGGCCGTGCGCACGGTACATGAACTTGGCGCGTACTGGTTTCTGGAGAAGCCCATACAGCCGAAGAGCCTGGAAGTGCTGGTGAGCCGGGCGGCCTCGCATGCCAGCCTGCGCATCGACAAGCAGACTCTGCTGCGCCAACTGGCCAACAACGGTTCGCTGGGCGAGTTGGTGGGCGCCTCTCCCAAAATGCGCGAAATCTTCGGGCTTCTGCAGCAGGCCGGTCCCAGCAAAGCCTGCGTGCTGATCACCGGAGAAAGCGGCACGGGAAAAGAGATGGTGGCGCGCACGCTGCACAATCTCAGCCAGCGGCGGCAAGGGCCGTTCATCGCCATCAACTGCGCGGCGCTTCCGGAAACCCTGATCGAAAGCGAATTGTTCGGGCATGAAAAGGGATCCTTCACGGGCGCATCGGAGCGGCGCTCCGGTTGCTTCGAGTTGGCTCAGCACGGGACGTTGTTGCTGGACGAAATTGGCGAGATGCCCCTGCCGACGCAAGCCAAGCTGCTGCGCATTCTGGAAGATTCCAAAGTGCGGCGCCTGGGGGGCAAGACCGAATTCGAAGTGGACGTGCGGCTGGTGGCGGCCACAAATAAGGTGCCGGACGAAGCCATCCGGGGCGGCCATCTGCGCGAAGACCTGTTTTACCGGCTGAACGTTTTTCACATTCATCTGCCGCCGTTACGCGAGCGCAAGGAAGATGTGGCGCCCATTTCCGAAGCGTTGATCGCGGGCCTGAACCGAAAACACGAATGCCGCGTGACGGGCGTTTCGCCCGCCGTGATGGAAGCGTTCGAGCGGCACTCCTGGCCAGGTAACGTGCGCGAACTGCGGAATGTGCTGGAGCGCGCCGTGATCCTGGCGGGCGAGGGCAGCGTCGAGCTCAAGCACGTTCCGGCCTTCCTGCAGGGCCGCGCGGTGATGGCGGCGGCGGCCGCCGGCGCTTCAACGAGCGTCGCGATAGAGGATGCCGAGTCGGTGCGCTTCAATATCGGCACCACGGTGGAGGACGCCGAGAAAGGCCTGATCCTCAGGACCCTGGAACATACGCACAACAACAAGACACGCGCCGCGGAGATTTTGGGCATCAGCCTGAAGACGCTGCATAATAAGCTGAAGGAATACGGCGCATAAGCAACGGTCCCCGCAGCAAATCCGCGTTGCTCTGAAAATACGCGCCCGTAGCGCCCCACATTTTCATACTTCAGGGTTGGCCCGTCGCGGGCCATGAGTGCGTTCCATCAGCGGCCAATATTCTTGCCCTCAATCCGAGCGCAAAGCCTGCATCACATCGACCCGCGCCGCACGCAACGCGGGCAGCAGCGACGCGACCACTGCCGCCGCCAGCAATACGACCGCCGACCCCAACACCACCATCGCACCCGGCGTCCGCACCGCCTCGAAATAGCTGGCCGCCAGCTTCGCCAGCGCATACCCGCCCACCGCGCCCGCAACCACGCCCGCCGCCGCGATCACTGCGCCCTGCGCGATCACGCCCGTCACCAGATGCCGCGGTTGCGCGCCCACCGCCAGCCGGATTCCGAACTCGCGCGTGCGCTGGCTCACCGAGAATGCCAGCACGCCCGCCACTCCGACCACCGCAATCGCCAGCGCCACCGCCGCGAAGCCTCCGAACACCAGCGTGTTCAG
>JBEKTJ010000231.1:0-10397 GCA_049516155.1 Bryobacteraceae bacterium
ACCGATCCTTCCGGCGCCAAGTTGCCGTGCGGAAAGGTGACCGTGGAGGTCAGGCCCGCGCGTGCGGCGCGCGCCGGGTCCATGATCACGTCGTCCGGGTCGATGCCATCGCGCTCCTGCAATAAGCGGCGCAGCTCGGCGCGGCGCGGGGAAGCCTCCCACCAATCGAGCGTGGCGTCGAGAGTCTCGCCGCTGACGGTGAGGACGCCGGTGTCCAGCAGGCCGGCGCGCCGCAAGTGCAGCATCGCTTCCGGAACTCCCCCGGCAAGGAAGACTTGCACGGTGGTGAACGAGCGCGGACCGTTGGGCAGCGCATCCACCAGGCGTGCCACGCTTCGGTTGGTGGCGGTCCAATCCGCGGCAGTTGGGCGCGCAAGTCCCGCGGCATGCGCTACCGCGGGCAGGTGCAGAATCAAGTTAGTGGACCCTCCGAATGCGGCATGCACCACCATGGCGTTACGCACCGAGGCATCCGTCAGGATGTCGCGCATCTTCAGGCCGCGGGCCTCCAGCGCCAGCACGGCGCGCGCCGAGCGGCGGGCCATATCCAGCCAAATCGGATGTCCCGAGGGGGACAACGCCGAATGCGGAAGCGACATGCCGAGCGCTTCGGCAACCACCTGGGAAGTGGCTGCCGTTCCCAGGAACTGGCATCCGCCGCCGGGAGTCGCGCAGGCGCGGCAAAGATTCTCGGCGGCCGCCTCCAGCGTCACCTGGTTATGCGCGAAGCGCGCGCCCACGCTTTGCACGCGCCCGGCGTCTTCGCCCTCCGCGGCCAGCAGCGTGACGCCGCCGGGGGCCAGCACGCAGGGCAGATCGTGCATCGCAGCCAGCGCCATCATCATGGCCGGCAGGCCCTTGTCGCAAGTGGCCACGCCGATCACGCCGCGGCGCGTGGGCAGCGAGCGGATCAGGCGGCGGAAGACGGTAGCCGCGTCGTTGCGATAAGGCAGGCTATCGAACATGCCGGTGGTGCCCTGCGTGCGGCCGTCGCAGGGGTCCGTGCAATATGCCGCGAAAGGGATCGCGCCCAGCGCCTTAAGCTCCCGCGCGGCGGCTTCCATCATCAGGCCCACCTCCCAGTGGCCGGTGTGATAGCCCAGTGCGATGGGCGCGCCCGTGGCATCGCGGATACCGCCGTGCGTGCTCAGAATCAGAATTTCCTTGCCGCCCAGCGCGCGCGGGTCCCACCCCATGCCGGCGTTCTGGCTCCATCCGAACAGGTCGCCGGAGGGGCGCGTGAGCAGCATTTCCGGCGTGATGGGCACGGCGCCGGAAGGGCCGGGTGCGGTGGTGTGCACGTCGAACAACGATGCGTCGCCGGAATCGAGAATTTGGTTGTGTGCCATTTCTTGGGCAGCGAATAGAACAATTATTCCACGGCCGGCGCATCTTTTACTAGGACGCGATTTCGGCCTAGCGAGGTGAATTTGCTAGAATTACGTAGTGCCAGAATCACTCGATAATGCCGGCGCGAATACATCCTACCGCGAAGCCGGACAGGCGATGTTCCGCGCTATGAAGGCGGAAGCAGATGGCTTGCCCAAAGTCGGGCGCTCCGCTCGTGAACTTGGCGTTCGAATTGATGGCCCAATCCGCGATCTCGTCGTTGGACAGGATGGCACGGTCGAGCCATGATCGGGCGGGATGTCGGTTGCGCTCGATGCGGTACAGAACTTACCTAAACCTCGCCTTCCCAGATCGCTCGGCGGAGAGGGCCGAGATCCGGTATTCACGATGTTGGCGGCGGAGATCCAAGGGACCCTGCTCCTTCGCCCGGATCGTTATCCGCACGCTCTCGTGGAGCCGGGCCGCCGATGCCCCCTCCCTGATTTCGAATCGGATCTGGCCGGCACTCGTTCCGTCTGGAGCAAGGCCTATGCCTAAAGACCTGGCGCACTACCGGCAGCTTGAGCGCCGCCTGTGGATGGCTCGGTGGAGGCACGAAGGGCAGGAATCGGCGGAAGAAGACGCAATCCTCGACGAGATGGAGGACATATGGATCGACCTGATCGAGGAGGAGCGAGCCCTGCTACGCCTTGAGGGGCCCAGATGTTGGCCGACGGAGGCGTCGTCGTTGCCTCCGGAGCTTACTGGCGCATATATGCCGACACCGACGTCCTGGGCCTATGAGGGATTCCACTCGCCGGCCGAAGCCATTCTGTCGGCCTGAGCGGCATAGTGCCATGGTGGCCAACGACTCCAATACCGCGGAGCAGTTGCACCAATGGTTTCTCAGCGTCTCACATCTCATCGAAGAGAGCCTATCCGGCATTGCGCCTGAAGGTCCACACCACGACGCGGTCGTGTTGGACGTACTAAGAAGAAACGCCAGGAGCCTTTCCCAAAGCGACCTTGATAATGACGGTAAGCTTTACTCCCCCCTTTGTTTCTTCCTGGTTGCCGCATGCCATAAGTTGGGAACTTCCCTGGGCGCTGGGCATTGGCGAGCGGCATTGGACAATGTGGTTCAACTGCAACAGCGTGTCGTGAGCGTTCGCGCGGAGTCCGCGTCTGTCGGGCTGGAAATCGGCAGCCCCGCACTGCTCTTCAAGCAAGAGTTCGATGAAGCCATCAACCAGGCAGCCGTCGCGGGAGGCGTTAGCTACCTCAATATGGACGACCGGCAGGTCGCGCTCGCTCTCGCGATCAACTGGGGAATGCGCCTTCTGCTTGCCTATGCTATGGAATGCGTCCGCCCAGTGAACGGCTCCGATCGGAGAGACCTTGCTTGGGTAGCCAATCTTGTGCTTTCGCAGTAGCTTCCAGGAATTTCTAGAGAGGTCGATGAATCGCGCAGAAGCCCAGAAACGAGAACCTCTTGCCCGTAGCATAAACACCGGTGCAGTGACCTTCGCGGATCCCAATTTCTGGAGGGGTCAACTGTGCCCTTGTCGCGGAGAGCGGTGAGCCCTACAGCCAATCCAACTGCGCATACCGCTCGCCGGTCAGATGCAGGAATAACTGCTCCAGCGTGTGGAACTCCGTTCCATCGTGCGAGATCGTGCCGTCGCGGTCGAGCACGCTAATGTCCCCCTGCCACACTAGCTTGCCGGGCTTGGTGATGATGGCCACTTGAGAGCAGGTACGCTCCACCGTCTCCAAGACGTGCGTCGTCAGGAAAACCGTGCGGCCTTGCGCGGTGATTTTGTGCAGCCACTGCTTGATGGATGCCACCCCCGCCGGATCGATGCTCTCGAACGGCTCGTCCAGGAACAGCAGGTCAGGCCCGTGAATCACGGCGGCGGCGAAGGCCACGCGCTTGCGCATGCCGGCGCTGAATTCCGATAGCCGCTTCTTGCCCGTGCCGCCGAGCTCCATGGCGTCCAGCAGTTCGCCTACGCGGCGGCGGGCCGTCTCTTCGTCGAGGCCGAACATGCGCGCCTGGAAAAACAAAAACTCGTGCGCGTAGAGCGCGTCGAAAAGGCCAAGGGATTCCGGCATCACACCCATGCGCCGTTTCAGTGCCACGGCGCCATCGTTGAAGGGTTCGCCCAGAATCCGGATGCCGCCCGCGGTAGGGTCGAGCAGTCCGGTCAGACACCCGATGGTGGTGCTCTTCCCCGATCCGTTCGGCCCCAGGAATCCAAACATGGTTCCGGCCGGCACCGTCAGGGAAAGATTCTCCACGGCGACAGTCTCGCCGTACTTCTTAGTCAAGTTGGCGACTTCGATGGCAGGAGTCAAGATTAGTTCCGTCCTTCAAGAGTGTTCAGGAGGCGCTCCCGGCGGCTGACAAACACCACAGATCCCCGCTGCAAAGAGTATAAATAAAAAGCAATGGCCAGCGCCGCCGCCGGAATCGGCGCCCACCAGTAGCGCAAGACCGCCGCCGGACCGGCAATTTTGTCCAAAGCCACCACGCCGAACACGCACGTCAGCAAGCCGCCGATCAGCAACACGTTGGCGCCCAGCGAGAGCTGGTTGCCGAAAGTGGTTTCGAAGTTCGTGGGCCGCGCCGCGAGCAGCGAAGTCCAGATCGCCAGGGCGTTGAACAGGCACAATCCGCCCACGCCGCTGGCCAACAGCATTGGAGCCATGCGCGGATCGAACGGCACCGGCGCAAATAGCAGCCAGAGCACCCAGGCGGCCGCCACCAGCGTGCTCCCGACGAACAGCGCTGTGTAACTCGATGCGCGCAGGATCGCGGCAGGCGCGATGGGAAGCAGGAAATAGCGCCGGAAACCGGAGGCGTCGAAGCCGAACTGGTTGGTGGACATCACCGCCGTACCCAGAAATCCGGCGACCGCGAATGCGCCCAGCGCGCGCACGAAATAGTGCAGCGGCCCTGTCTCGGTGGCGCCGGCGGTACGGTTGAATGTGAGGAATGCCAGCAACGGAATAGCGGCAATGTAGTTGAAGCGCACCTTGTTGGAACGTACGTAATAACGCAGCGAGCGGCCGACCAAAGGCGCCATGGCCGGCCCGAAGATGGATGCAATGCGGTCGTAACGGTTATCCCAGGCGGCGGCCGCAGCCACTGCGCCACGTGGACGCGCAGCCTGCTTTTCAATCGCCACCAGCGCCAGCAGCAAAGCCTCGATCCACCCAGCCAAAATGCCGAACTGACGGCCCAGCCCAACGCCCGCATGCGCCATCAGCGCCGCGGCGGCGAATGGCGGCGTGTAATGCAGCGCGGCCATCATCGAGGCTTTGGCGCCATGCGCGTTTGCCATCCTGGGAATCAGGAAGCTGGGCAGAAGGCACGCGCACATCAGCATCAGAAACAGTATCGCGGTACCGCCCCGGACGTGCGACAGCCATTCGATCAGCGTAGCCAGCACGCGCGCCAGCAGGTAGTCGGTAATCAGCAACAGCACCACCCCAACCGCACCGAGCCAGAAATTGCCCGCGCCAAAAACGTACATCCCGGTGGCGAGGCCCAGGTCCAGGCCCAGCACGAAAATCCAGACCGGTTCCAAGATACCCGTCAGGTGCCGCGCCGCAAGCCGTTCGCGGAGGTTCAGCGCATAGCGGCGCAAGGCGGCGTCGGTGAAGGCCGTATTGATCCCGAACCCGGTGACCACGGATGCGATCAGGGCATTCACAAACAGGCCGCCCAGCACCGCCTGCGCGACCTCCTCCGCCTGGCCGGAGCGCACCGCGACCATGGCGGCGCCGATGCCTCCGGCGGTCATCAGGATCACTATGAGTCCGGCGAACAGGTAACCTGCAAGGAACAGCGCGATCCTGCCGTTGCGCGTGCGCGTTTGGGCCCACAGCAGCGTGTAGCGCAGACCCACCAGGCGGAGAATCAGGGGCGCATTCATAACTTGGACCTTCATTTTACTGTATGTTGGGAGTGTACATGAAAGCCAGCGCTCGCAGAGGCAATAAACAGGCGGTTATCACGCAGGTTGGGGAGAAAAGAAAAGCGAGCCTCGTCTCCCATCCGGCGTTCGGCATGTGGAAGGACCGGACCGATATGAAGGATGTGTCCGCTTTTGTACGGCGGTTACGGCGCGGGCGGTTCGGTGAACTTTGATACTGACGTACTTTTCTGGTTCCTGCGCGGAGACAGGGCCATGGAACTTCTTCAAGGCGCGCGATCACGCGGCGAGATTAAAGAGATTCACCAATTCATCCAGCAGAGCCGCATTCGGCTTATTCCAGTCAACGCCACGGCACGGGAAGCCGCCCTGCCGCTCGCGACCGGCAATGCGCGCCATTTCAAGGCGATTGCCGGGTTGGAATTGAAGGTCTTCCGGCCAGAGGCAGAGTAATGGGCCGCATTCGCGTTCTTCCCGATCAGGTAGCCAACAAGATCGCGGCGGGCGAAGTAGTGGAACGGCCCGCATCCGTAGTCAAAGAGCTGCTCGAAAACTCGCTCGACGCCGGGTCGACGGAATTGCGCATAGATGTCGAGAGCGGCGGCCGGCGGCTGATCCGCATCGCCGACGATGGCTGTGGCATGCTGCGCGACGATGCCTTGCTGGCCTTCGAGCGCCACGCCACCAGCAAGTTGCGCGATGTGAAGGATCTGCTCTCCATCGCCACCCTGGGCTTTCGCGGCGAGGCGCTGCCTTCTATTGCCTCCGTATCGCGCCTGCTGCTCGAGACGCGCTCGGCGGACGAGAACACGGGCACGCAAGTGGAGATCGCCGGCGGCAAACTGCTGCGTTGCGACGAAGTGGCGCTGGCGCGGGGCACCGCTGTCACGGTGCGCGACCTTTTCTTCAATGTGCCGGCGCGCAAGAAGTTTCTGCGCTCGGACCAAACCGAACTCGCGCACATCGCGTC
This sequence comes from Bryobacteraceae bacterium, assembly GCA_049516155.1. Classification (GTDB taxonomy): domain Bacteria; phylum Acidobacteriota; class Terriglobia; order Bryobacterales; family Bryobacteraceae; genus Bog-159. Next base: position 6,241 of record JBEKTJ010000231.1, read on the forward strand.
GCTGGTGACGCACTACAGCCTGGCGCATCCAGAGAAGAGCTTCCGGCTTTCGAGCGGCGCGGGCGAGTTGCTGGCCGTGACCCCGGTGGGAACGTTACGCGAGCGTGTTTTCCAAGTGTTCGGCGGCCACATCCTGGAAGAACTGGTGGATCTAGGCACGCGCGAACAGCACCTGGAACTGCCACCGCCGTATGTGCCGCCATCGGAAGCCATCGCGGAATTCCGGCGCGAGCCCGAGGAGCCATCCACCCAAACGTTCCGACTGAGCGGCTTCGTCTCGCGCCCGCAGGTGCAAAAGGGCAATCGCAACTCGATCTTCATCTTCGTGAATCGCCGATTGATTCGCGACCGCCTGCTGCTGCACTCGATTTCATCGGCATATTACAACCTGATGCCGCCCGCCTCGTTTCCCTTCGCCCTGCTGTTTTTGGAATGCGATTGCAACGAGGTGGATGTGAACGTGCATCCGTCGAAGACCGAGGTGCGCTTCCGGCACCAGTCGTTTGTTCACGATTTCGTGCGAGACGCGATTCGCGAACGGCTGATAGAGACGCGGCCCGCGCCGGCATTTTCGCCGGCGGCCAATGTGCAGCCGGGCGCACGCATGCCATACTCCGAGTTCTCGCAGATGCTGGTCGGACAGGCGTCCCCGCCGGTCCCCGACTCCGACCTGCCCCAGCCTGTCAACTTTGGGGAAGGTGAAGGACAGGCAGGGATGCCTGTCCTACCCGACTTCGCGCTGCGCCCCGCTGCCGGCCCCGCTCCGCGCCTGGATTTCAGCGCTCCAGCTATCCCGCTTACCGATGTGGTCCCCTCGCCGGTGCGCCTGCGCATGCCCGAAACCCATGGCGCTTTTCCGCCCGACGCGCTGCCCGTCTCGGACACATCTTTGGGGGCGTTATCCGACTTGCGGCCGCTGGGGCAACTGCACCAGAGCTTCATCATCGCCGCCGGGCGGGATGGCCTCTGGATCGTCGATCAGCACGTAGCGCACGAGCGCATTCTGTTTGAGCGCGTGCTGAAACAGCGCGCGGCGGGCAATGTGGAGACGCAGCGACTGCTGATGCCCCTAATCGTGCAACTGACTCCGGGGCAGCAGATCGAATACGCGCGCATCGCCGACGAATTGAACGCCATCGGATTCGAGAGCGAACCATTCGGCAACCGCACCATCGCGGTGACAGCGGCTCCCGCGGCGGTGGGGCCGGCAGACCTGGAAAAAGTGCTCGGCGAAATTCTGGAGACGGCCGAGGCCGAGTTTCGCGGCCTGTCGCTGGAGGATGTGCGGCGATCCCTGGCGGCTTCCATCGCCTGCCATGCGGCCATCAAAATCAACACGCGCCTGGATCACGCGAAAATGGAATGGCTGCTGCGCGCGGTGGCGGCGACCGATTGTCCGATGAGCTGCCCGCACGGACGGCCGATCGCGCTGCAATACTCCATGCGGGAAATTTTGAAAGCCTTTCACCGCATTTGACATCTACGGCACCGGCTTCCGCTTCTCTTCGAGCGCCTTCGTCGCTTCTTCCCGGACGCGGCGCGCCTCCGCAGCCTCCCGATCGCCATCTGCGGTGCGCTTCAGCCGGTAATACACCGTGGCCAGCGTGGCATGCGCCTCGGAGAAGTTCGGATATTCCCGGATGAGTTGCTCCAGTTCCTGGCGCGCTTGTTCCGTGAGTCCCTGCGCCAGATGGATGGACGCCCGCTGGTACAGCGCGCCGGGATCGTTGGGACGCACCTGAAGCGCCAGCACGAAGTGCGCCAGCGACTCGTCCAGCTTGTCATCCTGCTTCAGCAGCATGCCGATCTCGGTGTTGGCCGAAAAATCGTATGGGTTTACCTTCAACTCTTCGAGGAACTGCGCGGTGGCCTCCTCCGGTTTGCCGGCGATCCGCAGCGCCTGCCCGTACAGTGTATGCACCCACGGCATTTTCGGATTCAACTCCACGGCCCGCGCCAGATGTGCGACGGCGGCAGCAATGTCGTTGCGCAGCAGCTCGCTTTGCCCCAACAGGAATGCCGATTCCGCCGATTCACCATCTCGCAAGATGCGATCCAGCAGCACCTGCGCATCCCGGCTCCGATTGTCTTTTAGCAGCGCCATGCCCAACGCGTAGATCAGCGCGTGGTCGTCGGGATACTCTTCCTGCAACGGCGAAAGCACTTCCACCGCTCTGCCCGGTTGGTTGGTTTCGAGCAGGCAATCTCCGAGCAGCAAAGCCGGTTTCAGTTCCAAGGGCTGCTGCTTGTGGAGGGCTTCCAGATCCTGCACGGCTTCCGGCATCCGTCCGAGCTTGTAGTATGCAAGCGCCAGGTTCATGCGGACTTGAGCGTTATTCGGCATCTTGCGCAAGGCGAGGTTATATTCCGCGATCGCCTCGGCGAACTGCCCATCCCGCACCAGCGCGGCGCCTAGGTTCGAACGGATTTCGGCTGCATCCGGAAATTCCTTCAGAAAATCGCGGTACAACCGGATGGCGGAAGCCATGTCGCCGGACTGGTACGCCGCGTTGGCCTCGCGCAAGTGCGTCTCCGGCCCGTCGGCTAAAAGCGCGGCCAGTCCCAACGCCAGCGACAGAACCAGGGCGGCGAGTCTCACCTGATGGAGATTATAGCGTGCGCCAAGGCGCGCTCCGGCAACGGTGGTATCAGTTTTTCTCCGAATATCCGAATGGATGCAAGGCGGGTACGGCGAGAGGATCTTGCTGCGCCTTGATGTTGGCGAATTCCGTCTGTTCTTTGTCCGCGTCCGCTTTGCGTCCGGCCCGGCGGTAGGCTTGCGCCAGAAAGAAATGCGCGTTGGCGCTGGAAGGCATCTGCTGTACCGCGTTTTCCAGTTCGCGAATCGCCGCACTGAGATTGTTAGCGTCCAAATACGCGCGTCCCAAATCGGTGTGGCATAGCCAATGGTATTTGGCGGGGACGGCCTTCATTGCCGCGTTCAGGGTTTCGACGGCCTGTTCCGGCGCGCCTTGGCGGATCTGCAGGGAAGCCATAACCAGCAGCGCCGGCCATTGCTTCGGATTGTTCTGCACCTCCTTTTGGAACTCGGCCCGCGCCGCATCCAGATCCGTCTCCATCAGGTAGAGGCCGTAAGCGTAATGCACGCCGGGTTCGGCCGGATACTGCGCCAGCAGTTGCCGGTAAGCGGCCGCCGCCACATCCGGACGCTGGCTGGCGAACGCCCAAGCCGCCTTCCCGGCCAGATCCACAACCGCGCGCTTCTGCGGGGAAAGCTGGGCCGCGTCGTCGGGGATTGCGAGTACGCAAAGGCCCATGGTTTCCTCCACGGGCGGCGGATTTTCGCGGTTCTTCGAAAGCGGCTGCAATTGCGCCAGCGCTTCATCGAAGGCCGAAGATCGGATCAGAAGCTGCGCGGCGCGCAGGCGCACGGCAATTTCGAACTGGGTATTAGTGCCCAGGCCCAGATCCTCGCCTTTACGGATATCCGCCAGCGCCTGGTCCCGGTCCTCCAGTTGAGACTCGCTAAGACCCAGCAGAGCCCACCCGGTTCCCACGACCGGCTCTATCTCGACGCCTTTTCGCAGGGCATCGGTGGCTTCGGCGTAGCGACCCAACTGATAGAGGGCGCCGCCCATATAGAGCCAACCCTCCGCCCAATCCGGCCGGAGGCCCAAGGCCTGCTTGTAAAGACGGGCGGATTCCTCGGGGCGGCTGTCCAGAGCCGCCTGCGCACGGCGCGCCAGATCGTCGAATTGGTCTTTGGCGGGCGTCTGAGCGCCCATCGCAGCCGTGGTGAAAAGCGTGGTCAAAAGCGCGCTCAAAAGAAGGATTTTGAGGGCAGTGGGCGATGCGGCATTCCATTTCCACATGCTATCTACCCTACGATAACGCAACTCCGCTATCCTGTAATCGATGCGCATCGTGGCTCTGATCCTCGCCGCCGGCGCCGCTTGTGCGCAATCCTCCGGCCCCGCCCAACTTTTCCACGACGCGGTGGCGGCCCAGCAGCGTGGAGACGATGCCCAGGCCGTCCGCAAGTACCAGGAACTGTTGAAGCGCTATCCCGACGCCATCGAAGTGCGCGCCAATCTCGGCGCCGCACTTGCCAAACTGGAGCGCTACGACGAAGCGATCGTGCAATACCGCGCCGTACTCGCCAAGAAAGACAACGCCAGTCTCCGCCTCAACCTGGC
>JBEKTJ010000232.1:0-10354 GCA_049516155.1 Bryobacteraceae bacterium
TTGCGCGGCGCTGCGGGGATTTGCTAACATCTAACCCCAGATACGCCGGGGATACGGGTGAGATGGCCTTTTTCGGGCGCGGATTGCGCTTTAGGATAATGAGGTCCACGCGTACTCCAGGCCCGCAACTTACTTATGCAAACCTTCGCCATGAAACCGCCACTCGCGCTGTCCTTTTTACTGCTGTGTTCCATCGCGGCTCCGTTCCCGGGGCGGGCGCAATCTCCTCCGCCACAAGCCGGCCGGGCGAATCCAGCGGCTACCGATCCGCTGGCGGTCTTCCCGAAGGACCGGCTTCTGGCGCCGGTCGACGATAACGCGTGGGTAAAACTTCCGGGGAATGTCCATCCGCGCGCGCGGGCGGAGTTCGATGCGGGACCCGCGCCGGTTGGCGATCCGATGCCGCGCATGACCCTGGCCTTGCGGCGGGCTCCGGAGCAGCAGAACGCGGTTGACGCACTTTCGCAGACTCTGCAGGATCCGGCTTCCAGACTGTTCCATCAATGGCTGACGCCGAAACAGTTTGGCGAACACTTCGGGCTTTCGCAAAACGATCTGGATCGCCTTACCCAATGGCTGCAAGCCCAGGGCTTCACCATCGATGAGGTTCCGGCCGGTCACTGGACGATCGTCTTCAGCGGCACGGTCGGACAAGTCGAAGCTGCGTTTCGCACGCCGATACACAAGTACCAGCTCCCGAACGGTGCTTATTTCGCAAACTCGGCCGATCCGCAGGCGCCGGAGGCTTTTGCGGGTGCAATCATGGGAATCCTGGGCTTGAATAACGTTCCGCCCTCCCCAGCAGGAAAGCACAGCGCGCCCCAGTGGCTCGGAGGCAATGGCCAACACTTCCTGGCGCCATCCGATTTTGCCACAATCTACGATCTGAACCCGCTTTACAACAAAGGACTCTACGGCAACGGAGTGAACATTGCCGTAATCGAGACTTGCACGATGGACGTTTCCCTGGCGGAGTCCTATTGGCAATGGGCTAACTTACCCTGGGACCTGGGCTATACGGACTATGGGACTCCGACGGCCTGCCCGACATCGGACATGGCGGAAGTGTATTTGGACATTGAGTGGGCGCAAGCAGTGGCGCAGGGGGCGACGGTTTGGGTGGTTGCGTCGGGCGGGTCGGATTCGCTCTTCGACGCGGTCCAAGGGGTAGTGAACGACGGCCTTTACGGAGGTGCATTCGCGCCCGTCATCACCATGAGCTATTCCGCCGGCTGCAACTCTGAAACGTACGACGATACGTGGATCAGCCTGTGGCAGCAGGCGCACAACCAGGGCATCACCGGACTGGTCTCTTCCGGGGATTGGGGTGCGGCCGGTTGCGACGGCTCAGACCCGGCGGGCCAAACCGTAGCCACGCACGGCGCCGGAATCAACGACTACTGCGAGTCGATCTATGTCACTTGCGTGGGTGGGACACAGTTCAACGATCTGGACAATCCGAGCGAGTATTGGTCTTCTACGGGACAGGCACTGGGTTACATTCCGGAACTGGTTTGGAACGAGACGAATGGCGCTGGGATCTGGGGAGCAACGGGAGGCGGGTATAGCACCTTTTACCCAAAACCTTCGTGGCAGACGGGGAATGCAAGCGCCTATCGCGGTGTACCGGACGTGGCGTTCAGTGCGGCGAGCCATGACGCATACCTGGTCTGCGACGACTCCACGGGCGATCCGTGCAACGCACAGAATCTGCAGTCGATTGCCGGAACATCCGCCGCGACGCCGTCGTTCGCTGGGATTGTCGCGCTTCTGGTACAGCAATCCGGCCACCAGGGAAGCGTGAACCAAACTCTGTACGCATTGGCGGCACGAAACGACGTGGGATTGATTTTCCACGACGTCACATCGGGAAACAACGCCGTGCCGGGCCAGGCGGGCTATGCGGCTTCCTTTGGCTGGGACCCCACCACGGGACTTGGCTCGGTAGATGCAGCCAACCTGCTAACGAATTGGTCCAACGCGTTCGCGCCCGAAGTACAGTTTTCGACCGGCAGCCTGACTTTCGGCTCCGAACCCGTAGGGCAGGCCAGTTCCACGCAAACGGTCACGATAACCAACCACGGCGTGGCGGCCGACCCTACCGGAAACCTGGCGACACTGACCATTTCCGCGGTTAAGCTGGAAGGAAGCAACCCGAACGATTTCTCCGGAACCGACACTTGCATCTCGACGTTCGCCGCCGGATCGACGTGCAGCGTGACCCTTACATTCCAGCCCACGGCCGCCGGCACGCGGACGGCATCGCTGACGATCTACGACAACGCACCGAACAGTCCCCAAACGCTGACTGTAACCGGGACGGGCATCGGGTCCGGACCGCCGCCGCAAATCACCAGTCTGGCGCCGCCATCGGCCACCGCGGGCGGGTCGCAGTTTACGCTCACGGTGAATGGAACTAATTTCGTGACTGGGGCCTCCGTCCTGTGGAATGGGACGCCTCTGCAGACCACATTGATCAGTTCCACTCAGTTGACGGCGCTGGTGAGCGCGAGCCTGATCGCGACTGCCGGAACCGCGATGATCACGGTCTCGAGCGGCGGGCAGACTTCCACGGCCGCTTCGTTTACCGTCGGCGCACCTGCCACGAACCCCGGCGTGACGCTGGTCGCGGATCTCATCTCGAACACGGACGGAGTGGTGAACGGTTCCTGCGTCACGCCTCCCGTCGTGACGAGCTTCACTACGTCGTCGCCGCAAGTCTGGGTTTACTTTAATGTGACCGGCGCGACCGTCGGGGACATTGCCACCATCAATTTCATACGCCCCGATGGCGTGCTTTACCAGAGCTATAAATCCACGGCGCCGTACACCAACGTGTGCTTCGCCTACGACATTACTGTAAGTGGCGCATCCGCCGCCTCGTATCCGGGCACGTGGACGGTCCAGACATTTTGGAACCAGTCCAGCGCGCCGCTGTTCTCGTTGAACTTCGTGCTGTCCTCGCCGGCCGCGACGCTGCCCACGGTCGGATCGATCGCTCATATAGCATCCGGGGGCGGCCAGTGGACGACTACCATCACATTGATCAACCCCGGCGCCACTACGGCGCAGGCGACTTTGAACTTCTTCGACAACAACGGCAACGCCTTGCAACTGCCGCTCACATTCCCGCAAGGAACTTTAAGCCCATTGACCACCGCGACGCTGACCACCACTCTGAATGCCGGCGCCGGACTGGTGCTCCAGACCGCCGGGCTGAACGATGGTCTCTCAACTGGTTGGGCGCAACTGCAAAGCAACGGCAACGTCAGCGGCTTCGCGGTTTTCACGGACACGGTGTCGGCGCAACAGCAACAACAGGCGGTGGCGCCTGTGCAGGTCCCGAACTCGGGCGCGTACATGCTTTGGTTCGACAATACGAACGGGTTCGGAACGGGCGTGGCGCTGGCCAACACCTCGGCGCAACCGGCAACCGTGAACGTGGTGATCCGCAACGACAGTGGAGCACAGATTTCGACACAATCGATCGCGCTGCCGGCGTTGGGACACACTTCTTTCTTACTCGCCACTCAGTACGGAATGACTGCAAACCTACGCGGCACGTTGGAGTTCGACCCGCCATCGAACGGACAGATCACCGTGCTGGGGCTTAGTTTCAATCCGGCGTCGGCGTTCACCTCGGTTCCGCCGCTGGTGAAGTAGGCTCGCACAATTATTGTGGTGCTTTTGTGAAAGGCGTCGTGGATCTGTGGAACAACTGCGGTTAGACCATGAAGGAAATCTTTGTCGCTTTATTAGGTTGCTGGAGCTATGGTTGCATCATGTGGCGGCGGCGACTAACCTGGCGAAGTCGTTCGGCTGGTGTTTTTCGAAGTCCTCTTGTGGCGGGCGGCTTGCGGATTATCTTCCGCAATGTACTCCCAAATCCGGTGATGTCCTGCGCGGCAAGAGGATGAAGGGCGAAGCCCTGCTCAATGGGTCATCGAGGCGGATGCTTTTTGAGCAAGTCTTCCTCGCGACGGCGCAGGCCTTCAAAAAACTCCTCGCCGTCAATTGGTTTCACCCTGCCGCTCTTCAGGTCGTCGTACCGGCTGTTAAGCATTTCCCGGGTCTGGGTGAGCTTGTCAAAATATCCAGCAATGACATCTTCAACCAGTTGGCCAGGGGCGCGGCCGGTCGCCAGCTTGTCGAGCTTGGCCTGCACGTCGGGCGTAAACTGCACTTCCATGGATCGGCTCCTTTCCTTCAGAATAACGCCACAGATACAGGAAAATGCCGGGTGAAGCAATTTGACGGTTACAGCTCCCGGCTGCCAGAACCGGGAGGATAGGTCCATCGAGTTCCATCGCGCTTCAGCATCAGCGCCTGGTTGAAATTGCTAACGAAGAGATGCAACGCTCCTGTGGCTTCTCACGTCAGAATAACATGAACAGACGTTAATAATTGCGTCTGAACAGGCCATGGGCGCCACGCGAAAATCCGAGCTGGACCGTAGGCTGGAGGCCCATTTCGCCACCCTCAGCTCCGCTTCTTTACGAGCGGCCTTGAAACGCCGCGCGGGAAACTGGCAGATTTACGCGGCGGTTACAGGCTCGGCCATGGCCATGGCGACGAGCGCCTCGGCCTCGATAATCGGGAACAGCATCCGGGATCTTACGGTTGAGTCCATCGCCAGTGTTTTGGCGGCCAAACGATATTTCGCGAGCTCCAAAAACGCGCCATTTACAAACGCGGTCAGGTTAGCCATGGCCAGGCAGAATCCGGGCGCACAAGTCTTTCCGGCCGCCGCGAAGATTGCGCATGGCAGCGCCGCGCAGGCTCCGTCGATTTCGCCCGGCGGCGTCGTGCCTGTCGACAGCACGGTAAGCATTATCCAGCCCGGCGAATGGATTTCGATATACGGGACCAACCTCGCCAGCGGGACCGTCGTGTGGAACGGCGACTTTCCAACCACGCTGGGCGGTACCAGCGTGGAGATCGATGGCAAAGCCGCGTATCTCGAATATGTCAGTCCCGGGCAGATCAACTTGCAGGCGCCGGACGACATGGCGAGGGGCACGGTTTCGGTAGTGGTCACCACCGCAGCCGGAAGCGCCTCATCGACTGTGACTCTGAGTGAATTTGCGCCGTCCTTCAGCCTGCTCGATACCAAGCATGTAGCCGGAATCATCATCAGGTCGAACGGTACGGGGGCTTATGGCGGAGGAACCTACGACATCCTCGGCCCGACCGGGAACTCCCTGGGCTATTACACGGTGGCTGCGACTGCGGGCGACATCGTTGAACTTTTCGGCGTCGGTTTTGGGCCGACCAATCCCGCCGTCCCGGCTGGGCAGCCTTTCTCCGGCGCCGCGCCAACTAGCAGCCCAATAATGCTCTATATTAATAATGTCCTAGTGAAGCCCAGTTTTGTGGGACTGTCCAGCGCGGGTCTTTACCAAATCAATCTGAGGGTGCCGGCGGGCTTGGGCGAGGGAGATGTACCCATCCAGGCTGTCGCAGGCGGTATGCAGACTCAGGCATTTGCGGTGTTTTCCTTGCAGGCTTCAACCACTACCACAAGCCCAGGCACGGTTGGAGGTGTGATCGGTTCCGCGCTTCCACCGTCTCATTTCACTTCTGGCAACCCGGGTTCCGGCGTGGGAACCGGAGGCGCCGGCCAAGGAACCGGTCCTGCCGGGCAAGGAACGGGAGGTGGCGGCGGAACCGGGGGAACCGGACAATTCCGTCGAAAAAGGCCGTACCATCCCAAGCTGAATTTTGAACCAAAATAGGGATTGCCCACTCCAAAATCCGGACTGGTTGTTCCTTTGACGACCCCGCGTAAAGTTGTGCTGGCCGGTTGGGATGCCGCCGACTGGAAGGTGATCCGCCCGCTGATGGAGGCTGGCAAGATGCCCCACATCCGCCGGCTGGTCGAAAACGGCGCTGCGGGACAGCTAGCCACGCTGCATCCGCCCCTTTCGCCGATGTTGTGGACTTCGATCGCCACTGGAAAGCGGCCGTTCCAGCATGGCATACACGGCTTCTGCGAGCCGGCTCCGGACGGACGCGGCGTGCAGCCGGTCACCAACCTCTCGCGAACATGCAAAGCGCTGTGGAACATTCTGAATCAGAACGGCCTGCGCAGCGTCGTGGTGGGCTGGTGGCCCAGCCATCCCGCGGAGCCGATCGACGGCGTGATGGTTTCCGACCATTACCACCGCGCCAACAGGCCGCTCGACGAGGGCTGGCCGCTGCCGGCGAATGCCGTTCATCCGCCGGAATTGGCCGGGACTCTGGCCAATCTGCGCGTGCATCCCGATCTGCTGGCGCCGGAAATAGTTGAGCAATTCATTCCGCTGGCGCGGGAGATCGACCAGGATAAAGACAATCGCCTGGGAGTGTGCATGCGGACGCTGGCGGAATGCATGAGCATTCAGGCCGCGGCGATTTGGCTGCTGGACAACCAGGCGTGGGACTTCTTCGCAGTGTACTTCGACGCGATCGATCACTTCTGCCACGGATTCATGAAGTACCACCCGCCGCGGCAATCCTGGATCGCGGAACGCGACTTCGAGCTTTACCACAACGTGGTCTCGATGGCTTATCAATTTCACGACCGGATGCTGGGATCTCTGCTGCAGAAAGCCGGCGAAGACACCACCGTCATGGTCATGTCGGATCATGGCTTCCATCCGGATCACCTGCGTCCCGCGTCAATTCCCGACATCCCCGCCGGGCCGGCGATCGAGCACCGCGATTTTGGCATCCTGGCAATGGGCGGGCCGGGTATCAAGAAGGGCGAAGTGCTGCACGGAGCTTCGCTGCTGGACGTTGCGCCCACCATCCTGACAGTTTACGGTCTGCCGGTTGGCGAAGATATGGACGGTAAGGTGCTTGCCCAGGCCTTCGTGAAAACGCCGGAGGCCGCGTTTATCCCGAGCTGGGAAGAGGTGGCGGGCGCGGACGGACGCCATCCGCCGCATACGCGCCTGGATCCGGTGGCAGCGCACGAAGCGCTGGAACAAATGGTCGCGCTGGGGTATATTGAACGGCCGGATGAGAATCGCGAAATAGCGATGCGGAAGACCATCCGCGAGCTGCGCTATAACCTGGGCGAAGCTTACCAGGACGGCGACCGGCACATGGAGGCATATGAGATTTTCAGCGAGCTGCATGCCGTCGATGGCGCTGAGCAGCGGTTCGCTGTACGACTGTTCGTCTCCTGCCAGGCGCTGGGGATGCACGCAGAAATGCGGCGCATCGTCGACGACCTGGAGGGCATGGCAACTGCGGCCGGACCACCGCGGCCGCCCGTAATCGATTATCTGAAAGCGCAGGTGCTGACGGCGGAAAAGCGCTACGGGGAAGCGCTGGCCGCGCTCGATCGAGTGACGGATGCGCACCTTTTTCGGCCCGGCCTGTTCCTGCAAACGGCCGATCTGTACCTACGTCTGGGCCGCTGGCAGGATGCGCGGCAGGTCTACGAAAAAGCGCTGGCGATCGATCCCGACAATGCGCATGCATACATTGGCCTGTGCCGCATGGCTCTGCGGCGCAGGCAATTCCGCGTGGCTGCGCATGCGGCTCTGGACGCGCTACAGAGGATCTACCACTATCCGCTAGCGCATTTCCTGCTGGGACGCGCTTTGGCGGGAATGCAGGAATACGAGCGGGCGGCCGAAGCGTTCCGTGCCGCCATTTCGTTCAATCCGAATTTTCCGGAAGCGCACGTGCGGCTGGCCACGCTGCTCGAGAAGCACTTGGGCGATGCGGCTTCGGCGCGCGAGCACAGGCGCCTGGCACGCCGTATGCGGAGCGGTGGGACAGTTCTCCCGGCCTATCCGGAATGTTGCGAGGGTACGCCATTCGACACAACTTTGGCCGCCGAGACGGCGGAGATGCCGCCACCAGCGCAAGTGCTGGTCGTGGTGACCGGCTTGCCGCGCTCGGGCACTTCGATGCTAATGCAAATGCTGGCGGCGGGTGGGCTGGGCGTACTCTCGGACGGACTGCGCGAAGCGGATGAAGACAATCCGCGCGGGTATCTGGAATTTGAGCCGGTGAAGAAACTGCTGCAGGATTCGAAGTGGCTGTTTGAGGGCCGGGGAAAAGCCGTTAAGATTATCGCGCCACTGCTGGCCGCTTTGCCGCCGGGTCTGGCCTGCCGCGCGATCCTCAGCGAGCGCGATCTCGACGAGGTGCTCGATTCGCAGCAGCGTATGCTGGTTCGCCGTAACCGGCCGCTGGCCGCGGCGCCGGAACGCCGGCGGATGCTGAAAGACGAATACGCGCGCACGTTGGGCCGCGTGAAGGCGATGCTGGCACAGCGGCCGGAAACGCAAGTCTTGGCGATCGAATACGGCACAGCTATTGCCGATCCATTGGGCACTGCCGGGCAATTGAACAAGTTTCTGGGCGGGGGACTGGATGTCGCGAGGATGGCTGCGGCGGTGGATCCCGCGCTGCGGCGGCTTGTAGTGAGCAAGAATAGCGGCCGCAAGGGATGATGCAGCGGTTCGATGCGCTTGCCGATTGTGGGGCAGCCAATATTGGCTGCAAGCCGGCTCTCCAGCCGGCTTGGACGCGCTGAAAAGCGCGTCCGCAGGCAGTATTGCCTGCCCCACAATCCAAACTGACCCATTACCCGCATTCCTGTTGTTTTCCCAAATGAACTGTGATATCCTACCTGTGGGAATCCAAAAGGGTAATAGCATGAAAGAAAAAACGGACGTCCGGCAAGGCACGCTGGCTTTGATGGTGCTCAAGACTCTGCATGTGTTGGGGCCGCTGCACGGCTATGGAATCGCCCGCCGCATCGAGCAGATCAGCGGCGATCTGCTGGCGGTGAATCAAGGCACTCTGTATCCGGTGCTGTTGAAGCTGGAACAGGAAGGCGCGATCGCGTCCGAATGGGGCGCCTCGGAGAATAACCGCAGGGCGCGTTTCTACCGGCTGACTCGCAATGGACGTAAACAGCTCCAGGCCGAGACCCGTGATTGGGAGCAAACGGCGGCAATTATCGGCCGATTCTTCGCGGCGAAAGCGGAGGATCTGCGATGAAGGCCGTGCGGCGGTTCCTAAAGCGTCTGGCCACGACGGCGATGCGCCGGCAAGATGAGGAGCGATTGCGAGAAGAGTTCGAGGAACACTTGGCTTTGCAAACCGCGGAAAACCTCCGCCTCGGTTTGTCGCCGGCTGAAGCGCGCCGCCAGGCTGTACTGAAGTTCGGCGCAGTGGAAAGCTTCAAGGAAGAGTATCGGGACCAGCAGGGCGTTCCCTTTCTGGAATCCGCGTTGCGGGACACGCGGCACACGCTGCGGCGTTTGCGAAAGGCCCCGGCGTTCACCATCGCCACGGTCCTGACGCTGGCGCTGGGGATTGGCGCGACCACTTCCATTTTTACCTTGGTGCACGCCGTTCTATTGAAGTCGCTACCGGTAGCGAGGCCCGGCGAATTGTACCGGCTGGGAAAAGAGCCGCGTTGCTGCTACGAGAACGGGTACAGTGAAGATAAAGAGTTCGCCCTTGTCTCGTACGATCTCTACAAATACTTAAGAGACAACACCAAAGGCTTCTCCGAATTAGCGGCCTTCCCGGCAATTCAGCCGGGGTTTGGTGTCCGGCGATTGAGTAGCTCGGAAACAGCGCAAAGCTATCCAGGCGAGTTCGTATCCGGCAATTACTTCTCCATGTTTGGAATCGGAGCGTATGCCGGACGCGTCTTTACCGCCGGCGACGATCGGGCCGGCGCGCCACCCGCCGCAGTGATGAGCTATCGCTTGTGGCAGCAAAGGTATGGACTGGATCCAACCGTCGTCGGCGCCGTATTCAATCTGGATAACAAGCCATTTACCGTGGTGGGAATTACCCCGCCGGGCTTCTTCGGCGACACTCTGCGCAGCAGCCCACCCGATTTCTTTCTGCCGCTGAACACCGAACCGTACGTCGAGAGCGATTCCGATTTGAACAGCCCAAGCATCCACTGGTTGGAATTGATTGGCCGCATTCAGCCAGGCGCGAGCCCGGTATCCATAGAGGCTGGAATGCGCGTGGAGCTGAAGCAGTGGCTGCGCTCGCACTGGGGTGAGATGAGCGCCGGCGATCGCGCGAATTTTCCCGGCCAGACCCTGTTCCTGAGTCCGGGGGGCGCCGGCATCACGAGCATGCGGGACCAATATGAACACTGGCTGCGGATCCTGATGATGGTCTCCGGATTTGTGCTGCTTATCGTCTGCGCCAACGTGGCAAATCTCCTGCTCGTTCGCGGCATGGAGCGGCGGCGGCAGACATCCTTGAGCATGGCGCTCGGCGCGCGTGCATCGCGATTGGTAACGCAGGCCCTGACCGAGAGCATTTGGCTCTCGCTGTTAGGCGGCGCGGCGGGTCTGGCGATCGCATTTGCAGGCAC
>JBEKTJ010000233.1:0-10283 GCA_049516155.1 Bryobacteraceae bacterium
CTGCATACGGGCCGGGTTACGGAGATCGTCAGCGATCGCCACGCCAGCGCGGACTTCATCGCTCTGTTGGGGAAACTCGATGCCGAATATCCGGCCCAAGCCACGATTCGCGTGTTGCTCGACAACCACTCGGCCCACACATCAAAAGAGACACAAGCCTACCTGGGTCTTCACCCGCAACGCTTCGAGTTCGCCTTCACGCCCAAACATGGTTCGTGGCTGAACATCGTGGAAACCATGTTCAGCAAGATGGCGCGGACAATGCTACGTGGCATCCGGGTTGCGAGCAAGCAGGAGTTGATTGACCGTATCCACCTCTATTTTACGGAGATCAATGCGGACCCCGTGATCTTTCAGTGGAAGTACAAAATGGACGACCTAGTATTGGCTAACCACCAACAGAACGTTCATCTAGGGCGACACTCGCGACCGGCCGAGTTCGTTGATGTCCGCGTTCTCCAGCAACGTGGTCGGCGCGCCGTGCTTCGCGGCATTGATCATCGCGCGTCCCAACAGTTCGGTGGTCGTCACGTACTTCGGGAAGACCGCGCGCACCAAGGGCAGCAGAGGTCCGATCGCCGCGTAAGCGACCCGGACTGCCTTCGTCCTCGATTTGATTCCATGCAGTGGAACAATCACGCCGGGCCGGAACATGTAAGCCGCCCGGAACGGTAGCCGGAACAGATCGTTCTCAGTCTTGCCTTTTACCCGCGCCCACATCGTACGGCCGCGTTCCGAACTGTCCGTGCCCGTCCCCGAGACATACACAAACGTCATGCCGGGATTGAGCTTCACCAGTACGCGCGCCGCCGCCATCGTGAAATCATAAGAGACGCGCCGGTAATCCCCCTCTTTCAAACCCACTGACGAAACACCGAGGCAGAAGAAACAAGCCTCAAAACCGGACAGTTGGCTCTCAATCGATGAGAAATCCGTGAAATCGCGATGCACCAATTCGCGAAGCTTCGGATCGCGAGCCCCGGTCGCGCTGCGTCCGATCGAAAGCACGCTTTGCACATCCGGATCGAGCAGGCATTCGCGCAGAACGCCTTGCCCCACCATCCCGGATGCCCCGAAAAGAACCACATTCATCGGTTCGCCCCCCGCCTCTCTGAAATGGCCGAATTCCCGTCTATCAGGTGCATAACTATGGAGCGGTTACTTCCATCGGCTCCGACAATTTGCTCTCCATCCGGTTGCTCTTGACCGCACTGACGGCGTAGCGATAAGTCTTGCCGGACTCGATTTTGTGGTCGCTGTATGCGGGCAGCGACTGCCCATCCGCCAGCAATTCCATCGCTCCATTTCCGAGCGCCCGATAGACGCGATATCCAATGATATTCGGCTCCGTGCTGCGCTCCCATACCAGCTCAATGCTGGCCGTGGAAGGAACCGCGGTAAGGCCCACGGGCGCGGCGGCCGCGAAAGTATCCAGCGGCGTTAGGGCCGCCTCATTGGAGAGTTCGCTTTGCGCTTCACCCCCCGGCGCCTTGGCAACGGACTGCACCACGTAGCTATATAGCTTGCCGAACTGGATGCTGGCGTCGACGTATTCGGGCTTAGAAGACTGGGCCAGCGCATGGTAGTCCTTCTCGTCCGGGTCGCGCCGGAAGACGGCGAAGGTGTCGCCCGCGCCTTGCCATGCGAGGCGCACCCCTTGGGGCACGGCCTCGGCGGTCAAGTCGTGCGGCTGCGCCAGCGGAGCCACCACCGTCAACTCCGCCGGGACCGACCAGCCGGCGTCCCTTCCATTTGCGCCGGCAATTTTGACTGCGATCAGCACCTGCTTGCCGATCCACTCGGTGGCGGGGATCTTGTACTCGGCAACGCCGTTCGCGGTGGTCGCGCCACCCGCGGTTTTGGCGCCGGCGGCCCAGACATCGGCATTAAACGAACCGGCCAGCTTCGGTCCGACCCGCAGGTCGAGCCGCATGCCCTGTTTAACGATTATTCCCTCCGTGGTCAAAGTGGGCAAAATAACGTGCGCAACGATATTTGACCCGCGCTGGATCGCGGTCACATCGCCGCGGCCGGGGACATTCAAAAGAGGGGGCAGCGGCTCCCCGATATAGCCGCAGCCCCCGAAAAACAGCAGGGACGCGGCAGCGCCCCCGCCCGCACACAATCGGGAATGCCGAGTCATTGCTTCAAGACGATGGACTCGGGCTGGCTGCAATACTGCTGGCTGCCGGCCCCCATGACGCAAATCGTCAAGTTGGCGGTCCCAGGCTGCAGATCCGCCGGCACAGCGACATTCACCTGCTCCAGGCCCAGAAGACCGGGCGCGGCGCCGGCGTATAGCGGAACGAGTTTGCCCTGGTTCTGAATGGTCACCGTGGCTACGGCGCCGGAGTCCGGCATGCCTGTCAGGAAGATCTGCAGGATGGTGCCCAGAGCCGCTGGATTGGCGGCGGAATTAGCGGTATTGTTCTGGTTCAGCACGCCGGGTGTGAAGATGGCGGGCGCTACAGCCGCCAACGTCACGGTGAATGGGGCGCTGCTGACGCTGTCGGCGGTTACCACCATCTGCGCGGACGACTGGCCGCTTAAAGCCGGAGGAATCTGCAGGTTGATCTGCTGCGCGCCCGTGTAGAGCAGTTTCGCCGCTATGCCGTTGAACGCGACCGATACGTTTTGGCCTGCGAGATTGCTTCCCCAAACCGTAGCCAGAGAGCCGGGCGCGACCGGGCCGGGATGGAAATCGGCGGCGTCGGTAACGCTGGTGACCGCCACGGTCGGCTGTGAAGCGGGCGCGGTCACCGTCAGGGTGAGCGGAAAACTCTGGCTGCCCGCGATGCCGGCATCGATTAACACCGTAGCCTGATAGGTTCCAGGCGTCAGCCCGCTGGGATTCACAAACGCCTGAATCAATCCGCCGATATTTCCGAACGACTGGGTGAAGAATACCCAGTTGGAACCGTTCGCATAGGTGACCGTGGCCGACCAGTCGAGCGCTCCTCCTTTGGTATTGTTAATCGTGATGTTGCCCACCGCTACGCTCTTAGCCCCGGCCACTACTGTAGCTTGCAGAGCCGTCGCGGTCGCCTTCAAAACCGGATAGTAAGAAGCGCTGCAATCTCCGATAACCGCGCAATCCGACGGCGGCGTTAACGCCACAAAACGTGGAACGGGCGCGGTAGTGGATGCGGAAGCCACTGTGGAAACCGGCGCCAGGGAGAGACTGCCGTTCGCCATCGCCGGCGGACTGTTGGCCGGGACGGCGAAGAAGTTCGGAATCTGCGCGCTTTCGACTTCCGAAGGATTGGCCGCCACCACCTCGTATACCGCATAGCCCGCGCCGCCTGTGAGGGGCACCGGGTTCGCTCCGTTCAGCACCAGCACGCCGGAGCTGTTAGCAACGGGGAGCGTAGCGAACGTGCCGCCCAAGCCCGTCGAATCCGCATTCAGAACGCGTACCAGCAGCAGCGTTTGGCTGCCCTGCGTATATTGACCGACGGTGGCGGGGGTCCCCAGATCGCCTCCGGCAGTGGGCACAGTGGCGCTCGATCCGGCTACCGCGTCGGGAACGTAAATGGCCACGCTGCTCGGGACATTCGAATATGAGAGCAGGAAGCGCGTGCCGGTATCGCTAGTGGCATCTTTGGGCTGGAAGGCCGTCGCGAACCCTTCGGTGACGCGCGTGGTTTGTTCCGTTGTCTTGGCTGCGAAGAGATTGCTCAAGCTGATGCTGGAAGGCATGGGCGACCCGACGCAGGTGACGCCGGAATCCATGGTAGTCGCCAGCAGCCCTTGCTGCGCGACCGCCACGACCACGGAACTGCTCTGCAACGGCAGACTACCGGACAGGGATGCATCGATGGGGGCCTGCTGCTGTAAGCCCAGTTGGTTCACGTTCGCACGCAGATCGTCAATCACCAGCGAAACGGCGCCGCTGGCGGGGAAGGTAAATTGGAAACCATCGAACGCGATGCTTTGGTTTGTGACCCGCCCAGAGACCCCGGATGGCACATTGCCGGCGCCAGTGTTGATGCTCAGCGACGCGCCTGTGGCGTACCCGGCGGCAGTGATCGTGTTGGTGATGTTAACGGGAAGGGCCACGTTCAGGTTCCCGCTGACGACCACTCCCGCCGCGCCGGTACATTGCAGGGTGATGTCACCCACCTGCTCCGCGAGTCCCTCGGAGTGCACGGTGGGGGACACGGCCGAGACGGCGCAGATTGTGGCTTTTTGGGCATAAACGCCCAGCGAAAGAGTTGCGAAAAGGATGATAATGACGAAACACCGATAGAGATAAAAATAGGATTTCATGGTGCTATTGTAGCCGAACGGCGCGTTTCAAAGCGCATGAGCCGCAGGCTCACGCCATACGCCATACATTTGATTTGACAAAACAAACTAAATGCCCCTATACTGGTTCCGGTGTCCAAGTCCGGGGTGGAAACGGTGCTGCGGTGTTATCCGCAGATTTACTTTGCCTGCCATCGGCGGCATGTGCGCGATGAACAAAGCAAGGCGGTATTGAGTGCGCACCAAGCCAGCGTTCTGGATCACTTGGATGACGTGGAGGGTACCCACTTGATGGAACTGGCGCGGCAAATGGGCGTAACGGCATCCACCATGTCGCTGATGGTGGACCGGCTGGAGCGGGGCGGCTACGTCACGCGTGAACGGAACAAAGAAGACGGGCGGCGGGTGGTTTTGCGGCTGACGGCCACGGGAGTGCGGATCAAGCGGCAACAAAACGTATTGGAACCGGAACTGGTGGAGGCAATGCTAGTGCGCCTGGACGAGCGGCGCCGCCTGGAGGCGCTACGCGGTCTGGAACTATTGGCGGAAGCGGCGCGCGAGGTGGTGGCCAGCGGGGATCTGAATCGCCTTCTTCAGGGAGGCCGGCAATGAAATGGGTCCTGCTGGCAGTGGCAGCACTGGTAGTTCTGATCGGCCTGGCGGCGCTGGTGGGCGCGGCTCTGCCCTTACGCCACCACGCCTCGCGCAAGGCTCGCTTCCGCGTCTCGCCAGAGGCGCTATACGCGGTGATCGCAGGCCCGCCGGACTGGCGCACCGGCGTGAAGCGTTTCGGGATCCTGCCGGACAAGGACGGCCGGCGGCAATGGTGGGAAGAGGACAGCCACTCCCAAAAAATCGTTTACGAGTTGGTCGAAGACGTCGCGCCGAAGCGGATCGCCGTGCGCATCGCGGACCGCAATTTGCCGTTTGGGGGAACCTGGAGTTTCGACATTGCGCCGGTGCAGGGCGGAGGCTCCGAATTGCGAATCTCCGAAGATGGCGAGATTTATAACACGATCTTCCGCTTCATGGCGCGCTTCTTTTTCGGCTATACCGCGAGCATTGAGGGTTATCTTCGGGATTTGGGCACGAAGTTCAGCCAGGCGGTGGAGATCGAGGCCTGACTCACGTGTTCCGCGGGCCGCGGTTGGACCTCACTTCACGGGCTCCGCGCCGCCGCCATCACGCGCCTTAAGGCTGATTTTGACCGGTGTATTCGCCGGCAGAACCACGTTCGCACCGCGGCCGATGAAGTTCGAGTACACGCTGAACGCCGCGCCGGTGATGGCGATACTCGATGCGAAGGCGCGCGGACCTATCTGCGTCAATAGCGTGCCGATCAACCCTAGCCCTACAGCCCCGGATTCGGCGCGGCCGCCGACGTCCCAATCGGGAACGCCCTGGGCATTGTAATCCTGATGAAACGATAGTCCGGCGACCGCTACCGCGATGGCCGGGAAAATAAACCGGGTCTTCGGGCTGGCGACCTGCGTGGCGCCCTCCGGGTCGATGGCCAGATGCGCATCGAAGTTCGCCTCCACGCCCTCCAGATAGCCTTGGATGGGCTGCGCGGGGCCCGCAGGCAGCTTAATCTGGTGGAACACAAAAAGCACTTTCCCGTTGCGGTGCAGGAAACGCGCGCGTTGCACCTCTACGACATCTCCGAGAAGCCGGCTGCCTTCGGGAATCAGCAGGGCATGATCGGCGGAGAATACAGGCCGGGTGACGGCCGCTTCCACCGGCGCTCCCCTGCGGGCGGTCCCGGAGCTGATGGGGGTGAGCAAACGGGCGGTGATTTCCCGGTCGTCGGATTCGGCAACGGCGGGGCGATCGGTTCGGGCTTCAATAGGAATTGGCGCGAGGCGGGTAAGCGGATCCTGCAATACGCCGTTGAAAAGCGTACCGGCCGGCCAGGCTTGCCGGTGATATGGAAGCATCTCAAATAGCCTGGATTTCAGACGGCTCAGCTTGCCCGGCGCCTTGAAGGCGAGAAACGCCGCCCGGTCGGTTTGGAATTTGTCTCGGACTTCTTGGAGAGGCTGCGTGCGCTGCGCGGCGCTCTTCGGCGCCTTCGCAACGCGCATGGTGTGCGCCGTCCCGCGCGCGGGAGAGGTGCGAAGAGACAGCCGCGAGCCATCGGCTAACACCACGGCATCAAACTGCGCGCGAACTTCCCGCGGCGGCGTTAAGTTGCCATTCAGAAGCGCGGCGAGGCGCCGGCCAATTGGAACTCCACCGATGGTGCAGATATGCCCCTCGACGACACTTCCGGCCGGCAGGACCACCCGATCGTAAACGTAAATTGGTTCCACCAGCCGCCCCTGAATCGGCGCGCCTTCATACTTGATTGCGACACGCTGTTCCAAGGCAACCCGAAGAGGAACGCCAAACGGAATCGTTGTCTCCTGTGCGAAGGCCGCGGTGGTGATTGTCAAGCAGAGCAGGCATACCCGCATCGATAATTTCTCCGAGTCCGCAGTGTACCGCAGAGGCGCGGGTCCTACCGGTCAAAACCGCAGGGTGGCCTTCAGCCGGGTAGTGGGTCAGTTTGAATTTGGAGGGCGGGCAATTCTGCCCGCAGCCGGCTTTTCAGCCCGCTCTGGCCGCCTAACAGGCGCTGCGGCCAAGATTGGCCGCCCTCCAGATCCAAGCTGACCCACTACTCACTCTCAGCCGTACCAAATGAGTCGGCAGTCGCAATGTGAAGATCCGTGTAAGTCACTAACTCTCTTAACTTCTTCTTAACATTCAGATCGATCGCCCCGGCGAACGAATGGGTTCCTGTATAATCGCTGACGGCTCTTGCCAAACAAGGCTAAAATGACACTTACCATGAAACTCGCATTTATCGGGGCTGGAAACATGGGCTCGCCCATGGCGCGCAATCTGTTGCGCGCCGGCCATCATCTCACTTTATACAATCGTACGCTCGCGCACGCCGAACCCCTGCGGCAGGACGGCGCCGTGTTGGCCCACTCACCTGCGGATGCCGCGCGGGACGTGGACGGCGTCGTCACGATGCTGGCCGACGACCAAGCCGTAGAGCAGGCAGCCGAAGGTTTCATCGAGGCTCTCGCGCCTGGCGCGCTGCACATCGGCATGAGCACCATCAGCGTAGCGTGCTCCAAGCGACTGGCCGAGTTGCACGCCGCGCGCGGCCAAGTCTATATCGCAGCGCCAGTGTTCGGGCGGCCCGTGGCGGCCACCGCCGCCAAGCTCTGGATTGTGGCGGCGGGCCCCGCGGAATCGATCACGCGCTGCCAGCCGGTATTTGAAGCGTTGGGACGCGGTACCTCGGTGGTCGGCGCGGATCCGTGGCTGGCTAACGCCGTCAAGCTTTCCGGCAACTTTCTGATCGCCGCCGCGCTGGAATCGCTGGGAGAAGCCTTCGCGCTGGTGCGCAAGTCCGGCGTGGATGCGGGGCAATTCTTGGAGATTATCAACAACGCGCTGTTCAGTTCGGCGCTATACGCCGGTTATGGCGCAGCCATCGCCAAAGAACAATTCGAGCCGGCCGGCTTCAAGCTACGCCTGGGTTTCAAGGACCTGCGCCTGGTGCAGGAAGCCGCCGAAGCGGCCGCCGTGCCCATGCCGCTCGCCGGGGTGCTGCGCGACCGCTTTCTGGCCGCGATGGCCCGCGGCGAAGGCGAGCTCGATTGGGCCGCGCTCGCGCGCATCGCCGCTGTGCATGCTGGGCTGTAGGGACGATTCAGCGGGCCTCCGCTTGGATCCGCAACCCGCGAACCATCTTTGGGGAGTTCAATCTCAACGGAATTAACAACGCGTTCGGCGTGCGCTGCAACTTGGCGTGCGCCGTAACGTAGCAGGCAACCAGTAGCAACGTCCAGAGCGCGCCCGGTGCGGCAATAAACAGGCGATCCTGTGGGCATGAGCGCACGAATGACTCAGCGGAAACAAGCAGCGGGGCGGACCCCAGCGCTCTAGGGAAGCCAGCATCAATCGAGCTGAATACCGTCCCGCGCTTCCAGCAAGTTCTCAGGCTCGCACCCGGCCGGCAGCGACCGCGCTATACATCCACACCCGTCGCTGGCTGCAAGACTGCGCCCAGTGAATACGTCAGCCCATCTTGAACCGGCCGGCATCCACATCGCAGCGATGGAGCCCAACAGAGCAACCACGATGAAAATGGGGCGGCGAACGACGGGCCCCACAGCAGGTCCATTTCCCTCGCCTTCCGCTGGAAACCGGCGGCCAGCCGTCGCGCCTCGACGATTTGGCTACTCTTCTTTCACCACCTGCACCGTGACTTCCGCCGTCACATCCTTATGCAACCGCACCGGCACCTTGAACTCCCCAAGCTGCTTGATCGGCTCGTCCATCAGCACCTTGCGCCGGTCGATAGTAAAGTTCTTCTGGGCCAGTGCATCGGCCACATCCTTCGACGTGACCGATCCGAAGAGTTGATCGTTCTCGCCGGCCTTCTGGGCAATAATCACCGTAACTCCGCTCAGCAGCTTCGACAAATCCTCAGCTTCGCTCTTCTGTTTAGCTTCGCGGCGGAGGTGCGCCTGGCGCTCCTGCTCCACGATCTTTCGGTTTGAGTCCGTGGCTGCCACGGCCAGGCGTTTGGGCAATAGGAAATTGCGGGCGTAACCGTTAGCCACTTTCACTACCTGGCCGCGGGTTCCCACTCGTTCGATATCTTCGCGCAGTATGACTTCCATATCGGCTCCTAGAACTGTGCCGCGAACGGCAGCAGGGCGATGTTGCGCGCCTTCTTGATGGCATCCGTCAGCCGCCGCTGGTGCGGTGCGCAGACGCCGGAAATACGGCGCGGGACGATCTTGCCGCGCTCCGCCACGAATGCGTGCAACAGCTTCATGTCCTTGTAATTGATGTCGTCGATCTTCTCCACACAAAACCGGCAAACTTTCTTGCGGCGGAAATACGCTTTCTTCTGCGTGGCTACGGCTTTGTCGCCGCCGGTGGGGCGTTGTCCGGCGCTGCCGGGTCTTCCTTTGAATTCTGGCATGGGATCTCCTTACGCCTCCTTTGGCGCCGGCGGGGGCGCCGGTGCTGGCGCTTCTTTCAACGCCTGATTGGGCAAGCCGGGCATGGCCGGCGCAACCGCGCCTTCGCCCATCATCTGTTGCGCCACCGAGGGTGGCGGCGGCGCCGGCGACGCAATCGACTTGCGATGGGCCCGCTTGTCGCGCTCCTTCTTGCGCTTGTCGAGCCGCTTCAGCGTCTCGTCGATGCGCACGGTCAAGAACTTGATCACCAGGTCCGAAACGCGCAGCCGGCGTTCGAATTCCTTGACGGTTTCCGGTCCCGCGCTGAACTGGAACAGGACGTAAGCGCCCTCCCGGTACCGGTCCACTTTGTAGGCCAGCTTGCGCTTGCCCCATTTCTCCACTTTGTCCACCGTGCCGCCGGCGTTCGAGACGGTCGTCTTCATCTGTTCGATGAATGCGTCCACCTCTTCATCCGGAGCGTCCGGCTTCGCTATAAACAGTTCTTCGTAGATTCTCATGCTTCCTCGTTTAAGCCAGGGGCGCGACGATTGAATTTCGTCATGGCCTTTTCGACGCCCTCGGCGATTATGGAGACAACCGCGTCGGCCCCATCGGCCACCAGTTGCTCCAATTCCTTATGCAGCGATCGCTTGAACGGCGACAACAAATAGTCGATCCCGCTGCTTAGCGGATGCCCGGGATGGATCCCCAAGCGCACCCGCACAAAATCCTGCGTTCCCAGGCTGCGGATCGCGGATTCTACTCCGTTGTGGCCGGCGGACGAACCGCGCGGCTTGATCCGCAAACTGCCCCAAGGCAGCGCCAATTCGTCGTACACCAGAATCAGATCCGCCACCGTGAGCGAATGCTTTTCCATCAGCGGCGCAAGCGACGTCCCGCTGAGATTCATAAATGTCTGGGGCTTGGCCAAGATCGTTTCGCGGCCCGAGATCTGCCCCAATCCTATCAGCGCCTTCGAATCGCGCCTGGTGACCCGGATGCCGTGCATTTCCGCAAGCCGATCCACCACCCTGAAACCCAGATTGTGGGGAGTGTCGG
>JBEKTJ010000234.1:0-10280 GCA_049516155.1 Bryobacteraceae bacterium
TCTTTTATGCAAGTTTCCAAATGGGGCAACAGTTTGGCTGCGCGTCTTCCCGCTGTGGTTGTCGAAGCTCTCGACCTCAAAGAGGGAGACGAAATCGAGATCTCCATCGCAGGTAAACGCGAATTCAAGGTGGCGCGCGACCGGTCCAAAGAGAGGGCGCTCGAGCAACTTCGTCAAATGAAGTGGTTCTTCCATCCCGATTTCAAATTCAATCGCGAAGAGATCAATGAACGATAAGCCGTTCTTCGATACCAACGTCATCCTATACGCCTTTCGCCAAGACGACAGGCGCGGCCTGGTGGCCGAGACTCTGCTGGCTGGGCCGCCCTCGACATAATTCGAGTTTGACTCGAATCTTTTGTCCGGAGCCTGTGCCTCTTACGGTCGAGACCCACGAGCGAGCCGTGCACATTGCCGAGCGATACGGGTATTCAATCTTCGATTCACTCATCATCGCGGCCGCGCTCCATGTTGGCGCCAGCACACTTTACTCTGAGGAGATGCGAGATGGCCAGGCGATCGGCGGGCTTACAATTCGCAATCCATTTTCGCGCCAACTCGATTAAGGGCCGATTACGGGATTGAAATCGCCTCGATCACGCGCTCGAAGCTCTTTCGGAACGCGTCGAGGCCGGCGGCCGGAGTGTCGCCGAAGAACAAGACAAGCAGTTCCTCAGAGCGCACCCAAGTGAGGTACTCCGCCATGGCGTGCCCGTCCTCGCCAAAGTCAGCGATACAGCTTAGGGCCGAGTGGCCGCTAATAGTGCGGTCCGAACAACCTCCGGCCCGAATGGTATAGTTGCTTGCACCCTCCCGGCGCCGTTGTACCTGCTTGGACTCAATTTCACCGTGCAGAAGCTTGTCTATCTCCGCCTTTGTCAGTTTCGGCTGATCGTGGAGAACTTGGAAGTAGAGCGAGGCGAAGCTTCCGGACGGCGCTCCAGCCAATCTCACGGTGGTCTCGTGATCGCCCCAATGTGACGGCTCCCGGGCGCTCCAACCATCCGGCAGCTTCAAAGAAATGCCGGACTGTGCATCGCTGAACTCTTTTGCGAACGTGGCCACTGGGACGTTGGGGGCTTCGGCCAGCTTCTCGATAACCGCCGCGGGAGTCTCCGGCCCCAAAACACGACGGATCGCGGCTTCCAGTACTTCGTCCCGGCCGGCGCGGATACCGGCGATAGTCGGTGTCACTTGCTCATCGACAACGATGCCGATCCGCTGGGTTGGTTTTTTGTCGGGATAGAAGACGCCAATGCCGCTGATCATGCTGTGCAGTCCGCCGGGCAACGGTATCGGCGACACATTGCCGTCGGCTCCAGCCGTGGTGCTGCCGATGACCGCTGCCCCAGGCGCGATTCGGAACGCCATTGTCGTATACTCGGCTTGGCTCTGCGAGACTTCGTCTACCAGAATCACGACTTTCCCGGCGTAGTGCGGCGACTTTGGCTCCAGGCTCACCGAGTGGCCCCAGTGGAAGGCGCCCGGGTTAGCCAAATCTCCTTGCGTGAAACGCGCGAATTCCGTAGGCTTGTCCACTAGAAGCTCTCCCAACGCGAACACCACGAACTCCGACGGGTAATTGCGAATGTCGACGATCAGGCCCTTGGTTCCCGCCGCGGAATCGATGTAGTGGGCAGCTTCGGCTATCTTCACCGACGAGAGCTTGAGATAGGCGACGTCCGGCGAAAGCCGCCGGAGAGTCTCGCCGGGCTGGTCATGCCGCGCTGTCTTGAAGTCTATTTCGTTGAGTGAGACACGAGAGGCGCTCAGTTCGAGCGTCTCATTGGCGCGGCGCACACGCAGGGCCGCCGGCTTGAAGCAATCGCCATGCGTCATGGAACTCCCGATGTCGCGCAGGCGGGCAGGCTCGTTGGAATCGGCGTAGTACGGCCGCCAGTCGTTAACCAGCTTGGGCACCTCGACGCCATCGAGTTCCTGGATGACATCGCCCGGTTTCAGTCCGGTGGCCTTTCCCAAATCGGGGTTGGAGTAGCCCGTTACCACAGCCTGATTTTCGACGAAGCGAATATTTACCGGAAGCTGACACGTTCCGATGGGTGGCCGAACGGCCAGGGAACCCCATAAGTTGGCGTGCGTGTCATTGACCCTGGCGATGAGCGCCATCATCTCGCGCTGGTAGGTTTGGCGATCCCTCGCCAGGGCGATCCGTTGCACGAACTCAGCCAAAACTGCGCCCCAATCCTCGCCGATCGCGTTGCGGTACGGATACCAATACTGAATGATATTCCAGAAGCGGTAAAGAGCCAGGAGTTGGAAACCGGCATCCGGCAATTCGATGTTGCTGTATTCCGGTTCGTGATCGAACGAAGGATTCGCCACACCTGGCGTCAGCGACACGTAGAACTGCGTCCCGTAGGCCGGGCGATTGGCGCGGATACGGCACAAGGTTCGGCTGAGATCCGCTCCCAAGGCCGCGTCGTCGGAGATCCAATTTAGGTCCGGCCGCAGTTGGAGGTCATGTTCGTCAACTTTGGCGCAGGCGTCGCAGGGGCCGATTTCGCCCAGCCCGGCGATCCAGCGGACCAACGCGGCGTTTGCGGCGCTGCGATCCGGAGCGGCGAGAATAACCGGGAGGACGCGGAACAGATCGTAGTCGAAATGGCGCCTGCCGGAAGTGACTTGCGGATGGTGATATTTCAGAAATCCCCAAACCTTGCCCAGCGTGGCCAGGTTTTCGATCTGCACCGCGGTGAGATCGTGCAGCGCGATGCGCGAACCTTTGTCGAACTCATGATCGGTATCGAGCGCGGTCTTGGGCGGTTCCGCTTTAGCCGCTTCCGACACCGGCTTTCTGTCCACCAGTAATTGCAGGCCGTCGGCCCAGGTCTTTCCTGTGCCCGAGATGAGCACGCCGAAAAAGAGTTGCTTCGCCTCAGACCGAAGGGGAAGGACGATTGAATACTCCGCCCAGTCGTGAGTGCCCTTCAGGTGACGGCTCTCCATGTTGTCGAATTCGATCGCGCCTCCATCGCCATCTTCGCGCATCCACAGGCCCGCAAATTCACTCACGTCCTCGGTTTTGAGGAAGCCGCGGAACTCCACGCGGGTCCCGGTGAAATCGACGGGTATTCCAATCGTGATAGTTGAGAACTTGTCCGCACTGGATGCGTTGCGCTCCAGCCGGACGGCCCACCTGCCGCTGTGGACGATCTTGTCATCCATGAAGATCGTCTCCGGCGGTCCGCCGCCCCAGCCGTGCGGCAGGCCCTGCGGCGATCCGCCGGCTGGCCCCGCTTCGAAGTTAAGGATCGGGGCCAGTTGAGAACGATAGACACCCGGTGACTGACAGAGCAAGGGCAGGCAGGAAAACGCTACGGCCGTAAGAAGGCGAAGTGTGCAGCGCATTGCTTTATCATAGTTAATCGCACGTGGAGTGTCTCTGCCGGCGGCGGGCGCGGAAAAATGTATAGAATGGTACCCGAACGACTTCGCCGAGGGAGCATTCGTGTTTACTACCTTAGGCCAGTACGTCAAAATGGGGATTCAGGCCAAATCCGGAGTTCCGGATTCAACTCAAACGATTGACCACGCCGCGGACTACAGGAGAAACCACATGGCTCACAAACGACCTGCAAAACAAAAAGGAACAATCTCACGCGACCAACTCGCAGACCTGTTGAACGAGGACCTCGCCCGCGAATATCAGGCCATCATCGCCTACGTGATTTATTCGCAGGTTCTCAAAGGTGCGGAATACATGAACATCGCAGATCAGCTTGAGATCCATGCCAAGCAGGAGCTCGACCACGCGCTGATTATTTCCCGCCAAATCGATTATCTCGGTAAAATGCCGATCTCCACTCCCAAACCGGTGAAGACCTCCGACGACCCGAAAGAGATGCTGCGCGCCGATTTGAAGAATGAGACTGAAACGATACGCAACTACCGGGAACGAGTGCGACAGTGTGAAGAACTGGGCGAGTTCGCCATGGCCGAGCAAATTCGGCAAATTCTAGTGAATGAACAGGACCATCAAATCGATCTGGCCACGGCTCTGGGCGAAGAAGTGCCACACCCGTAGCCTGGACCCATGAACTCATCGCGCTTGAGTATCCAAATGCCAACTCGGGTTCACCCACGCTCCGTTCCGGTAGACAAACACTTCCGTGGCCCGGCCCGAGTTGGTGAATGACTTGCCGCCCTGTTCGATCTCATAGAGGTAAGTCGAATAGACGATCGCCGTGTAGCCATAAGCCTGAATTTCCGTCTTCGGAAACTCGATCAGCATCAGCTTACCGCCACCCGCGGCGAAGCGCGCCGAACTCTCCAGGATGGCTTGCCGGTTGCCCCATTCGCCGCTACCCGCGTCCATGGTCAATAGCTCGGCGGGCAGCAGTTTCTCCAGCGCGGCGCGATTGCCCGCGAAATAGGCGCGCCACACAGCCTCGCGCGCTTCAAGCAGGCTCTTTCTCTCGGACTCCGCCAACTTCCGCGGTGTCTGCGACCGCGCCGCGATCGATTCAGGGTGCAGTTCCGTGTCGGACCCCGTCTGAATCCACGCGCCGTTTTCCTTGGTGTAAAAATCGGTAATCCGGAGCGTCCGCTGTGAAGGTCCGTCGGGTGTCTTGTCGTCAACCTCGGCGATGAACGCCACGAATGCGGCGTCACCCTTGAAAATCATGTCGAATTCGCGCATTTTATAGCTCGCCATGCCGTAGGGACTATTGGGGTCGAAATATGCGGCGTTGCTCATGTACTCGTCGACGCCGCGGATCGTCTTCGACGAGCCTTGCAGATAACCGAGCCAATTTGCGGCGTGAGTGGCACGAAGCTCGGCGGCGTCCTTGTGGATGAACGCCTGAAAGATGCGGTCGATGTGCGCACGAATGGCCGC
The DNA here is from genome assembly GCA_049516155.1 of Bryobacteraceae bacterium. Lineage (GTDB taxonomy): Bacteria > Acidobacteriota > Terriglobia > Bryobacterales > Bryobacteraceae > Bog-159. The sequence goes on from JBEKTJ010000234.1 coordinate 4,859, forward strand.
GCGGTCGGCGGCCCGTTCGTCGTCTGCCGCGCCAGCCATCAACGCGGCTGCAATAAGGAAGCTGGTAAGACGGATTGTCATATTTACTCCTCTCGAATGAGTTCGGCCGGATTGGCCGCCGCGGCCCGTCCCGCGGGACGCCATCCGCCGAGTAAAGCGGCTGCCAGAAGAAATAACAGCGCTAAGCCATAGCTGAGCGGATCGAACGGTCCCACGCCGTAGAGCAGCGCTCCCAGCCAGCGTGCGGCTGCCAGCGCCGCGACCGCTCCGATCAGCACGCCGGTGGCTGCCAGAACACCCACTTCGCGCAAGACCATGCGGAGCACGTCGCGTGTGTGCGCACCCAGGGCCATGCGGATGCCCATCTCCGGACGCCGCTGCGAAACTTGGTAGTTGAACACGCCATAGATTCCGGTGGCCGCGAGCAGCAGCGCGAGGCCGCCGAAGACCGCAGCCAGCATTGCCGTGAAGCTTACCGGTGAGATCTCGCGCGACACGTATCCGGTCATGGGTCTGACTTTGGCCATGGCGGCGGTCTTGCTGCGATCGTGAAGCATCTTGCGGATGGCCGGGACCAGCGACAATGGATCGACGCCGGCGCGCACCACGAACGTCAGCGGGCGGCGCGGGCTCTGCGCGAACGGCATATAGATCTGCCCGCGGACCTGTTTGGTGAGGGAGTGATTGTGCAGATGTTCCACCACGCCCACTACAACGGTAAGCCGAGGTTCGAATCCGTTCTCCGCCATGTGCTCGGCGACAATCTTTTTTCCGATGGGGGATTGGCCGGGCCAGGTGGATCGCGCGAGCAACTCATCCACAATCGCCACCTGACGCCCGCCGGCGCGATCGTCCCGGTCGAAATAGCGGCCTTCCAGTAGGCGCGCTCCCATCGCGGCGAAATAACCCGGAGTGACGCAGCGAAGATCGGAAACCAGCGTCGCTGCCTGATTCGCATCGACGCCCTCGGGTTGGTACGGGCTGTACCAGTTGGGAATATCGGTGTCGAGCGGCAAATGGGAGGTTGCGCCCACGCGTTCCACGCCGGACAAAGCGGCGAGTTGAGCTTCCCAATCGGCTACCGCGCTGCCTGCTATTCCGTTCGAGATTTGAAAAGCAAGCAGGTGGCGGGGCTCGAACCCAGGCCGTACCCGCTCAATCTTGGAGAGCGTGCGCGCGGTGAGTGCCGCGCCAGTCACCAGCACGAAGCCTAAGGCGATCTCGCCAATGATGAGGGCCGCTCCGGCGCGGCGGTGAAGACGGCTTAGCCATCCTCGCCCGCCCGTGCGCAGAGTGGCCACGAAATCCAACCGCAGGCTGTCGATCGACGGCACCAATCCGAAGAGCAATGCGGCGCCCAGCGAGCACGCGCCGGCGAACGCCAGTGCCGGCCAGCTTAACCCCGTATCGGCCATGCGCGCCAGGCGCTCGGGGCGGATCGCCAGCAGTCCGCGGAAACTCGTCCAGCCTACGGCGATGCCCGCCGCTCCGCCCAGCAAACAGAGCACAACGCCTTCGGCGATCAACTGGCGCACGATCCGGCCCCGCGAAGCGCCCAAACTGAGACGCACTGCCATCTCTTTGCGCCGGTCGCCAGCCCGCGCCAATAATAAGCTGGCGACGTTGACACAGCAAATCGACAGAACGAAGACCGCGCCTGCAAAAAGCGCCGCAAGGGCGGGCTGCACGTCGCGCACGGCATCGGCCTGCATGCCGGCCAGCGTGAACCGAAGATCCTCGGTGGCGTATTCGGCATAAACGCTGCCGATTTCCTTCGCCACGCGGTCCAGATCGCGCTGCGCTTCCGCCATCGAAACGCCGGGCCTCAGGCGGGCGACCACACGGATGTAATACTGCGTGCGCCCTTCATACACGCGATGGTCGAACGTATCGAAGACCTGCACATCGGCCGGCACGTTCGAATCGGGTGCAAAGTGAAGCTGGAAATCGCGCGGCAGGACGCCCACCAGCGTGTTCTCCCAATCCATGGGGAGGCTCTTGCCGACCAGCCTGTCGTCGCCCGCGAAGCGGCGCCGGAAGAAGGCGTTCGTAAGCATGATCGGCGGTCCGCCATTGTCCTGCTTGGCGAAGGTACGGCCGCCATGGGCCGGGTCCGCATGAACGCCGAGCACGTCGAAGAAGTTGGTGGTCACGCGGGCGCATTTAACCTGCTCGGGGCTGTCGCCAGTGAAGGTGCGCGTGATGGTCCAGATGCCCGCCACGCCCGCCAGGGAGCGGTTGCGCCGCTCGATCTCGCCCAGGATGGCCCCGGATACCGGAGCGCGCGCGTTACCGGCGGTGCGGAAACCGGCCCAGATCAGCGCCAGCTTTTCCGGATGATTGTATGGAAGTGGATGCAGCAGGATGCCATAGAACACACTGAAAATGGCGATGTCGATGCCGATGCCCAAGGCCAGCGTGACCAGCGCAATCACGGCGAACGACGGACGCCGGCGGAGTCCGCGCACGGCGTAGCGGGTGTCCTGAAGCAGCGCTTGCAGGCCGGACCCCACCAGGCTGTCGCGGACATTTTCTTTGACCTGTTCCAAACCCTCGAACTCCATCCGTGCGGCGCGGCGCGCCTGGGCGGGAGACATGCCGTGTGCGGCGAACCGTTCGGCGATTATGTCGAAGCTGGACCGGAGCTCTTCGTCCAGATCGTCTTCCAGACGGCGCCGGCGGAAGAGGTATGCGAAGAGGTGTTTGAGCCGGCGTAACATCTTATCCTCGTCTTATCCTTCCGATTCAAGCATCCAATTCATGGCCGAAGTCATGCGGTACCATTTGCGCTTTTCTTCGGCAAGCTGCGCGCGGCCGGCGCGGGTCAGCTTGTAATAGCGCGCGCGGCGGTTGTTATCCGAGTGCGCCCATTCGCCCTCGATCCATCCTTTCTGCTCCAATCGACGCAGCGCGGGAAACAACGAACCGGGCTTGACCACGAACGCCCCGCGGGTGACCTGCTGGATGCGGTCGGCAATGCCCACGCCGTGCATGGGTTCTAGTTCCACGGCCCGCAGGACCAGCAGATCCAATGTGCCCTGTAGAATATCCATAGCTGAATCCGAAATTCTAGCACAGAGACAAATGTTTTTCTATAGATCGTCTTTATGGCAAAGTCTCCATCTCTTGGCGCCCGCGAATTCGCCGTCATTGCTGACACGCCCAATCGTTGTCGAGGTTATCGATATGTGCGCTTGGCCCCGGTTGCCCCGGGGCGTTGTTGGCGGTCATTGAGCCTGATCAGCTGCGGCTTCGTTACAATCTCGCTATTCTATTAGAGAGACGCAATGTCCTTGGTGTTCGAATGGGACCCACGCAAGGCGCAAGCCAATCTTCTGAAGCACAACGTGAGCTTCGCCGAGGCGACTTCGGTGTTCAGCGGTCCCCTAGCGCGCATTTTCGATGATGAATATCACTCCGCTGACGAGCTTCGGGAGATTATCGTCGGCCATTCAAGGGAGGGACGCCTGTTGCTGATATGCTTCACGGAAATTGAGGACGGCCGGGTTCGAATTATCAGCGCTCGCTGCGCCACGAAGAAGGAGCTGCATGACTACGAAGAAAACGTCAAACACTACCGCCAGAGCTAAGCGGGAAGGCGAGCTTCGGTCCGAGTACCGTTTCGATTACTCGAAAGCCAAGCCAAATCGGTTCGTCGGCAGGACCCGGCCGGGATCTCGAGCTGTATTGTTAGATCCCGATGTGGCAGAGGTTTTCAAGAGTGCGGAATCCGTGAATGCCGTTCTGCGAGCGTTGATGGCCACCATGCCTGCTGCCGCGCGCCGTGCGGCCAGGCGTACTGCAGCCCGGCACGTGGGGCAGTAGTGGGTAGCGACTTGAATTGAAACGTGCGAGCCAAGCTAATCGTGCCGGTCGTCGTGATCGCGGCGAGCTGCTTAGCCGTTGTCTTCGTCTGTGTAAACAGGCTAGGGCTCCGCTCACTCCGGGCTCACTGGTCGACAACTGGAGAAGCACCCTGGGGAACCGCTGAGCGGGATGAAAATGGTGGTGTTCCGGTCGTCCTCTGGCTCCCAGTCCCGGGCGGATACTGTTACGACGCAGTGTTTTCGACGGACTTGCGGGAACGTCTGGGGGCCTCGCATGCCGCGATTGTCGTCGTCGATTGCAACGTGTTTTCCGATTTTGGGAGACCACGCCGCCATACAGTCAAGGCGGTGAGTGGAATCCCGGTGGACGACCGTTCCAGACAAGATTCCGGAATGATGGAAACGCCTCGTGATGGTCGTTCCAAGGGAATCCCAACGGATTGTGACTCGTTTTTGGCGAACAGCAGGTAGCCGGACCGGTCGATACGCCCTGCGAACGGCGCCGTTCAGTTTCGGGAAGAGGAGGTCGGCCACTTATCTTGATCCCGGTGGTCGCCCCAGTCCGTCGAAGCCCCCACGGCGTTCAGAGCGCCGCCTTCAAATCTTCCGAAAACCTGCGCACCGACGCCACCTGTTCATCCGTCGCTGCCAGTTCGAAGCCCTTCCCCGCCAAGAACGCCTGCCCGCCGCGCCAAACCAGGTAGGCCAAACCGCGCTCTGTAAGGATTCCGGTGCCGCCGATACTGCCGTAGCCATCCGCCGTGCGTTCCACTAGCGCAACCAGGTTATCGCGCGCAAACATGCAGTAAAAGCGCGTTTCGGAGAGAAGCTGAATGCCGGTCGAGCCCAGGTCCACGATTACATCGCGGCTACATCTTGTAGCGGCCCATGTCCTCGTCGTTCAGATTCTCCAGCCAACGGCGGAGTTCCTTCTCGTTTTCTTTATCGGAAACCGACGCGGCCAGCTTGGAGGATTTCAACACGGTGTCGTCGACGAAAATCGGGCAGTCCAGGCGTAGGGCCAGCGCCAACGCATCGCTCGGGCGGGAATCCACGCTGATGAGTTCGCCTTCCCGTTCCAGCCAGATCAGCGCGTAGAAGGTTTCCTCTTTCAGCTCGTTGACCACTACTTTGCGCACGCCGGTGTTGAGTCCCAGCAGCAGACTTTTGATCAGGTCGTGGGTCATGGGCCGCGGCGTGGCGACTTTTTCGATCTCCAGGGCTATGGCATTAGCCTCATAAATGCCCACCCAGATCGGAAGGACCGAATTGCCGCTGATGTCCTTCAGGATCACGATGGGCATGTTCGTGACGGGGTCCATCATCAAGCCGCGAATTTTCATTTCGACTTCCATAAGACCCTCCCAGCTACATTAAACCACATTCGCCACGCTTTCACCGGCCAGCGAATTGGGGCCGGATCGCGTCACGCGCACTTGCATATATTGGCCCACCAGCGATGCGCCGCGAGTATCGGCGCCCGCGTCCGGATGCGTGAAATTCAGCGTGCGATTCTGCGAGGTGCGGCCGATCCATTGGCCCAGGGCTTCGTGGCGGCCTTCCACCAGCACCTCTTCCACGCTGCCGATCAATTC
>JBEKTJ010000235.1:0-10698 GCA_049516155.1 Bryobacteraceae bacterium
TTGGTCAGCGAAATCTGGTTTCGCACGATATCGCCCAGCAACTCGAAGAAATTGTAAATCTGGCTCATCGATACGAAGCTCGCCAGCACCACCACGAAATAGAATACGAAGTTGGTGAGAATGTAGGTGTCCAGAATCTGCGGCAGCAGCGGCCAGCGAAAGTTCCTGGATTTCACGGCCGCACCGCCCTCCGGCACAAAACGTGCACGCAGCCGGTTCAACAGGGCGTTGGCCGCATCTCGCAAGGCGCCCACGAAATCGTGTCCGCCGGGCGCCTCCATACGAGCCACCGAGATTATCCCGGCCGCCAGGAACACCGCATTCGGCAGCCACAACGCAACTTCCACCGTCAGCGCCCGCTGGCGGGCCAGGTTCACCAGCGTGATGAACGCTAGATAGTAGCAGAAGAAAGCTAGAAAAACGGCGGTTACGTATCCGCCCGATTTGCCGCCTTTGCGCGAGGACACGCCCAACGGAATGCCCACCAGCGCCAATACCAGGCAGGCGACCGGCAGCGCCAGCCGCCGATGCAGCTCGATGCGCGCCTCCACCGCCTCCACCCAGTCCGGGCCGGTGGCCGAGTAACGCCGCAGCTCGCGGGTGTTCATTTCGCTGAACGGCCGCCGCGCGCCCGGCACGGGAGGCGCCGCATACAACGCCTGCGCGACCACCGGTGAGAAGCTGTCGTAGCCTTTCAGATCCTTGCCCATCTCATGATTCCCGGCGTTCCGCATGGAAAGCTGCAACCGGTTGTGATCCGGATCCGGCACCGCGATGGCTTCCTGCGCCACCGTCACCAGCGGGCCGTCGGCCTTATCGCCCATGCCGCTAGTGCGTTGCTCGGGCGGCGTCAGATCCGCCAGAAAAACGTTGCGCCAAACCACTACGGCGCCCGGCCGCACATCCCCTACATAGAGAATCGTATTCGGGAAATCCTCGTCGAAGACGCGCGGCTCGATATCGGCGCTGACCTGCGAAGCGGACAGCTTGTCCAGAATGTCTTTGCTCACGCGCACGGAAAGGGGCGTCAGCCGCAGCGTCATCGTTCCGGCCACCAGCATGGCCAGGAACGCGAACAGCATCACCGGCAGCACCACCTTGCGGCTGGAGGAGCCGGCCGCCCGCATGGCCGTGATCTCGCCATCCGTGGCCAATCGCCCCAACCCCACCAGGATGCCCACCAGCGCGCCAAACGGGATGGTTAGCGGCAGCAGCGGCGGCAGCGACAGAGCAAACAGATACAGCACGGTTTCGGGCCGCGGCGAAGTCCGCACCAGCACTTCGAACAGCTTGCCCACGCCCTGCAGAAAGATAATGGACGTTGCCAGCGCCATGCCGATCAGCGAACTGGAGATGATCTCGCGGAAGATGTAGCGGCCCAGGATGCGCATGCGTTTACGGGTGGCCGGCCTCGGCCCTGAGATCCGGCGCCGGCACGATGGGCAGCTTCGGCAGTTCTTCATCGAGGGGATGCAGTTCCAGGTCGTCGATCAGTACGGATGGCGCGATCGCGCAGCTTTCCGCCACATAGCTTGCGCCGCCGATCAATGCAAATGGCGCCTGGTTATTCAGGAATTCGAACACATTGTTGTCGTCGCCGGCGGCCACGATATCTTTAAGCGAGCGCGCGTTCAGGCCGCGGAACCGCAGGCCGCGCACCAGTTCTTCCCGGCCATCGGGATAGACCTTGTAAACCAGGACTGGAGCGCTTACCGGATGGCCCCCCGATTGTCCGGAACCGCTCAGCATGCGCCTGACTTCTTCGACCGATGCGGACGATGGAAAATCCATTTTGCGCACGATCACGCCATATGGCTTGTTTCGCTGCCGGCACATTTCGATCAGCTTTTTCTTCAGATCCTGCACGGGGACGGTTTCCCTGGCGCGCACAAAAAGATTGCTAATGGCCGCGCCATTGGCGCCAAAGCTGCCGGGCAAACGCGCCCTTCCATTGGAGCCTGTAAACCCCTGTTCCGGCTGCCGCGTGAGCAGGAAAGTCTTCAGCACTCCTTTTTCCACCAGTGCCAACGGCGCCGGCGCCACGCCTTCGCGATCCACTTCGTAGCTGCCGAAAAGCGGACGGCCCTGCCATTCTTTTTGCGTGGGGTCGTCCACCACGTCAAACCAGTCCGGCAGGATGCGGGCGCCTTGGCGGCCCTCGAGTTCGCTTACCGGCACGGGACCGCTACGGCCCGGCTCCATCACCGGTCGGCGGGTTAGCGCCAGGTTCGCGCCCAGAACTTCGGCGAACAACTGCGCGCCGGCCGCGCCTTCAAACAGAACCGGACCGGAATAGTCCTCGCCTTTCGGAGCGCTAGCACGGGCCGTCAAAGTGGCCCCCAATGCCGCGATGCCGCGGCGCAACTCCGGCTCGGCCGGCATGCGGTCAAAATCGAGCGACTGAAAAACCACGGCGTCGTGCAACACCATTCCGTCCTGCGCTTGCGCTTCCGCGCGCGCCATCACGTAAATCATGTTATCCGGTATGCGGACTTCGGCGCCTTCGGAGTTCAGGTAATAGTTTGCGGTTTGGACCGCGCTCAGTTCCACGCCCGAGGCTTTCACCGCGGGGTAGGCGTCGAATATGGCGGAAAGCGCCCGCACGCGCGCGCTCCAGGCGTCTTCATCGAGCGCGATGTGCCGGATCTCCAGTATTTTCTTCACGGGCTCGGCTTTGGTGAAATCGTCCAGCGGCTGGTTCACGGCGACGTTCTGCAGCGCAGCCCGCTTGCGGGAGATGGCCTCCACCGCGGATTTATACGCGCTGTCGGTTTCGAGCCACAGAAAACGCCGCATCACCTCGTAGGAATTTTCGAGCGGAAACCGCCCGATATCGTAGTGCGTGCCGAAATGGAAGCCGCTGCCCACATAATCGGTATTGTCGAATTTGTAGTTGCCCACGCGCACCTTGATTTCGGGAACTCGAAACCGGTCGTGCCGCACGGAAACCAAGCCGCCGAGGCTGGCGGAAACTTCAAAGCTGTCGCCATCTTCAATGGTGTACTCGATAAAGTAGGGTGCTTCCAGGCTCAACACTTTCAGGCCGCGCGACCGGCTCAACTCATCGCGCATGGCGCGCAGCAGGGTATCGCCGGAGGGTTGGGCAAACGCGCCAGAGGCCAGCAGCAATACCAACGCAAAGACTCGCCGTGTCGCCGTGTCGCCCCCTCGCCGCGTCCCCCCGTTCTGGTGCCTCACTGTCCCCCCGTCGTCGGGAAGGGCAGCAGCGGCGGCCTGTCTTGCGACTTGTTCTTCTTCTCGATCTCGATCTCGGACACCAGCACCGCCGGCGAAACCGCGGAAACGGGTACGCTGCCCGATTCGGCGCCGCAGTATCCGTTGAAGACCTCCGGCTTGTCCGACGTGGCCAGGATCTTCGCGAAGCTGGCCAGCGGCGTGCCCACGATGTCCGCGCCCCGGATCAGTTCGTCTGGCCGCCCGTCCGGATATATCTTGTACACCACGACAGGCATTACCTTGAAGGCCTGCACGCCCTGCCGCCCCGTGGTGGTCACGCCGCCGGTCACATCCTGGAAGTAAAGGCCGTAGGGCTTGTTCTGGCGCTTGATTTCCTGCACCAGCATCTCCCGCAGACGCGCCTCCGGAACGGCCTGCGACGATTCCACCAGAAGGTTCGACTGCCGCGAAACTATTTCGTACCCAGGCTGGCGGCGGCCGTGACCGTTCGAGTGGTCGAATCCCTGGATGGGCGACCGCGACATCAGGAACGCCTTCAGCACACCGTTTTCCACCACCGTGACCGGGCGTGCTACGACGCCTTCGTCATCATAAGCATACGATCCATTCAGCTCGATGTTGCCGGCTTTCTTGCGCGTCGGATCGAACACCACAGATAGAAAATCCGGCAGCACTTTTCCGCCCACGCTCTTGGTGAATGTCTGCCCTTCCTGTTCGTCCTTCTGGCGGTGCCCTTCCACGCGATGCCCGAAGATCTCGTGAAAGAACACTCCTGCGGCGCGGCCTGAAAAAATAGCAGGGCCGGCGAATGGTTCGGCCTCCGGCGCAACCAGCAGCGCTTTCAAGTCGTGGGCCACGCGCTCGATAGCGGCGGCGATCACTTCATCGCGCGGTAAGCCGCCCGGATCGGTGGCTTCGAACGTCTCGTCGGTCGACAGGTCCGTGCCGTCCATGGCCTTGGCTTGAGCGCTCACCACCACCCGCGCGAATCCGCGCCCGTGCCGCAAACGGCTGCCTTCGCTGTTTACAAAATACTTCGTCTCATCCTGGTACGTTACAGAAACACTGGAGGTCAGAATGCCGGGGTAATCGCTGAATTTCGCGGACAGCTTGCGCACGCGCGCAGTCCACTGATCAGCCGCAAATCGCGCGTTTGGTACCGTCTCCAGGTGTACTACCGGTTCCTCGCTCGAGAAATCGCTGGACGAATCCTGGTCGGCAACCTTCACCTCGGAATTCGTGCGGATCTTGATCAGCCGTTCCGCAGCCAGGCGGTAAGCGCGGTCCGTCTCGAGCCAAATGCGCTGTTTGATGGACGCCGGTTGATCCTCGAACGTAAGCGCCGCGCCGGAAGTGAATTGGGCGCGCTCGCCCCGCACGCGATGATAATTATCGAGCTTGGGCGATCCCAGGCGCAGACACACATCCAGCCGTCGGCTCTTGCCGTGACCATTGTTGGTGATGGCGCCGAGGGTCGCGGCCACGCCGTGATAATCTTCCTCGGTGACTTCGTAAGACAGGAAGTAGGGCACCGGATCGGCCTTGGCTTTGAGTGTGGAAAAGTTGCGGTTCAGCTCTTCGCCCATCGTATCGAGCAGCACGGAGGACTGCGCCGAGGCGGCCGCCGTAACGCAGACAAAAAGGACCCCTAAGGCTGGACTGGCCACGAGAATATTTAGGATAGCATGCGGTCGCCGGCGCTCCACAAACCGGCCGGGGAGGGGCGTAGAACGGGATGGGATGAATCTTGACGACTACAAAGTGGTCTTATATCGGAACCAGCCGGGTGGCTGGGTGGCGGAAGTCCCTGCGATAAGCGGGTGCTACGCGCTGATGCCGACGCGAGAAGAAGCCCTAGCCGAATTGGGCCGCGTGTTTGAGATGATTGCCGCTGAATACGGCGAGAAAAAGCTATCTCTGCCTGTGGACAGCACCGCCATTGTGAGTGCCTAGCTCATGCCTAGCTCTCCAGCGAGTCCAGCCGGCTGAAAGCCGGCTGCGGGCAGGATTGCCCGCCCTCCAAGCCGGGGTCAGCATATCTACTTCTTCAATTCTTCCCCAGGGATCACCGGCAGAAGCACGTGAGACGGGTGCAGTTTGTCGTGATAAACCACCTGGCGCGCGGACACGAACTTCGTTTCCGTTTCATTATGTCCGCCGGTGTTCAGGTTGCGCGAGAACATCGGGAAAAGCGCCGAGGCGACTTCGACCCGCAACTGGTAGCCTGCCGGAACTGTGATGCCGGTCTGCCAGAGATCCAGTTTGTATTCGTAAATCCGGCCGGGCTTGAGCAGTTCCGGCTTATGCACGCTGTTGCGAAACCGCGCCCGCAACTTGCCCGTCGCCAGCGTGAACGGCTTGCCAATCTGATCGACTTCGACAAGACTGACGTACCAGTCGGTGTCCAACGCCGAAGAAGATGCGTAAATGGTGGCCGAGACCGGTCCGGCGAAAGTCAGGGGCTCGCGCAACTGCTCGGTCCGGTAAACGAGGATATCCTGGCGCCCCGCGGTAACCGCATCGTGATGTGCCTTAGCCTCGTTCTTCTTCTCAAACTCCGATGTGACCTTTTTGTCTTGGTCCTCGGTCGTCTCGTAGAATTCCGGGTCCGGAGTCGGATCGCCCGGATCGTACACATACTTGTCGGCGGGCGCGCCGGCGGGCGGCTCCTCGAAAGTAAGCCGCCCGTCTCCGTATAGGGTGTTTGCCTTGCCCGAGCCGGAGAAGTATAGCTTGGTGAATTTCGTCGCCGGCAGCGGGTAACTATTCCCGTGCAGCCATTGGTTAGTGCCCATCACGAAGATACTGACTAAGGGCTCCTTGGTTATACCGTTGTCGACGCCCTTCAGCCAGTAATCGAACCAGCGCAAGTAATCGCGCTGAAGATCGATGATGGCTTCGGGACCGAAATCGCGATCGCCTAGTTTGCGCGACGCCGTGTCGGTGTGTCCCCAAGGTCCGATCGTGAGTTTCTGGTTAGCGTGCCCATACTCCTTCATCTGTTGGTAGTTCAGCTTGGCGCCGATGCCGTCGCCATCGAACCAGCCCGACTGATGAAACGCCGGAATATTCACATCCTTCAACTTATTCAGAAAATCCGCCTGCGCCCACCAATCGTCATCCACGGGATGCTCGATCCATTTGCGCCAGTAAGGATTCTCTTTGCCGAGCACGGCTTTATCCAGGTCGATCACCGGCAGAGCGCGCAGCAGTTCCCCGTACTTCTTTTCGCCGATCTTGCTAAGGGCGACGCCCGATAAATCGCCGGTAGCTTTGGATTCCAGGATGTCCGCCCACCAGATGGCGCCGAAGATGAAGAACGCCCCATGCTCGTAGGGGATGTTGTAGAAAGGGTCCGGCGGCGCCACGTTCGGAATGATAGTGACTAAGTGCGGCGGGTGCTGACTGGCTGCCCACCACTGCACCCAGCCGACGTAAGAACCGCCGATCATGCCGACTTTGCCGTTCGACCACGGCTGCGCGGCCAGCCACTCGATGGCGTCGTAGCCGTCCTTCGGCTCATTGATGAACGGCTCCCATACGCCTTCGGATCCGAAGCGGCCGCGGCAATCCTGGATGGCAACCGTGTAGCCTCGGCGGGCGTAATAGCGCCCTTGAATCTCGCCCATTTCCTTCTTATAAGGAGTGCGGATCAGAATCACCGGAACCTTGGCTTCGGTCTGCGGCAGGTAGATGTCGGTCGACAGCTTCACGCCGTCGCGCATCGCGATCTTCGTGGCGGCTTCCACCTTCACCTCGAATTTCGGCTGCGAGATCAGCGGATCGGAAACCGGCTCTTTGCGCAGTGTCTCATATCCCTCGCGGACGTATGCGGCATGCTGGACGGGCACTTCACCCAGATAGACCCGGCCATCGGCGTCGGTCCACAAGGTGATGTCGATGCCGGTCAGCGAGTAAGTGTACCGGAGAAAAGTAAGGTCCTTGCCCGCCACGGTGCGCTCGACCTGGTCCTTGAATTCTAGAGACGCTTCTATATCGGCGCCGGGCAGGACGATCAGCGGGAAGGGCTGCTTGCCGCCTTTCGCGCGGTCGTAAAGCCGCACGGCCTGACTCATCAATGCCGGTCCGTAATTGTCAAAAAGGCGTGCATCGGACGCGACGCCAAACGTGGTGGTCTTATCCTTAAGCGTGCGGCGTGCGGTATTGCCTTCGCGCACACACGTCGCGGCGCCTGCCGGCGCGGCGGCGGTGAATTGAGTCCATAAGCCATCCGCGTCTACCGCAATAGAAGTGGAGACGGTCATAGTCTGGCCGGCCATGGCGAGGGTGGCGTCGTTCTGATAGGAGCCGCCAGGCAGCCATTTGGTCTTGATCGTGCCGACGCGGTCTTCATTCACGTAGAGGTAGAAGGTGGCGTCCTCACCCAGCCCTTTGAGCGATGCCGGCTGCGCCCAAACAGGCGCCGCGGTTAGTGCGCAGAGTAACAGGAAGGCGAAGCGAAATGGTTGGGTCATGCGGCTCATGTTTTATCATAGATGGAATGAACCGGCCACAGGCGTTGGAGATTCTGCACGAATTCACAAAATCGGAAGGGCTGCGCAAGCACGCGCTGGCGGTGGAAGCGTGCGTCGCCGCATATGCCCGTAAGCTCGGCGAAGACGAAGAGAAATGGTCCGTCACCGCTCTGCTGCACGATTTCGATTGGGAGATTCATCCCGTGCTTCCGGACCATCCCACGAAGGGCGAGCCGATTTTAGCGGAGCGCGGCGTGAGCGAGGAAATCCGGCGCGCAATACTTTCGCATGCGGATTTTACAGGGGTGATGCGCGAATCCGCGTTGGAGAAAACGCTCTTCGCCTGCGACGAATTGGCGGGCTTCATCACCGCCGTCTCTTATGTGAAACCGCATCGCAGCGTTTTAGAAGTGGATACGGCATCGGTGCGCAAGAAGATGAAGGACAAGGCATTCGCGCGCTCGGTGAGCCGCGAGGACATCGTGAATGGGGCACGCGAATTGGGCTTGGAACTCGACGAGCACATCGCCTTCTGCGTGCAGGCCATGCAGGCCCGCGCCGATGCGCTGGGGTTGAAAGGCAACATTTGAAACTGACCTGGGCACGGGCGGCGGCTTGGCGCAGCGGACGTCATCACTTGGATCGGCGCGCGCCCGCCGGCAGCATGCTGGCGGTCGCCAGCCGCCTGTGTGGCTTGCATGCCCAAGTGATGTCGTCGGCCGAGCTGACCTTATGGGCCAGGGTCGAAGACCTGGACCGGCGGGAGGTGCAGCAGGCGCTGTGGGAGGACCGCACTCTGGTGAAAACCTGGGCCATGCGAGGCACGCTGCATCTGCTTCCCGCAGTAGAACTGCCCTTGTGGCACGCCGCCCTCAGCACCAGCCGCCGGTATCAGAGGCCCGCATTGTGGCAGAAGCATTTCGGGATCACGATGGAGGAACTCAACCGCTTGACAGATGCCGTGGCTACCGCGCTGGAAGGCCGGCTGTTGACGCGCGAAGAGCTGGCGCGCGAGGTGGGACGCCTGATCGGATCGGCCGCGTTCGGCGCCAAAATCGGCGAGAGCAGTTGGGGCACCATTCTGAGGCCGGCGGCGTTCGCTGGCCGGTTGTGCTTCGGGCCGAGCGTGGGCCAGCGCGTCCGCTTCACGCGGCCGGACACTTGGCTGGCTGCGTCGGGTTGCCCTGTGGGTCCGGTGGTCGATCCGGTGGCCGCGACGGCCGCTGTCACCCGCCGCTTCCTTGAGGCGCACGGCCCGGCCACGTATCACGATTTGGCGCGCTGGTGGGGCGGCAGCAGCAGTGTTGCCACAGCCCGGCAATGGATCGCTGCGCTGGGCGAGGAGGTGACGCCGGTCGACCTGGATGGCGCGCAGGCATGGATGCTCACCTCCCATGTCCGCGAGTTGCGCGAGCTTCCTCCAAGCCGGTTGGTAAGGCTGCTGCCGGGCTTCGATCAATATGTGGTCGCGGCGTCGCACCACGCCGAGCACTTGCTGCCGGGCGATTTTCGGCGCCGAATTTACCGGCCGCAAGGCTGGATCTCGCCGGTCCTGCTGGTCAATGGCCGCATGGAGGGTATCTGGCGCCACGAAATCAAGGGCAGCCGGATCGAAGTCGCGATCGAGCCGTTCGTCAAAGCTCCGGTTTGGGTCCGCCGGGCGGCTGGGCAGGAAGCCGAGCGTTTGGCCGCGTTCCTGGGCGGCACATTAGACCTCACCTGGAAGGGCTGACTTCTTGAACGCCAAGCCGCTTCCATGCAAACAGAGCGAATGCTCCCATGACAAAAATGGAGACAAGAGCCGAGGCGGCGACGATGCTGCCCACCCTCCACCGCGCTCCCGCCGGATCGGAAACAAATGAGAGCCCCGCGCGCGGAATGAGCGCCAGATTTCCCGCCGCGGAGACTCCATAAAAAAGGATTGCCATCCGCCAGTAGCCCGACGGAAGCGGACGGCGATCGGTTGGACGCTCCCATAGATAGAGCGCGAACGACTGGTAGATAACATATACGGTCAGATACCAGCCCAGGAAATTACTCACAGGCACGCCGAAATAGACTCCGCCGTGGAGCCAGATCCAACAATGCATGATGGTGGACCAGACCGGGTCCATCGAAAGGTCCCAGGCTACCATGACGAAGGCCGCGGTCACGGGCACCGTAACGAGCCGCGCTCCCGCGATGATACCGCGGGCGCCGCTTATCGTCAGGCATCCAAGCGTCCACGATAGGTATCCCATTCCAACATAGGCAAGCCCGAGTAAGATGGGAACGTGGAAAACTCGCGGTCCCATCAGATCTGTAAAGTAGTAATGCCCAAACGGAAAGCCGGTTAGGATGCTCAGATTCTCAAACCCGTTACCAACCAACAGGCAGATGGCCGTAAAAGCGGCAATACCCCAAAGCCGGTAACGCATCGCGCCGTGGATCAGAGCAAACAAAGCTGGAGGAAGCACGTGAAATAAGACGATGACTCGGATGGGGACCGCGCCGGCAAAGGCTTGCAAGACCCGGGCGGCTGCGTAACACGCCAGCAGCGCCCAGAGCGCGAGGCTGGTGCTATTCGATCGCAGCCAGTACATCGCCTGCCGCCACCGTGGCGCCTTCCCGCGCGGTAAGCGAAACAACGCGTCCGGCCTTCGGCGCTTTCATTTCGTTCTGCATCTTCATGGCTTCGACTACCAACAAACCTTGGCCGGCCTCTACCGTCTCTCCCTCCGTAACCAGGAGTCGCACGATTTTACCGGGCATCGGCGCAGTCACATTCAGACGGCCCTCGACGCCTCGCCTTCCGGTCAGGCGCGACCGGCGGCGTGGGTCGCGGATCTCGACCTCAAATCGGTGGCCATCGATGAACACGGTCGTGCAATCGCCGGCCTGTTCCACGCGGGCCTCATAACTCCGTCCGTCCAGGAGGACTGAATAGACGCCGGGCTCGACTGCGACGATCGGGTTCATCGCAGCGCCTCGTGGCGGCCGATATCGCGCCACCGGCTGCTCCGCACCGAGGCGCTTTCCGTGCGCG
>JBEKTJ010000236.1:0-13917 GCA_049516155.1 Bryobacteraceae bacterium
GCCATCCGCTTGAACTGGCCGGCGGCCACGACTTCGTTGCTGGGCAGGACATTGACCAGGAAGACGCCGACCATATGTTCCTTGGGATCGATCCAAAAGCTGGTTCCCGCCGCGCCTCCCCAATTGTATTCGCCCTCCGAGCCGACGTTCGGCGACTTGCCAGGACCCAGATTCACGGCGAACGTCAAGCCGAAACCGTAGCCTTCCCCCGGCATGCCGCCGGTGCGTGCGAGGGTGCCGAGGTGGTCGCTGCGCATGAGTTCGACCGACTTGCGGCCGAGAATGCGCACGCCGTCCAATTCGCCGCCGTTCAGCAGCATGGTGACGAATCGCGCATAATCGTCGAGAGTCGATACCGAACCCGCTCCGCCTAATAGCAGCGTTGGCTTCCGCTTGAAGTTCTCTTGCGCGGGGGACGTGGAAGGTTCGATGCCGCCGCCCTTCTTAGGCATGTAAAGGACCGCCAGACGATTCCATTTTTCTTCCGGCACAAAGAAGGCGGTATCCTTCATACCGAGCGGACCGAATATCCGCTGCTCGAAAAACTGGTCGAGCGGCTTGCCGGAGAGGACCTCCACGAGACGGCCCAGCACGTCGATCGAGAAGCCGTAGTGAAACGTCGTGCCAGGCTGGTGGTTTAAAGGGGCGGTAGCCAGACGGCGTACCGCTTCGCCCAAATCGAAAGGCACCCACCCGTTTCCGCCCGTCACACCCAGCTTCTTGTAAGCCGGCTCGCCGTTTTCATCCTTCGGTCCGTCGTAGTCGAGACCGCTGGTGTGACGGAACAGGTCGCGGACCGTGATGGGACGATCGGCGGGAACGGTGTAGTATGTGCGGTGGCCGGCGGCGTCAAACGACTCTTGAGCCACGCTCATCTTGGTGAACTCCGGAAGGTACTTCGATAGCGGATCGGCGAGCGAAAACTTGCCTTCCTCATAAAGAATCATCGCGGCGACGCCGGTGATGGCTTTGGTCATGGAGTACATACGCACGATGGTGTCGGGCTTATAAGAACCCCAGGTCTCCCGGAAGACGACCTTACCGTGGCGCGCGATGAGGCCGGAAGCGCCGTTCAGACGCCCAATGGCGATGTGTTCCTGCATCACCGTGTTAATGCGGTTCAGGCGATCGCTGGAGAAACCAGCCTGTTCCGGAGGGGCGGTCGGCAAACTCGCGCCGAGCACCAGCGATGCGACCGAACAGAAAACGAAGAGTATCCGCATGAGGGCAAATCTACCACAGAAGCTACCGCCCACGGCTCGGGGGCGCCGGAACCTCATCAAGTGACTGCGGTCTGGGCCGCTCCGCTCGGCATAATGGCTGCCGTCAGCAGCACAATGCCAGCGAAGAGCAGCCGGCCCGACATTTTCGACCGGACGGCCTGCGAGTCAATGGAAAGGACTCCGGTCTAAGCCGGCCAATTCCTCCCATCGGAGGGCATATCCCAATGCCCGTTTCACCTCGCGATGCCGCGATGGCGCTAAAGCGCCCGCCCGGGAATCCAGCCACTGGCGCGCGGCGGTGCGGACGTTATCGAGGTTGGCGACGCATGCTGACGGCAGCCCTTCGCGCCGACCCAGTTTGACCTCCACTGGGACGGCCCGGACGGTAGTGGTGATCTCGGCGACGATGAACTTGTTCAGATATTGATAGGCGTCATTGCGGCTCAGCAGCAGCACGGGGCGGCGGCCCGCAGGCGCGGGCAAGTCCGCCCACCAAATCTCGAACTGCCTCACGGTTTGTAGGCCTCGGCGGTGGACCAGTCGTCGGCATCCGAGATCGAATCGGGCTGTTTGCGGTAGGCTTCGCGCATGGCATGGTACTCGGCTTGACGGATCGCCTTTCGAATGGCTTGCCGCACAAACTCCGACCGCTGGCGTTTTCCAGGCGCCGCAATGCGGTTCAATGCCGTAAGGGTGGGCTCGTCCAACTGGATCAGGAGCGGTTTCATATACATTGATTATATCGAGCGTTGATATGGTTGAGGTGATCCCTCGGCGGCGTTTGGCTATTCGCGTACGGCGTGCGACAACTACTGGAGTAAATACATTTCTGTCTCGCCGGAGGAATCCTGATGGCCGCTGTCCCATGTCCCCCATATGGAGGAATTGTTTGGTTCCTTGCATGTGTCTCGCGCTCGCTAGGCGGTTCCAGTCAGGATCCTCGTCTTCGCCGCTCGCCGCCCGTCTGTGTATTTGTCGAAAGGGAAACTATTCCCGCAGGTCGGGCAACGCCGCCATAATCGACAAGATTGTTGACGTTGAGAATGGGTTTGGGCCGCGCATGAACTTCTCTGGTCTTGACACACGAAGGTTGGCTTTGGCGAGGATAGGCAGCGGGTCGACCAGCTTCCCAGCCACCGGAACTGGGGCTAACTTGATTTTATGTGTAATTGCGAGGTCCGTTGCGCGTTCGAAATGGAATTCCGCTTTGTTCCTATCTTGGCTCTGAATGAAGTTGAGGGCCAGCTCCATGTGCAGCCCAATGATGGTCCAAATGTCGCCTCCTCTCGTATTACCAATGGATTCAATAGCCGTGTCGATTGCTGAACTGGTCTTACCCATCGCCCGCTGCAAGCGTGGCGCGCGTAAATTGTGCGCTGAGG
Source organism: Bryobacteraceae bacterium (assembly GCA_049516155.1). GTDB lineage: Bacteria > Acidobacteriota > Terriglobia > Bryobacterales > Bryobacteraceae > Bog-159. Next base: position 2,606 of record JBEKTJ010000236.1, read on the forward strand.
CGGGCCTGCGGGTCGTGCTTCGCGCTCGCTTCCGCTTCTGCAATTCTGCTGACAAGGTCGGCACTGGTTCGCTCGCGCGTACTTTGGGCCGTGGGAGTGTGAGCGAGGACGAAGCGTTTGATCATTCGGGCTAGACGCTGTTGATTCTCAGAGGGATGAGGAGGAACGAGCTCTTTCTTTGAGAGCAGCAATGTCACCTCGGCAAGTGCCATCGCGGTTGGGAGGTCCGCGTGGTCGTACATCACCAACGACAACTGACTCGTGAATTCGGCGCTCCAATACCACGCCTGAGGCTCAGTCCTATGCGGCGCGATCAGTCCGGCAAAGCTGGCAGCGGTATCGAGGAGGAGATCGGGGCGGCCCTCTCGACGCAGTTGTGCCAAGGCGAAGACCAGGGCTTCGGCGGCATTCGTCCATTTGTCTAAATGATGCAAGAATAGGTGGGCGACAAGCCTGTTACACGCATACGATCTTCGGTGGTCGTTATCATCGAAGGCTTGTCTGGCGGTGTTACAGAGGTCCCGTGGATCGAGGTCATCAAGTAACTGAGTGGTTGTCTTATTGCGTTCTATTCCACTATTGTAACCGGCGGCGACCGGTACAAGATTTGCGAAGATCGTATCGCTTGAGTCTTCGTTGACATGGTGCGCGTCGAGCCCAGGTCTTTTGCCACTGATAACGCACCTGTTACCATAATACTCAAGCACCTCCGCCTTCAGACCCTTGCTGGCCCTCTGGCGCGGCCCCGGTTCCGGGCAAGACATGTATCTGCGCAGGCGCTCGTTGAAGAACGAATCCCAATCACTGCAAGATGGATTGGTAATCGGCAACTCTCCCCATTATCGCAGAGCCATCCCCTGGGGAAGTTCCGCATTACTCAATCGGCGCTTGGGGAACCCTGAGGCGTGAACGACGGCGGGTCCGCTTGCAGGCAGTTCCTTGACCCAAGACGGGAGCCAATGCCGTGGTGTCCATCACGGGCATACGGCCTGTTTGCCTGGCCGCCGCGAAGTGTGCAGCGCACGCGCCATCACAAGACAACTAACTCCTTCTGCATCTCCCCCGTGACCCGCGCCTCCGTCTCGCCCACAAACATGTTCACTTCCGACCGAATCCCGAAGTCTTTCAGATACACGCCTGGCTCGATGGAAAAGCAGGTCCACGGCACCACCCGCCGCTCGTCATGCGTCTCCAGATTATCCATATTTGCTCCGTTGCCGTGCGATGCACGAAGTACTTGCCGTAGCCGTGACTCGCGATGAAGCCGCGTGCGGCGTCATCCACTTCGAAGCCGCGCAACTCATGGCCAGCCGCCACAGTATCCTTAACCTTGGCGATGGCCGCGTCGCGGGCGCCGCTGACCACGCCGTACACCTTCAGCATTTCCTCGCTAGGGTGGTCGCCGCAGAAGCCGGTCCAGGTGATGTCGTAGTAGACCGCGCCAGGCTGATCGAGCTTGGCCCACATGTCCAGAAGCACCAGGTCGCCGCTGCGAATTTCGGAGGTGATTTCGGCAGTCGGCTCGTAATGCGGATTCGCGGCGTTGGCGTTGACGCCCACGATCGGCCCATCCTCCGCGAACAGGCCGGCTTTGGCGAAGCCATCGCGCACGAACTGCGCGACCGCGAATTCTTGCGTTACGCCGCCCGCACGGGTGATCTCGCGGACCATCTCGAAGGCCTGCGCGCGCACGCGGTCCACGCGGCGGCCCGCCTCCAGGTGCGATTCCAGCGCCTCCGCGCTCCAGCGCGCTTCGAAGTGCTGGATCAGCTCGGCGGAGCTGACCACGTCCACACCGAGGCTGCGCACCAGCTCCACCGTGCCCGCATCCACCATGGCCACATATGGAATCGCACACAGTGGCGAATACTGCATGGCCACGCGCCGCGCATCGCCCACCAGCGCGCGCAACCCGCCGGTCTGCTCACTCCAGCTCGAGTAGCGGATCTTGTCACCCGGCAGCGAATCCAACCGGGCCGACTCGATACGATGCACCAAACCGCGCGGCTCGCCGGCCGCCGGAATCCAGTAATACCAGCGCCGCGTCACGTGGGACGCGGGCTGAAAGCCCAGCACCCGATACGCCAGCGGATCGCGCTTATGATGGTCGAAGAACAACCACCCGTCCAGCTTCTGCTTTTGCAATTCTTCCTGAATAGCCGCGATGTTCATTTTTCAAAAGGCTCCAGATTGGCGCGGGTAGGCGGCGCCGTCGCCAGGCTGACCACGATCAGCGCCAGCACGGAAACACCCAGCGCGGGATAGACGGCGTCCAGCCGTTGTATGTCCAGAATTTGCCAGGCCACGGTGATGACGGTTCCCAAAACGATGGAACTGATGGCGCCTGCCGCGTTGGCCCGCTTCCAAAAGAATACCGCCATCACAGAGGGAGTGACAGCCGCGCCATAAACCGTGTAAGCGTACAGGGCGGCTTTCAGGATCGACTCGAAGTAGGCGGCCTGCAACAGCGCGAACGCGCCCAGGGCGATCACCAGCAGACGCGAGACGATCAGGGTACGGCGCTCGCTGGCCCTGGGATCGATGAAGCGCTTGTAGACGTCGTGAATCAAGTTGCTGGCGGGCGAGAACAGGTAATTGTTGGCGGTGGAAATCACTTTTGCGAAAACGCCGCCGAGCAGGATGGCGCCCACCACCTCAGGCAAGCGCATGCGCGCGGTCAGGGGGATGATCTCGCGGGGACGGTCGGTATGCAGCGTGGAACTGCCGATGACGGCGATGGTGATGATGACGGTTTCGAGCACCAACGTGCCGGCGATCCATCCGAAGACGGCCCAGCGGGCGTCGCGTTCCGATCGCGCCGAGAAGAATTTCTGATACATGCCCTGATTGCCGATCAGCAACAGCAGAGTCGGCAGCAAATATCCGAGGCAATGCACCCAGCCGAGCGGTCCGAACACGGTGAAATGATCGGCGGGCAAGGCAGCGTGGACGGCCGGCCATCCGCCGGTGCGCGCCAGAAGCAGTGGCAGCGAAATCAAGGCGATGATGGTGACCAGCAGGCCGATGATCAGGTCCAGGTACGCGACGGATGCCATGCCGGCCAGCGCGGTAAAGGTGATGACGAAGGCGGCGATGATGTTCATGCCGGTCTTTTGATCGAGCGAGGGGAAGATCAGGGTCAGAATATCGCCGCCGCCTTTGAACTGGTAACTGGTGATGACGGTGTAAGAAATCACGATGGCGATGGTGGCCAGCACGCGGGCGGCGGTATTGTAGCGGGTTTCCAGAAGATCGGGCACGGTGAACTGCGCGAAGCGGCGCGCGCGGCCGGCGATGACGGCGATCAGGACCAGTCCGAACCAGCCGCCGGCGGGCTGCCAGAGGGCGGAGAAGCCGTTGAGATAGGCGTTTTCGCCGCCGGCGAAAAGACTGCCCGCGCCGATCCAGGAGGAAAGCAGGGTGAAGACGAGCACGGGCCAGGTGAGCTTGCGGCCCGCGACCAGGAAATCGGCTTGGTTCTTGACGGTGAGCGAGCGCACCACGGCGGTGGTCAGCAGCACCGCGACAATTATCGACAACACTACGGTGTAGATCATGGTGTCAGCGAGTTTTCAGCTCCGCATATCTCCACTACTTTGGTCCGGTTTGACAAGCCTAACACGATCCGCGCCGTCCTATAAATAAAGTGAAAAACGCCATTCGAGGTTATCGCAGTCGCTGTCACGTGAAGTGTCGGAGCGACCCAGAGAGGAAAGCAAGTAAAGACCAGCATGGGCCACGCGCAGATTATGGTGTTAGCGAGCCTTCAGCAAGGAGTTCAGGCGGCCATCCAGCAGATCTTGCGAGGCTCCGTCGATCTGCACTACTTTGGTCCGGTTCGATAAGCCCAACACGATCCGTACGCCCGATTGCGGCACGCCGGCCAAGTCCGCAAAGAACCGCACGCAAGCATCATTCGCTTTGCCGTCTACCGGCGGCGCGGCCAGATCCAGCTTCCATGCATCGCCGATGCGACCGGTAACGCGCGTGCACCGGGCGCGCGGATGCACCTTCACCGTGATGCGCGCCACGCGATCTCCGCGCGCAGATTCGCCACGCCGGCCGCCACGCGCGTATCCACCACGTCGAACGGGATGACGTCGTCCAGCCAGTCGTGGCTGGAACCGTCGGGGCCTTGGGTGGCCACGGTCAGCGTGTACTGCTGTGGAGTGAGCCAACAGGAGAAGTTGAAATCCACCTCCAACTCGTCGCCGGACTGGTAGCTGCCGAGGTGCTTTTTCTCGATGCGCGTATTGGTGCCGTAAACATCCATGCCGATGCGGTTGCGGATCAGGATACCCACCATGGGATCGCAAGCCGCCTGATGAAAGCGGGTGCGCACGCGCACGGTGACAGTCTCGCCGCCAGCCACCGATGTTGCGGGCTTGCCGCTGGCGCCCAGCAGATCGACACCCAGGATCTCACTGACTCCATCGCCGTGCCGATAACTGGCCTCGAAGCGCTGCTGCTTCTCCTGGCGAGCCTGCTGCTTTTCTAGCACCAGCCCGATGTAGCGGTTGATCACGTCGCTAGGCGCGCCTTGCGCCTCTATGCGGCCGTCGAGCAGCAGAATAGCCCGGTTCGAAAGCTGCTTTACCAGTCCCAGATCGTGCGAGACGAACAGCACCGTGATTTTGCGTTCGCGGAGTTCCTCAAACTTGCGCACGCAGCGATTGGCGAACACCGCATCGCCCACGGCCAAAGCTTCGTCGACGATCAGGATTTCGGGATCCACGTGGATGGCGGTGGCGAAGGCCAGGCGGACGTACATGCCGCTGGAATATTCCTTCACGGGGCGCGCGATAAACTCGCCGATCTCCGCGAAGGCTTCGATGGAGGGCATGGCGCGTTCGATTTCGGCGCGGCTCAGCCCCATGATTTCACCGTTCAGAAAAACATTTTCGCGGCCGCTGAATTCGGGGTTGAAGCCCGCACCCAGTTCGAGCAGCGCGGCGATGCGCCCACGGGTTACCACACGCCCCTTGGTGGGCTGCAGGATGCCCGCCACGATTTGGAGCAGCGTGCTCTTGCCGGAGCCGTTTGGTCCGACCAGGGCTAGGGTCTCGCCCTTTTCCACCTGGAAGCCGATATCGCGCAGCGCCCAGAAGTCAGTGTGAAACTTGCGCTTGGTGAATGGAAGCGATTCGCGCAGGCGGTCGGCGGGGCGGCGGTAAAGCTTGTACAGCTTCGATACGTTCTGGAGCAGGACCACAATCCATCATTCTGACACGAACGCGCGCGCGGGGCAGCTTGGAACTACTGCGCCGTAAAATCCCAGGTCCGGGGAGCTTCATACCGCGCCATCCACTCGCGTAGCCGATCGTAAGCCGAAAGCAGGAACGATCTTGCAACTGGTTCCGTGCAATCCAGGACGCTGGCGATCTGCAAGGGGTCCATCTGATGATACTTGTGCATCAGCACCGCGGCGCGCTGTTTGCCAGGCATCGCGGCCATTACACGTTTCGCCATTTCAAAGACATCGGCCAATGGCCCCGGCGGCGCCTGGTTCTTCTTGTTCGGCAGCTCCTTCAGCGCCAGGTCGGTGGCCATGCGAAACAATCGCGTGGCCGGCTGGGCTGCGGGGCCGGACCGTTCGCCAGCAGAGCAATAAATCCGGAAGAACACTTCTATTGCGAGTTCCTCGGCAACGGCCTGGTCCTGTACCATACGGTACAGAAAGTGGACTACAGCCGCCCGGTGCCGTTGCAGTAAGACGGGAAGCGCCGCGCGCTCGCGGCTTCCGCCGGTCTCTAACATGGCGTGGCGCGACTGGCACCGCTCTTCAATTTGCCGGAACATGTTCCTATCGAGCCTCTAAACGCAACGGGATTAGGCAATCCCAACGGGATTAGGCAATCCGCGTGCCATGACGATTCGCCACCCGGCTATTGCAGGGCTCTATTGACAATCTGGCGGGCCTTCGCTGTTGCGTGTGGCGGGCACAGCGTGCAGAATCTTACATCGAATGCAGCAACTGCATACAGGGCGGCGGGTGGTGAAAACTGTCACAATCACGGTTCGCTCTTTTTTCCGTTAGAATGGGCGAGGGGCAAAAGGGGAGAATAAATGGAAATGTCTGCGCAGGTATTGGTGGTGGACGATGATGCGGGTGAGCGGTCCGATCTGGCCGAAATGGTTTCGGCCTTCGGTTTTCAGGTGGCTACAGCGGCGGACGGCCGGGAGGCGCTTGAAACGCTGGCATCGTTTCCGGCAAATGCCATCCTGACAGACTTGATGATGCCGGGTATGGACGGCATCGAACTGCTGAAGGAACTGGCCGCGCACGGCGACCGTACGCCCACAATCGTGCTCACGGCTTTCGGAAGCATCGACCGGGCGATCTCCATCGTGCACGACCTGAAAGCCTTCTGGTTTGTCGAAAAGCCCGTGCAGCCAGGCGTTATGCGGGCTCTTCTGGAACGCGCGATTCAGCAGAGCCGCCTCGCCGAGGAGACCGATCGCCTGAGCCGGCAACTCAGTTATCAGGGCGTTTTAGGCGATATGGTGGGCGATTCGGCGCCCATTAAGGAGGTCTTCTCTCTCATCCGCCAAGTCGCGCCGACCACCGCGTCGGTTCTGATCACCGGTGAGAGCGGCACGGGCAAAGAACTGGTGGCGCGCGCCATTCATCGCCTCAGTCCGCGAAGCGGCGGCCCATTCGTGGCGGTGAATTGCGCTGCGTTGCCGGAGAGCCTGGTGGAAAGCGAACTATTCGGCCACGAGAAGGGCGCATTTACCGGAGCCGCGGCGCGCCGCGCAGGATGTTTCGAACAAGCCCAAAACGGCACTCTGTTGCTCGATGAAATCGGCGAGATGCCAGTGGCCACGCAAGCCAAGCTGCTGCGCGTGATTGAGGAGTCGAAAGTACGCCGGTTGGGCGGCGCTATCGACCTTCCAATCTCGGTGCGAGTTCTGGCGGCGACCAACCGCTCGCCCGAAAAAGCCATACAGGAAAAACATTTGCGCGAGGATTTGTACTACCGTCTCAACGTTTTCCACATTTCGTTGCCGCCTCTGCGCGAACGGAAGCAGGATATTTCAGCGATCGCGGCGGCACTGATTGGGAGCCTGAATCAAAAGCACGACTGCCGCGTGACGCACTTGAGTCCGGAGGCGCTGGCCCGATTGGAAGCGGGTTCCTGGCCGGGCAACGTCCGCGAACTGCGAAACACCATCGAACGCGCGGTCATCGTGGCGGGCAAAGGCGAGATCCAGCTTCAACATCTTCCCGGATCGTTTGTACCGCAACCTCAGCAGTCCCCGTCGCTGCGGAATTCGCAGGATCAGGATGAGAACGTATTGTCGATACGCGCCGGCGCGCAGATGCGGGAAGTTGAAGAGGCTTATATCCGCCTGGTCTTGCGGCACACGAGCAACAATAAGCGCCGGGCGGCGAAGGTGCTGGGTATTTGCCTGCGCACCCTGCATGGCAAGCTTCGTTCCTTCGAAGACCGGAATGCGCAAAGCGCCGGCGCCTGAGCGTCGCCGTTTTGCACTTAGTCCGCCGGCAGAGTAAAACGGAACAGTCCTCCGGCGTCGTCCGTGGATTCGGCCCATATACGTCCACCGTGGCGCTCCAGGATCGTCCGGCAAATCGCCAGGCCTAAACCGGGGCCCGGGAGCCGATTGCCCTGCAAGCGCACGAATGGCCGGAAGATGCTCTCCAGGTAGGGCGCCGCGACACCCGGGCCATTGTCGCGAACGGTAAATAGCCACTCATCCTCTCGTTTTTCAGCGCTGATTTGGATTTCAGGCGGGGCCGCGTTCCGGTGCCGAAGAGAGTTATGGAGCAGATTCTCGAAGACTTCCATCAGCCGGTCCGGGTCTCCGCTAACACGCGGCAGCTTACTCTTCGTGACGTTGGCGTGGTTGGCGCGCAGTTCGTTATCGAGCTTCGCCAAGACAGCCCGGAACAGCACATCCAGGGGCGCGGGCTGGAATGCTTCCCTGCGGATTTGCAACGCAATCGAATAACTGGCGATGCCATCGGCAAGCAAATCGATCTTCCTGGCGCCGTCGACAATGAACCCCAGGCGTTCTTCAAGTCCGGGTACCTGCGCAGCTTGGCGATCCTTCAGAAGCAAATCGGTATGCACGCGGATGGCGCGCAGAGCGGTCCTCAAATCGTGAGAAGCGTGCAATAGGAATTCGCCGGACTCAAGCGCGTCCGTCTGTGGTTTCCCCGCCTCTGGCAGCATAATCACAGCATAGCGCTTGGAGCGGGCAGGCCCCGCGGAGGCGCCCCATGCTGCACCCTCCTGCGAAGTCGCGCTACAATTTCTGCACACTAGGTAACATCCTGCCCTGTCGAGTCCAAAAGTGGCCTGTCGGGATACTGGGCGGCGCCAACATGCTCCAGCCAGAGTCATTTTGGCACAAGGATTGCTCTTCGTATCCGAATCGAAAATCAAGGATAATGTGCGCTGGCTGGTAGCGGTTCGAAAAGACCTGCGGCTTTCCGCAAGCGTAAGCGCCCTGCAAGACCTTGCGGTGTGGTCAGTGGGAAATCTTTGTAATAAACTTGGAGCTTAATATGCGATCTTCGACGGCGCTACGGGATTCGTCCCTGTGAAGACATTGCGGGTGTTATGCTTTCTAGCCGTGTTTGGGCAGCTCGTTAAGGGCGATCAGACCCCGCCGGGCGCCGGAGGCCCGAGCGATGTGGCGGCGCTGAAGACGCTCACCCTCGAAGAACTGTCGCAAATTGAAGTAACCACGCCTTCCAAAGAGCCGGTGAAGGCTTTTCAGACCCCGTCCGCCATCTTCGTCATTACCGGAGAGGATATTCGCCGGTCCGGCGCTACCTGCATCCCGGAGGCGCTGCGGCTCGCGCCCGGCGTGGAGGTTGCCCGCATCGACTCGAATACCTGGTCGATCGGGATTCGCGGCTTTGGAACCAATTTGACGCGATCGGTTCTGGTGCTTATCGATGGCCGCACCGTCTATACCCCCCTATTTGATGGGACGTATTGGGATGTGCAAGACACCATGATGGAGGATATCGACCGCATCGAAGTGATCCGCGGCTCGGGCGGCACCATCTGGGGCCCGAATGCGGTGAACGGTGTGATCAACGTCATCACCAAGAGCGCCAAAGAGACAAAGGGAACCTTGATCTCCGCGGGCGGAGGAAACTTTGAACAGGGCTTCCTGAATGCCCGGTACGGGGGCGGCAACGGCGACGACTTCAACTATCGAGTCTACGGCAAAGGCTTTACGCGCGGCCCCGAACACGACCCAGGGCAGAATTACGACGACTGGCGCGCTGCCCAAGCCGGCTTTCGTCTGGACTGGGAAGAGCATAATCGCGACACGTTTACCCTGCAGGGCGATGTGTACGACGAGGAAGCCGGCGAGAGCGTCGGGGCCACCAGTTATACGCCGCCGTATTCACAGACTATAAACTCCAACGCGCTGCTCTCCGGCGAAAACGTGATGGCCCGTTGGGAAAGAGTCGTCAACGACGGCAACGATATCCATTTACAAGCTTACTGGGATCGCACTAATCGCCAAGGGGCCAACTTTGCGGAGATCCGCAATACCTTCGACATCGATTTCCTGCAGCGCGTGCGATTGCCATTCCGCCAACAGCTTTCATGGGGACTGGGAGCGCGTGTCGATCCGGTTGACGACACCGAGGTGGTTTCAGGGCTGCAATTCCTTCCGCTTAAGCGGACAGACTATCTCTTTACCGGGTTCGTGCAGGATGAAATCGGCTTGGTGGATCGCCGCCTGACTTTGATCCTTGGAACTAAACTGGTGCGCACGAATTTTACCGGCATCGCTCCCCAACCGAGTGTCCGGCTGCTGTGGACGCCGAGCGAAAAGCAAACCGTTTGGGCCGCCCTTACGCACGCCCTGCGCACGCCTTCCGACGCCGAGGAGGACTTCTATCTCCTGGGCTTAGTCGCGATACTGAAGAACGGCACCCCCTTTCTGGCGCGATTCAACGCCAATTCTTACTTCGCGCCGGAACAGCTCAATGGCTCGGAATTGGGCTACCGCCGCATCCTCGGCAAGACCCTGTATCTGGATATCGCGGCCTTCTATAACCACTACCACGATCTCGAAAGCGAAGACATCACCGGCGCGCCTTACACCGAAGATGAGCCGCCCCCCACGCATCTTCTGTTGCCGGCGGAATTCGGCAACGGTCTGCTAGCCTACACCAAGGGCGTGGAAGTCGCTCCGGAATGGAGGCCTTCCAACTTTTGGCGGCTGCGCGGCTCTTATTCGTATCTGCATATGGACGTCTATCGATCCGCGCACGACACTGAAAACGTCGAGGCCCCCGCGTCCATCTCCGGGGCCAGTCCCCAGCATCAAGTTTCCGTGCAGTCTGCGTTCGACCTTACCAAGAAGCTGCAGTTGGATCTTGCCTATCGATTCGTGAGCGCTCTGCCGGCCCTCGCAGTCCCCGCTTATTCCACGGCCGATGTCCGCTTTGGCTGGCAATTCAGCCGTCAATTCGAACTTTCGTTAGTCGGGCAGAATCTCTTCCAACCGTGGCATTTGGAGAACGGACCGGTTGGCATTGTGAGAGGCGCCTATGCAAGACTGACATGGATCAAATGACCCGGAACGGCTTCCGCCGATCAAGGGACCGGTCCGGCCGGTTGCTACGCCATTCCGCGATTTCGGTCTGCCTGATTGCGGCTCTCAGCCTGGAACTGCCGTGCTCCAGCCTGGCGGCGGATGAACCGTCGGAATACCAGGTGAAGGCGGTATTTGTGCTGAACTTCACTAAATTCGTTGAATGGCCGGCGACGGCATTCGCGGCCGCGGATTCGCCGATTTCCATCTGCATTTTCGGAGACGACCCTTTCGGGAGCGCTCTGGATCAGATCGTGGCCGGAGAGGTGGTCAACGGCCGCAGAGTTGCGACCCAAAGGATCAAGCACCCTCCCCAGCCGAAATCGTGCCAGTTGCTGTTCATCGGCAGATCTGAAAAGGACATCCCCAAAATTCTACCCAGCTTGGGACCCGGAGTTCTGACCATCGGCGAGGGGGAAGGTTTTATACGCGACGGCGGCATGATCGCTTTTGTGCTTGAAAACCGGCGCGTGCGGTTCGAGATCAATCAGGCCGGCGCGGAGAGTGCCGGGATCAAGCTGAGTTCGAGACTGTTAAATGTAGCGAAATCCGTCGAATGAGTTAACACGACGCCGGCTATGCCTACTTTTCGCGACATCCCGATCAAGCAGAAGCTGTTGATCATCAGCATGGCGACCACCTCGGCGGCCATGGTGTTGGCTGGTGTCGGGATCGTCGCCTCCGACTCGCTTCTGTTCCGCAGGGATTTACGGCGCGAT
>JBEKTJ010000237.1:0-10209 GCA_049516155.1 Bryobacteraceae bacterium
TGGTGAAGGAAACCGGACTCCTGGCGCCGCTGCTGTTCGGCATCTGGCTGCTCGTTGAAAAGCGCAGCCGCGAGGCCGCCTGGTTTCTGCTGCCCTTCGGCGCCATCGGCTGCTGGCTGCTGATCCTGGCCCGTGGTACCGGGCACCTGTTCGGCAACGCCGAATTCACCCGGTACAACCTGTACTACCCGCTCCACCCGGTGCGCTTTGCCTTCGCATTGGGCCGCCGCCTCTACTATCTGTTCTTTCAGGATTTCCACTGGATCGGAACCATCGCCATCCTGCTGGCCTCGAGCCGCTCGATTTTCGCGACGCGCGCCTGGCGCATAGCCTGGCTCATGATCGGCATGCATGTCCTATTCCTCAGCGCCGTGGGCGGCGCGATGCTCGAGCGCTACTTGCTCCCCGTATTGCCGATCGTCTACATTGCCATGGCCGCCGCCATGTCCGTCTACAACGGACCGCTTAAACTTGCCTGTCAGGCAGCCTTGCTGGCAGGCTTGATCGCGGGCAATTTCTGGAATCCGCCCTATCCGTTCCCTTTCGAAAACAACCTGGCTTTTACCGACTTCGTCGAGTTGCAGCAGACCGCCGCGGAATTTGTCGAGCGAGACTATCCGGGCCAGCGCATCGCCACCGTGTGGCCTCTCACCGCCGCGCTGAGCCGCCCCGAATTCGGCTACGTTCACCGCGCGATGCCCGTCCACAGTCTGCCGGATTTCACCGCCCACAGTGTGGATTCGCCCGATTGGCAGCGTGACGCGCGCGTCTTGATCTTCTTCTCGCGCATGTGGGAACCGGAATGGAGCTGGACCCACATCGCTCTGGTACGCAACATGTGGCGCCGCTTCTACGGCTACCAGCCGGATCTCACCATTCCGGAAATGCGGAGCAGGCCGTTCGCTCCGGTGGCCCGCTGGCAGCGCCATGGCCAGTGGATCGAGGTGTATGTAGGACAGGCCTCCGGGCCTGTCTTGTCTCTCAAGACGGAAACGGTTGCACCGGCGCATTAGGATCGAACAAAGGAATCACCCGCCCATCGACATCCGTGAAACCGTACTCCTTAGCCAATTCCGCCGCCCAGAGCAACTGCCCGGTCTTGCGAACGACCTCCGGGTCGGCCGCCAAAGCCGCCGCCGCTCGCCCGATGTACTCTGGCGACTCGCTCAAATCGAAGCGGAACTGTTTCTTGATCTCGTCCGTGGCCATGTGCATCATCACTCGCTCCGTGCGCATGAAGCCCGGATTGAGCCCCACCACAGTCACTTGCGACTTCTTCAACTCGCGGCTCAAGCCCATCACCAGCCGGTTCAGAAACTCGTGGCCTACATCCCACAGCACCTGTCCGCGATATGCCGACGTATCCGGATGCAAATTGTCGGTCACGTGGATGATGATGCCGCGCCGCTGCTTCACCATGATCCGCGCGGCATGTACGCTGGTCAGCCACGCGGCGTTGATGGTAGCGGTCGTGTCCCGCCAGATGCTGGCGCTCAGCTCCCAGAACGGCTTGGACCATTCCGCCATGGCATTCGCGCCCCAAGCCGAGTCGACCATCAGATCGAGCCGGCCCTGCTCCTGTTCCACCCTCCGGAATAACGCGGCCGTCTCCTCTTCGTTGCTCAGATCGACGCGCACCGGAATGCCCTGGCCGCCGCGCGCGCAGACTTCCTCTGCGGTATCTTCCACGGTGCCCGGCGCGCCATCGACCGGTTTAGGTCCATCGCGCGACGTCCGCGCCGCGACGTACACCGTAGCCCCTGCGTCGCCCAACGCCAGTGCGATGCCTCGTCCCGCGCCCCGGCTGGATCCGCCCACTACTGCAATCGTTCCTTGTAAAGGTTTCATGTCCAGCAATGTAACCGGCCATTCCTGACAGCCTCTGTCATATTCGCCTGCTAAAGTTTTTCTATGCGCGCCGACCGGCTGCTTTCCATCCTTCTCCTGCTGCAGGTACACCGGCGGGTGACCGCCCGCGACCTCGCCAAACGCCTGGAAGTTTCCGAGCGCACCATCCTGCGGGACATGGATGCGCTTAGCGGCGTGGGCGTGCCGGTGCTGGCCGAACGCGGCGCGGGCGGCGGTTGGAGCCTGCTCGAAGGCTATCGGACAACGCTCACAGGACTCAGCGCGGCCGAGATCCGATCGCTGTTTCTGGCGCGGCCTCCACGGCTGATGGCGGATCTGGGCTTGGGTCCGCAGGCCGACGCGGCGCTGATCAAGCTGCAAGCCTCGCTTCCGGCCGGCTCCCGCCAGCATGCCGATTTCGCCCGGCAGCGCATCCTGGTGGATTCGCGCGGCTGGCGCGATCCGGCGGAATCCGTGGCTTGCCTGCCGGTGTTGTTGGATGCGCTCTGGCGCGAGCTGCAGGTGCGCTTCATCTATAGCCGCGTAATGGGCGAACCGGGCGAGCGCATCGCCCACCCTCTGGGGCTGGTGGCCAAGGGCAGCACCTGGTATCTGATCGCGCGCACTGATCCCTTGCAGGATGAGCCCCACACCTACCGCGTATCGCGCATCCGGGAAGCGGCGATTCTCGATCAGCCCGCCCAGCAGCTTGCCGGATTCGATCTGGCAGTCTATTGGGAGCGCTCGGCGACCGAGTTCCGCGAGAAGCTGCCGCGCTATTACGCCACGTTTCTGGCCAGCCCCGGCGTAATGCAGTGGGTGCGCTACCGCGGTTGGCGGTTGGAAGAGGAAGCCGCCGCCGCCGATGGGCAAGCGGTGCGTGTGCGGCTGCGCTTCGACGTGGAAGAGGAAGCCGTGCAGTTCGCGCTAAGCTTCGGCGGCCAGATCGAGGCTATCGAGCCTTCAGACCTGCGGGCCAAAGTAGTAGCCGGCGCGCAGGCCACCTTGGCGCTCTATCGCTGAAAGCTGGAGAGGCCATTCAAGTAGTAATCGTCGCTTTGGAGCCGCACGTGCAAACAGACTTCCGACGGTACAAAACCTACATGAAGCAGAAAAAGCAGATGAGAGAAGAAGTAGTGCGCGGCAACGGCGGCGAAACCCACCAAACCGCGGCCGGGGACTTACCGGTTCTCACTACACAGCAGGGAACCCCAGTTTCTGACGATCAAAACTCGCTCAAGGTCGGCTCCCGTGGCCCGACTACGCTGGAGGATTTTCATCTCCGCGAGAAGATCTTCCATTTCGATCACGAACGGATTCCCGAACGCGTCGTGCATGCGCGTGGTTTCGGCGCCCACGGCTTCTTTGAAAATTACGAATCGCTTTCCGGCATTACCTCGGCGGATCTATTCCAGCGCGCGGGTGAGAAAACGCCGGCTTTCGTCCGCTTTTCCACCGTCGCAGGGAACAAGGGTTCCGCCGACCTGGCGCGCGACGTCCGCGGTTTCGCCGTGAAGCTCTACACCCAACAAGGCAATTGGGACATCGTGGGCAACAACATCCCGGTATTCTTCATTCAGGATGCCATCAAGTTCCCGGACCTTATCCACGCTGTCAAAGCGGAGCCGGATCGCGACTTTCCGCAGGCTCAGACGGCGCACGACAATTTCTGGGACTTCATCTCGCTGATGCCGGAAAGCATGCACATGGTCATGTGGATCATGTCGGACCGCACCCTTCCCCGCTCGTTCCGCTTTATGGAAGGATTCGGCGTACACACTTACCGGTTGGTTAACGCAGACGGAAAATCCACGTTCGTGAAATTCCACTGGAAGCCCAAAATGGGCCTCCAATCCGTGCTGTGGGATGAAGCGGTGAAGATCAATGGCGCCGATCCCGATTTTCATCGCAGGGACTTATGGAATGCCATCCGGAGCGGCAACTACCCGGAATGGGAGTTAGGGCTGCAACTGTTCGACGACAAGTTTGCGGATGCATTTGCCTTCGATGTTCTGGACGCAACCAAGCTGATCCCCGAAGAGGAAGTTCCGATTCGGCGGGTCGGCCGCCTGGTTTTGGACCGCTGCGTAGACAACTTTTTCGCCGAGACGGAACAGGTCGCGTTCTGCACCAACAACGTTGTTCCGGGAGTCGATTTCACTAACGACCCACTACTGCAAGGGCGCAACTTCTCGTATCTGGACACCCAAGTGAAGCGCCTCGGCGGTCCCAATTTTACCCACATCCCCATTAACGCTCCGAAGTGTCCGTTCCATACATTCCAACAGGATGGCCA
Organism: Bryobacteraceae bacterium; assembly: GCA_049516155.1. GTDB lineage: Bacteria > Acidobacteriota > Terriglobia > Bryobacterales > Bryobacteraceae > Bog-159. The sequence continues at coordinate 4,145 of JBEKTJ010000237.1, forward strand.
TATGGCCATGGTCAATCCGAAGGGGCGCGCCAATTACGAACCGAACTCATGGGAGGGCGCTGCGGGCGGCCCGCGCGAATCCCCGCAGATCGGATTCCGTTCGTTCGCGGCGGATGAGAAAGGCCGTAGAGTTCGCGAACGCTCCGAGAGTTTCGCCGACCACTACAGCCAGGCGCGCCAATTCTATGTAAGCCAAACCAAGGTGGAGCAGGGGCACATCGCGAAGGCGCTCATCTTCGAGTTGAGCAAAGTTCAAAGGACGGATATTCGGGCGCGGTTGGCTTCCCACCTTCCACACATCGACGCGAAGCTAGCCGATCGCGTGGCGCAGGGCCTCGGACTTCGCGAAAAGGTGATCGCGATACAGCCGGCGGTCGCGCCTCGAAAGGACCTGAAGCCATCGAAAGCTTTGAGCATCGCACTCAATCCGCCAAAGAGCTTCGCGGGAAGAAAGGTCGGAGCGTTAGTAACGAATGGAGTCGATGCTGAATTACTCGGTGCGCTGAAGAAGGCGGTGGAAGCGGAAGGAGCCACGCTTGAAATCATCGCCCCTACTATCGGCGGTGTCGAAGCGAACGACGGAACGCATCTCGAGGTCAATGAAAAAATAGGCGGCGGACCATCGGTCCTGTATGACGCTGTAGCGCTACTACCGTCCGAAGAGGGGACCAGCCTGTTGCTGAAAAACGCGGCCGTAAAGGATTTCATCGCGGACGCCTTCGCTCATTTGAAATTCATTGCGTGGGTGAGCGCCGCTCAGCCGTTTTTCGAACGGGTCGGAATCGATCAAGATTTAGATGAGGGATGCGTAGAACTTACGGGAACCAAAAGCGTGGGACAATTTCTCACGTCCTGCCGGAAGCTTCGCCGGTGGGAGAGAGAGCAGGTAGTGGCGCTTTGACGTTTGAACCCTTGCGGCACTCGTTCGGATCTAGCCAGAGACGATAGCCGCCGCGGAAGGCGAAGGTATTGTTGCCCAGGCGGACGCTGGGCGCCGCGAGAAGCTGCCGCGCTATTACGCCACCTTTTGCTATCGTCGGGCCATGAGTTTAACGCCCAGATTCACGCTTACTCTGCTGCCCGTGTTGGCCTGTCTACCCTCGCGGCGCAAGAGAAGTTCGCCGGTACGTGGGAGGCGAAGTTTAAGGACCAAGTGATCTGCACTATCACCGTGAGATCCGGTGACCCGATCTCCTTCAGGGCGATACCCTGATGTTCGAGGAAAAAGATGGTCACGACGTCCTCAAGTTCGAGCTGAAGCTGGTTGGCGACGGACAGGCTGAGCTGCGAACTCCGGACGCTCCCGTCAAGGTCAGGCCCATTCATTTCGCCAGGAAGTGATGACGCCGTGAAGCGGTGGCGCTTAACTCCCACGCTTGACTACGGCGTCGGTGCCCCAAGCGCCGTCTTCGGTTTGTATCTTCAGGTTCATGGTGTCGCCGGAAACAGTTCCCGTCACGAGCAGGGTGATCGGATTGCCCTGATATTCCGACGCCACCGTGAGCGAGATCTTATCGCCGTCGAGCGACCCTTTGGCGATCGGCCGCGGCTTGCCCTCGGAATCCGACATGGTGCCAGTGACGCTGCCGCCGTCGGTCTTCAGATCGAGCACCACGTCGGCGCCAGTCCCCTCCATCGGTCCTTTCCACTTGCCCGTGACATCGGCGGCCAAGCCATTCGCAGCGCTGGTAAGCAGCGCCATCACGAACAGAACGGATGACAAACTCGCACGTATCATAACCGTCGTCCTCTTCGGTATCATACCGGTTTGTGGCGTTCGCTGGGTTCCTGCCAGAGCCGAAAGCCGCCGCGGAAGGCGTAGGTGTTGTTGCCCCGGCGCGCGCCGGGCGGCAGCTTCTTCAGCAGCTTGGCGTCCCCTCCGCCTAAGACCACATAGTCGGCTTCGAGCGCCGCCTTCAAGCGCTTCACCACATCGAATACATACTGCCGCCACTTCTTCTTGCCCAGCCGTTTCAAGCCGCGCAGGCCGACATAATCCTCATACGTGCGGCCATGCTTATACGGCAGATGCGCCAGTTCCATCGGCTCCAGCACACCGTCGACGATCATCGCCGAACCGAGGCCGGTGCCCAAGCCCAGGAACAGCATGCGCCCTCCCTCGTAGTGCCCAAGAGCTTGCATGGCGGCGTCGTTGATGATCTTGACCGGAACCCCCAGCGCCTTCTGGAAATCGAAGCGGATCCAACCGGGTCCCAGGTTATGCGGATCGGCGACCGGCTTGCCGTGGACGACTGGCCCGGGGTATCCGATGGATGCCGCCGAATACTCCCAGCCGTCGATGGCCTTGCGCACGTCGGCCACCATTTTTCGCGGAGTCATCTCCGGCCCCGAGGGAATCTCGATGAACGTTTTGTGGCCGGTGGCCAGGGCTTTGACGTGCGTGCCGCCGACATCCAGGACCAGGATCTTCAGGGGTGGTTTCGTCATGAAAGGGTTGCCGCCTTCGCGACACTATATTAACAGAGGCAAACCACCGGCACGCCAGACCGTCTAACCGCTTTCCAGGCCAGGTAGGGCCATTCTTCGGCTTTGGGAGGATCGGGAAGATGGAATTCATACGCACCTGCGTACAGGATTTGCGTTATGCAGTCCGCAATCTGCTTCGGTCGCGCGGTTTTGCGGCGGTCGCCGCGATTACCCTGACCATCGGCATCGGCGCCAACAGCGCCATATTCAGCATTATCGACACCATTCTGCTGCGGCCGCTGCCATTTCGCGATCCTGGCCAGTTGGTGCGGCTGTACGAGACCGAAGCAGCCCCCGGCAACTATCCCTTCGCCGGCCCGGACTTCCTGGATTGGCGCGCGCAGAACAAGACTTTCCAGGATATGGCGCTGTTTGGCTGGTCGGGCGACATGAACCTGAGCGGCGAAGGCCGGCCGGACCATGTGGAGGCTGTCCCGACCCAGGCCAACTTCTTCGGTCTGCTCGGCGTGCAGCCGATCCTGGGGCGCACCTGGTTGCCGGGCGAAGATCAGCCGGGGAGGGACCATGTGGCTGTGCTGAGTTACGGCCTATGGCGGGAGCATTTTGCCGGAGATCCGGGAGTAGTGGGGCGCACCATCGCGCTCAACTCCGAGAAGTACACCATCGTGGGCGTGATGCCGGCCAGCTTCCGCTTCCCGTTCCGGACGCAGATGTGGATCCCGCTGGACATGGCCTTCAAGAGCTGGATGGGCAATCGCGGCAGCCACTGGGCGAACGCCATCGGCCGGCTGAAACCTGGAGTCTCGCTGCGCGCGGCGCGCGCGGATCTGAAGATCCTTTCTGGACGCCTGGAAAAAGCTTACCCGGATTCCAACGACAAAGTAGGCTCCGAGGCCGTCGCGCTGCATGACGACCTGGTGGGTGACTCCCGCGGTTCCCTGATCATGATGCTTTCGGCGGTGGGATTGGTCCTGCTGATCGCCTGCGCGAACGTGGCGAATCTGCTGCTTTCGCGGGCCGTCGCGCGGCAAAAGGAGATGGCCGTGCGTAGCGCATTGGGCGCGGCCCGCGGACGGTTGTTGCGCCAACTGCTGACCGAAAGCCTGCTGCTGTCGCTCTCCGGCGGCGCCCTGGGATTGCTGCTGGCGTGGGTCCTGATTGCGCTGGTCTCGCACGCCAAGAACCTGGCCCTGCCGCAGTTCACCGTCATCCAGCTCAATGGCGAGGTGCTGGCGTTTACCTTCGTGCTATCCGTGGCGACGGGCGTCTTATTTGGCCTGGTTCCGGCCTTGCGCACGTCGCGCCCCGATCTGCACGAGGAGTTGAAAGGCGGCGCGGGCAGTGCGATCAGCCCCGGAAAGAGCCGCCGCTTCACCAGCAACGTACTGGTAGCGGGCGAAATGGCGCTCTCCATGCTGCTGCTGGTTTCCGCCGGTCTGCTGCTGAAAGACTTCGCACGTTTGCGGAGCCTGGATATCGGTGTGCGTCCGGAAGGCGTGTTCACTGCGGCGGTTAACTTGCCCGAAACGCAATACAAGACCGGGGCGCAGAAACTGGAATTTTCGCGGTCGCTGCTGGAGAAATGCGCGCATATCGCCGGCGTGGACGCAGCCGCAGTCAGCGATCACTTGCCGCTCGAAGGCGGCAGCAATTACTATGTCAAGCTGCGCGGCCAGACGTCTCAGAGGAGCAACCTGCTGGTCGAGCGTCACAACATCGGCGGGGATTACTTCCGCGCCATGGGGATCCGATTGCTGGAAGGGCGCCTGTTCGATCCCGCCGATGTCCAGCGCGCGCAGGAACTCGACGCGCATTACGAAAAACTGCCCGACGCAAGCCGATTGCCCGACGCCGAAACCGACGCCATGGTCTATCCGGTGGTGATCAACCAAGCCATGGTACGGGCCTTCTGGCCCGACCGCAGCCCCCTGGGCCAAATGTTCTCGCAGGGTAGCGACCACGGCCCTTGGAAGCAGGTGATCGGCGTCGTGAACGATGTCCGCCAGTGGGGTCTGGCGCACAAACCCGTACCGGAAGCCTACGATTCCTTTACGGGCGACTCGCGCCTGTTTGTAGTGCTGTACACTTCCCGCCAGCCGTCGAGTTTGACGCCGGAGGTGCGCCGCGCGCTCGCCCAGACCGATGCCAGTTTGCCACTGTTTTCCGTGCGTACCATGAGCCAGGTAATCGACGAGAATGCCCAAGGGCAGCAGTTCCTCAGCCTACTGGTCGGATCGTTCGCGGGCCTGGCGGTGCTGCTGGCCGCCGTGGGGATTTACGGTGTACTTTCCTACATGGTCACGGAACGCACGCGCGAGATCGGCATCCGCATATCGCTGGGCTCGAGCCGCGGCCGCGTGTTGGGCAGGGTGATCCTGGATGGCATGCGCCTCGCGGTATTGGGCTTCGCGATCGGCATCGCCGGCGCGGTGGCCGCCGGGCGCGTACTGGCGAGCCTGCTGCATGAGGTTAAGCCCGGCGACCCGGCAATCTTCGTCGGCACCGCCGCCTTCCTGGCACTGGTGGCGTTGCTGGCTTGCTATATCCCGGCGCGGCGCGCTGCGCGGCTGAATCCGATGACCGCGCTCAGGCACGAGTAGATGCGACCCCTCGTCACGCTTGATCTGTGACGCACATATGTGACCTTCCGGCACGGTTGGCAATCGCCAACCGCTTTGCGCCGGCTCGATTTACGCAATGGCAGGCGATTTGCTAGGGTCGTGCCATGCTGAGATTCATGCTCGCGGCGCTGCCCGTGCTGGCCTGTCTGCCCCTCGCGGCGCAAGAGAAGTTCGCCGGTACGTGGCAAGCGAAGTTTAAGGACCAGGTGATTTGCACCATCACTGTGAAGTCCGGTGACCCGATCTCCGGAGAAACGGCCAATTGCAACATCAACGTGGACGAGAACGGCGATCTGAAGGACCCTGTTTCGGCCGACAGCCCGGATCAGCCATCTCCTATGCTCAACCCGAAAGTTCAGGGCGATACGCTGAAGTTTGAGGAAAAAGACGGCGATGACGTGCTCAAGTTCGAACTGAAGCTGGTTGGCGACGGACAGGCCGAGTTGCGAATTCCGGACGCTCCCATGCCAGTCAAACCGATTCACTTCGCCAGGAAGTGAGGACGCCGTGACGCCGGGCGCCTAACTTGTATGCTTGACCAACTTTCGCCATTTTCCCAGAATGAAACGTTTGCCGCCTTCGCGTCACTATATTAACAGACGCTACAAGTGTGCTCTCCGGATGGATTTGCTGTAATATCGGGAGCAGAGCGCCCCAAGGCCCATGCTCCTGAAACTAGCCATCTCCGACTACCGGGATGCCCATCATTGGTATTGCCGCCTGCTGGACGCCAACGGGAACCAGTTGGCCGACCACGAAGTCAGCCTCAACCCGCGCGATTTCGAATACGAGGGCTTCCTGGACCTATGCTCGTTTCTGGCCAACCATGCTGTGCCCGACCGGCGCCAACAGGACGAAGCGCGGCTTGTCGCACAGGTAGGAGACTGGATTGGACGAAATGTCTACGGCCCCATTGCCGGCAAGATTCTCGCCGCAGGCACTCCTTCGGTGGTGCGGGTGGAGATCCCGGCGGCGCCGGCCGAGGCGCCCGGGCTA
>JBEKTJ010000238.1:0-10187 GCA_049516155.1 Bryobacteraceae bacterium
TCCGGCGGTCAATGCCGATCCCCGGCAAACGGTGGGCGGGCACGAAGTACGTGGGCTCGGTGGGCGAAGCCTGCGGGGCGGCCCACAGGGCCACGGCCAGCGCCGGCAGGAATATTTTGCAGTGGATCAAACCACCATTATCGCGCGCTCTTCGGCTTGCCCGGCTATTTTGCGGAGAGGGGATGCAGCCCAAACTCCGTGTGCAGCCGCAAACTCTCAATCCAGACCGGGCCGCGGTCGTGGTTGAATGCCAGGTTCGTATCGTGCTGCAGATCGAGTGTGGCGAAGAAACCGCGGAACAACTTGGCGCTGTAGTAACTCTCCCAAACGTATTCCGGGGCGTAATTGAGCCTTCCGTCGCCGATCAGAAAATCGAGGCCACCGCGCGCCAGGTAAAGGGCATGCACGCCGGAAGTGCCGCTGGCTGTGAAGGACGTAGCGGCGACATCGTCCTTTCGCTTCCACTTTGTGCCCTTCACCGATATGCCGCCGCTGGCCAGGCGATCGATGGCCGTGAAAGCGAAATCCTGGGTTTTGCCGTCGTTCCACCCCAGGCGCATAAATACCCCTACATCATGCGCGACTTCTTGCTCCAGGTTCACGCCCGACCCATACTTCAGCGCTCCGTACTGCTTGACGGCGTCGATGTTGGGCGTCGTGCCGGTTTGTTCACCTAGCGCGATGGCGGCCGCGTAGCTGCCCGAATGCGTGTGATTGAAATACTCCAGCACGCGCACGACTCCCGGATGTTTGCCCAAGCCGTATCGCCGTTCTTCTTCGAAAACCGTGCCCAGATCCACCAACAGACGCCGGTCGAAGCGCCCGCCATTGGCCACTTTGGGCTCTGCAGCGCTGGCGTATCGAAGCGACCAGTTGCGCAAGTGCAGTTCATGCACCCAGCCCCAGGTGTAGCCGCGCGTATCCGCCGGATAGTCCCACGCGCCGTTGTACATCACAGCCCACGCCATGAACTGCGAGCGCGGGTCGTGCGTGTAGGCATTGTTGTCGAAGAAATCCGTGAGGGAAAAACGGCCCACCGTGATGGTATAGCGCTCCAATGGGCGATCGCCCGCCAGTTGGTTGTCGTCGCTCTCAACATGCTCCTTCTCCGATCCGAAGCCGAAGTCGTACGTCAGATAAAGCCGCGCGATGTACGGCTTGGGAGTGGCGCTGGCCACCCGCGGCAATTCGCCGTTCGAAGGGTTAGCCAGTCCATCGACGTTGCTGAATCCCCTGCCCCCGGCGATCTCGGGATCGAAGACTAACTGCAGATTATTGGCCAGCCGCGCATCGAAGAACAGCGTGGTAGTCAGGGATACATCGTCCTCACGATAGTCTTGCAGGCTCAGCGGGCCGGTATAAGGAGCATTGAAAGTGCCGTGATTCTGCCCGATCGACGTAGCTTGATAATACAGGTTCCAGCTCTCGGACGCCGGGGCGTCGGAATTGGGGGGAGCCGGAGCCGAAGACTCGGGCGACTGAGCCATTAGCCAGCCACTGAATGACAAAACGGTTACAACGGCGGTGAGCAATCTCATGCAGATCTTCTACTCTAGCAGGAGAAGCTCGGCAAGCCACTGGGGCAGACGTCCGCCTGCCCCGTGCTGGCTGATATGCGGCTACTTATAGGTCACAAAAAGAATGTTTTCGACGCTGGCCTCCACTATCCCCACGTTCAAGTTCGGCGCGCTGAAAGACACAGGCGCGGCGGCGTCGGACAATAGCAAGAAACCTAAGGGGATAGTTGTGCCACCTGCCGAAGTGGTAGAACTTGGAGGCAGCGACAGCAAGACAGCGGGGGGCACGGTAAAGGTGCCCGCCGAAGCCGGCACACGGCAGGTGAATAAACCGGCCAAATAGCTTGAAGCGTTGGTGGTGACGCCCGTCAGTGAAACCCCGGTGATGCCCACATATGCGCCCGTCTGCCCGCCGGTCCAATTCACAGTCAGCCCGCTCGAGCGCGTTACGGTCGAGATAGTCGCCGCGTTGGACCACGTGACCGCGGGCGCGATCTGGATGGCAGGCGTGGTGAAGGCTCCCACATCCGGGCCACCCGTGCCGCTAAACGTAAAAGAGCCGCCGGCAGCGGGAATGAACGATCCGCCAGCGAGCGGACTACTGTAAGTGTCCAGGTTGTCTAAGGTCTGGAAAGGCATGGCCAAGACCCCGTCCGGCCCGTTGATATCGATGTCGGGGCCGGCGTTCAGGGGAACGAACTGAAATCCCAGAGGCGCGCTTGTAGTGGTTGCGCTGCTTGTGGTGAACGTGTCGACATAACAACTGCCGATCGACGTAAACCCCAATGCCGACGCGAAAGCTCCTGCGTTGAATTGGGAGGCTGTGATCTTCGCGAAACTGGCGGAGCTTGTGTCGATCGTACTGCCGCCGACAGTCACTCCCCCAACTGTTATTCCCGGCTCAGTTAACTGACTAATTGATATGAACCCTGCACTGAGGCTGCCCGACTCCGTGAGACCGTCCAAAATTGCGCTCGTGATCGGATTGGATGCATCCGTGCAAGTGCGCCCAGTGGCCGCCACCGGAACCGTGCCGAAATTGCTGACATAATTGCCGGTCTGAACCACCACCGAGACATAGCAGCCGGTAACGCCGGAGGGAACCTTGATAAAAATTTCATCCAGCCCGGTGTACGACGACCTTCCCGCATATGACACGTCCGCCGCCACGCCGCCGATATAGACTTGGGGCGGGCTGCTCACTTGCACCAAGGTGGCATCGTTCGCGACGGGGCCCAGCCCGGTTCCCCATAGCTCCAGGATGTCACCCGGATTCGCCGCCTCCGAAAAGCCGAATAAGATGTACTGATTGCTAGCGTCGATACTGGCGTCATAGCCTTGCGCCGGCCCGGAGCCGTTGTTCGAAGTCAACAGACCAAAAGCGCTCGCGACCACCTGGATTGGAAACGCCGCGCTGGTGCCGGCGCTGGTGGTCACCGTGATCGCGCCGGTGCCGACTGGCGTCGCCGAGGGAAGGACCGCGGCAATCTGAGTCGGATAAAGGTAATAAAACAGCGGATGCGTGGTCGTCCCGTTAACCGTCACGTTAATGGTCACGCCATTGAGCGTGGGCGGGGGCGGACTTTGCAGGGGCGTATTCGCAGACGAGAAGTTGGTGCCATAAATCACGAAAATCGAGCCTTCCGCAATGCCATAATTCGGCAATCCCGGCAGGGTATAGCTGTAGTTGTTCAACAGGCCGCCGACCGTGGGCGTTTGCGCCAGGGCGCTGCCTGCAAAAATGCCCGCTAACGCGAGCGTAAATCCGGCAAATCTCATAATTCCTCCACGGGCATAGTGCACCGATACCGCTAATCGTTTCACATTTTCGCACATACCGGCGACACGGCGGTGTGGTGGTAGTCTCTAAAGATGTACTCCAAATCGCATACTCTCCACTCTGCCGCCGCACTCGCGTGCGCCTTGGCTCTGGCGGCATCGGTGCAGGCCCAGCCCGCACCCGCCGGCAAAACTGCCGAGCAGTCTTTCAAGAACATTCAGGCTCTGCAGGGCACGCCCGCCGATCAGGTGTTTCCCGCGATGCAATTCATCGCGGCATCGCTCGGAGTGGAATGCGAGTTCTGTCATGTGGAACACAAATTCGAGGCCGACGACAAGCCGGCTAAGGGTATGGCGCGCAAGATGATCGCCATGACGCTGGCTATTAATAAGGAGAGCTTCGGCGGCCGCAAGGAAGTTACGTGCTATACCTGCCATCACGGGATCCACGACCCGGCCGGCACGCCGCCAGTGATTTCGAGCGATGCAGAACCCGAGCACTCTCCAGCGGCTCCTGCGGCCCCCACTGCCGCTCCAACGGCCGACCAGATCCTCGATAAATATGTCGCGGCGATCGGCGGAGCGGAAGCGCTGCATAAGATCTCCAGCCGTGTGTCAAAGGGCGGCATCAACGCCATGGGCCACATAACAGCCATCGAAGTCTTTGCCAAGGCGCCGGATAAGCGTATGTCAGTGACGCATGGGACGACCGAAAGCATCACCGCCTTCGACGGGCAGAACGGCTGGCTCGGGAGTACCGGGCGCCCGGCGCGCGATATGTCCGGGCAGGAGAACGAAGCCGCCAAGCTCGACGCCGATTTCTACTTCGCCACGCACGTCAAGGAGATCTTCAGCGGATTCCGCGTGGGACGTCCGGATAAGATCGGCGAGCAAGCCGTTTATACAGTGATCTGCACGCGACAGGGGCAGCCGCCGGTGAGGCTTTACTTCGACCAGTTGTCCGGCCTGTTGCTGCGGCAGATCCGCTACACCGACACGCCCATTGGCCGCAGCCCCACGCAGATCGATTATGCGGACTATCGCGAAGTGGACGGCGTGAAGGTTGCATTCCGCTGGACGCTGGCGCGGATCAACGGGCGTTTTACCATTCAGCTTCAGGAAGTGAAGCAAAACGTGCCCATCGACGACGCCAAATTCGTGAAACCGGCGAACTAGAATTTCGGCCGCGCGCGTCACGTTATACTCGTGCGTGATGCTCAACCCCGCCATCTTTCGCGAGTACGATATCCGGGGCGTCGCCGACGCTGAATTGCGCGACGTGGATGTCGAAATACTCGGCCGTGCGGTCGGCTCATACCTGCGGCGGCATGGCGGCGATCGGGTAAATCTGGGCCGCGATTGCCGGCTCAGTTCCGAACGTCTGCGCAACGCTTTGGTGTGCGGCCTGAAGGCCAGCGGCTGCCAGATCCGGGATATCGGCGTGGCGCCTACGCCGCTGCTTTATTATTCCGTGTTTCACTTGCAATCGGACGCCGGCATCATGATCACCGGCAGCCACAATCCGCCGGAATACAACGGATTCAAGATCGTGTGCGGATCTTCCACGATTCATGGCGATGAGATCCAGGAGATCCGGCGGATGATCGAAGGGCACGACTTTCTGGCGGGCGCGGGCAGCGAGCAGATCGTAGATGTCGCCGAGGCGTACGTCAACGAGGTCGCCGCGCAGTTTCATTTCGCGCGGCGCATCAAGGTGGTTATCGATGCGGGCAATGGCACGGGCGGCCCGGTGATGCATCGGCTTCTCGAAAGACTCAACTGCGAGGCCACGGAATTGTTCTTCGAGATGGACGGCCGCTTTCCGAACCACCATCCCGATCCTACAGTGCCAGAAAACTTGAACGCCCTGGCAGCAGCCGTGCGCGACAACGGCGCCAACCTGGGGATCGCCTTCGACGGCGACACGGACCGCATCGGCGCGGTGGATGAAACGGGCAAAGTAGTATACGGCGACCGGCTGATGATCGTCTATGCGCGCGAGATCCTGACCCGCAAACCCGGGGCCACATTCATCGGCGAAGTGAAGTGCTCGCAGTTGCTATACGACGACATCCGGCGCCGCGGCGGCAATGCCATCATGTGGCGCACCGGCCATTCCCTAATCAAGGCCAAAATGAAGGAGTCGCACGCGGAACTGGCCGGCGAGATGAGCGGGCACATGTTCTTCGCCGACCGCTACTACGGCTTCGACGACGCGCTTTACGCCGCCTGCCGGCTGATGGAGATCGTGGCGCAATCGGGCCAGCCGCTGTCTTCCCAATTGGCGGACCTGCCAGAGACGTTCACGACACCGGAAATTCGAGTGGACTGCGCGGACGATGTGAAGTTCGATGTCGTCAGGCGGGTGACGGAGGGTTTTCGGCGGACGCACTCCATCCTGGACGTGGACGGTGTGCGCGTGCTCTTCGCGGAAGGCTGGGGACTGGTGCGCGCCTCGAACACGCAGCCGGTTTTGGTCATGCGCTTTGAAGCCGCGACGCCGGAGCTGCTGCACCAATACCGCGCGGAGACGGAAGCGGCCGTTGCGGAGGCGGTGGCAGGCTCGCCGGTTTCTCCGATCTAACCCCTTAGTTTTTATGCGCCGGGCTTCGGCGGACCGTGCCAAGCCGCCAGTTGACCCGTCAATCGTTGCCGCATGTTCACAAATTTGGGTGAATCGCCAGCTGGTCGAATTCGGTCCGCACTTCGGTATTCCCATCACCCGACCATGTAAGCGCCGAGATCCTCGGCCACGATGAACGACAATGTTGGGACGCGCCACAGCCGCCTGCTTCTCGGTTGCGGCGAGCACCGGCGCAGCCAGCGCGCCAAACAAAAAATGACGGCGATGAACTCGAACGGTTAGAGCGACGGCCTTATAATCGCTAGCTCAAGCGTTCGAGTCGCTTCGCCGCCACCATTTGCCCCGCCAAACTGGGATTGCCCCACGCTATGTTATCGAACCCGATCCCCCTGGAGACGCGATCTTCGCTATAACAGAATGAATGCCGCGCATCTTCGATAACATCGAACAGCAGCTTCTACCCGCCCTCCGCCAAGCGGTCGAACTGTCCGAAAGGGCGGATTTTTGCGTCGGCTATTTCAACCTGCGAGGTTGGAAACAGATCGCTTGCAACATCGAACGCTGGCCCGGCGGCGAAGGTAATTGCTGCCGCCTTCTCATAGGAATGCAGCGCCTGCCCCGGGACGAATTGCGCGATGCATTGAGCGTCCTTCCGCCAACGGGCATGGACCTCCAGACGGCCGTTCGCCTGAAAAAGCGCATGGCCGACGACCTTCGCGACCAGCTCACCTTCGGCGCACCCACCAATGAAGACGAGCACGGCCTTCGCCGCCTTGCGGCCCAGATCAGAGCGCAAAAGGTGGTCGTTAAGCTCTTTCTCCGCCATCCCCTCCACGCCAAACTATACCTGTTCTTCCGCCCGGACCCAATCAATCCCGAAGTCGGCTTCCTCGGCAGCAGCAACCTGACCTGGTCGGGCCTGCAAAACCAAGGGGAATTGAACATGGACGTAATGGATCGCGACGCGTGCCGCAAACTGGCCGCCTGGTTTGAAGAGCGCTGGAAGGACATCTGGTGTCTCGACATCTCCAGCGAACTTGCCGGCATCATTGACCAGAGCTGGGCACGCGAGACCCAGATACCGCCGTATCACATTTACGTCAAGATCGCCTATCACCTCTGCCAGGACGCGCGCGAGGGCCTTGTTCAATTCCGCATACCGAAGAATTTTGGGACTAAACTCTTCGCCTTTCAGATCGCCGCTGTTCAACTCGCCGCCCGCCACGTGACGCGCCGCGGCGGCGTTCTCCTGGGCGATGTGGTGGGCCTCGGCAAAACGCTGATGGCAACCGCGCTCGCCCGGATGCTCGAAGACGAACAGGATCTGGAAACCCTAATCCTCTGTCCCAAGAACCTGGTATCGATGTGGCAGGACTACCGGGAGCGCTACGGGCTGCGAGGCAGGGTAATATCCTATACCCGCGTGCTCCAGGAACTACCGTCCCTCAAGCGTTACCGCCTCGTTATTCTCGATGAAAGCCACAACCTGAGGAATCGCGAAGGGCGCCGCTATCGCGTGATTTACGATTACATTCAGCAGAACGAGTGCAAATGCGTTCTCTTATCCGCGACTCCCTACAACAAAGCCTTCACGGACCTCTCGACCCAGCTCCGCCTGTTCATCCCTGACGACAAGGACCTCGGATTCCGCCCCGATGCGCTCCTCCGGTTCCTCGGCAGCGAGGCCGAGTTCATGCGCCAACATCAGGCCCCCGTCCGGTCGCTGGCCGCCTTCGAGAAGAGCACATTTCCCGACGACTGGCGCGAGCTAATGCGCCACTACATGGTCCGCAGAACGCGTGGCTTCATCCGGGATGTTTATGCCGAACCGGACCCGGATAACGGACGCAAATTTCTGCGCTTCGAGGACGGTACGCGATCCTATTTTCCGGATCGCATCCCCAGAACAGTCAAATTTCCGCTGGACGAGGAGGATCCCCAGGACCCCTACGCGAAACTATACGACCAGCGGATTGTCGATCTCGTGAACCGCCTCGCCCTGCCCCGCTACGGCCTCGGGAACTACGTAACGGCCGCGCCGGACTCACCGCCCACGCAAGCCGAGGCCCGCATCTTGCAGGACCTGTCCCGCGCCGGGCGCCGCCTGATGGGTTTTTGCCGCACCAATTTGTTCAAGCGGCTCGAAAGCAGCGGACACTCCTTCCTTCTCTCAGTGGAACGCCATATCCTTCGGAATTACGTGTTTCTGCATGCCCTCGAAAATGATCTTCCCGTTCCAATCGGCTCCCAGGACGCGGAGGTGCTGGACACGCGCTACGCCGACGATGACCGCGCCACCGCCGGCGACGAAGTGTTGGAGAACGAAACGCAAGACGCCGAAATCGAATCGCGCCCCCTACGCACTGAACGGGACTTCCGCGAGCGGGCCGCCTCGGTTTACCGCGAATACTCGACGACACTGAAGAAGCGCTTCAATTGGCTGGCATCCTCGTTGTTCGCTGCCGAGCCGCTCATTAAGGCTTTGAGAGGCGATTCGAAGGACCTGCTTCGAATCTTCAAGATCTGTCCCCAGTGGAACCCGGACCGGGACGCCAAACTCCTTGCCCTTTATCGGCTCGTCACGCTGATCCACCCAAGCGAAAAGGTGCTAGTGTTCACCCAATTCGCGGACACCGCCTCCTACCTGGCGGCCGAGCTTCAAAAACGAAAAGTTGGCGCCGTGCGCGATGTCACCGGGAATGCCGACGATCCCACCGCGCTCGCCTGGCGGTTCAGCCCGGTGAGCAACGAAAAGCGCGACAAAGTTAAACCTGCCGATGAATTGCGCGTCCTGGTTGCGACGGACGTACTCAGCGAAGGGCAGAACCTCCAGGACTGCGCTATCGTCGTCAACTTCGACCTGCCATGGGCTATCATCCGCCTCATTCAGCGGGCCGGACGCGTAGACCGCATTGGGCAACAGTCCCGGAACATCCTCTGTTATTCCTTCCTCCCGGCCGAAGGTGTCGAGCGTATCATCCGCCTCCGGAAACGCGTCCGTAAGCGCCTGGGCGAAAACGCGGAGGTCGTCGGGTCGGACGAGGCCTTCTTCGAAGACGAAACCACTGAAGCCGCCATGCTCGATCTATACAACGAACGCTCAGGCGTCCTCGATGGCGACGACGACGGCGAGGTTGATCTCGCATCATACGCATACCGGATCTGGAAGGAAGCTATCGACCGCGACCCGTCGCTGCAGAAGATCGTTCCGGACATGCCCGCCGTCGTCTACTCGACTCAGCCGCATTCGCCCTCGCCCACCCGCCCCGAGGGTGTACTGGTTTACATGCGGTCGCCCGCCGACAACGACGCACTCGTTTGGATAGACCGTGACGGGAACGCCGCGACCGAGTCCCAATTGGCGATTCTGAAAGCTGCGAAGTGCGATCCCGATACCCCGGCCATGCCCCGCCTGGAAGCGCATCATGAACTCGTCCGGCGCGCAGTCGAGTTGTCCGCCACGGAAGAAAGGACGTCCGTCGGCGCTCTGGGCCGTCCGTCCGGAGCGCGCTTCCGCGCCTACGAACGCCTCAAGAATTACGCCATCGACCTGAGTGGCACCCTGTTCGACACCATCGAGCTGCGCAAGGCCGTTGACGAGATCTACCGGTTCCCCCTCCAGCAATCCGCCACGGACCAACTTAATCGCCAGATGAAGAATTCAAGCGAGACCCGGCAACTCGCCGAGCTAGCCATGGCGTTGCGCGAAGAAGGCCGCCTCTGCGTCGTCCAGGAAGAGACTCCCGTCCAGGAACCGCGGATCATTTGCTCGCTCGGACTATCGGCATCGGTTAATTGGGGAGGACCCAGTTAGCCATGCCCATTCGGCCGGCGCGCGTTAAGGAATGCCTGGGCAGCTTTGAGTTTGGTCGCCTTTTCGTCGAGGAGCTCGGCTGGTCGCGACCCCGCACCGCCAATTCGGTCTCTTTCTCGACGGATGGGCAGGCGTTCTCCGGGCGGCCGATCGCGCAGCTTGGGGGCGTCTCCGTCCTTGAGGTTACGTCCCCCGAGGGAGGCATCCCTGCCGCCAAGACCCGCGCCGCCGTACACAAGGAAATTGCCGGAGAGCACCAGGAGAATCTCCTGATCTTCATCAACGGCGGCAGAAACGAAAGCCTGTGGTACTGGGTGAAGCGGGACTCCGGCAAAACTTATCCCCGCGATCACTACTTCGAAATCAATCAGCCCGGCGATCTTTTCCTAAGCAAGCTCAGCGCTCTGGTCTTCGACGTCGGCGAGCTCGATCCCACCGGCGACGTGTCAGTGGTCGAAGTGGCCAAGCGCCTCCGCGAGGCGCTCGATGTTGA
>JBEKTJ010000239.1:0-11297 GCA_049516155.1 Bryobacteraceae bacterium
GAAGAAAGCCACTACGCGGAAGTGTAGGGGGCGGGAGCGCCGCGCGGCGGTGGTGTGTCTTCCGCATCGCGACGCTCCTTGGTGGGGGGTTAGGGCGCGGCCGGGGTGGCGGGCGCGGCGGGGGTGGCGCTGGAGGATGGAGTGGATGCGCTACTGAAGACGGCGTTGAAAACACTCAGGTCGAAGCCAATTCCGAAAACGAAACCAGCTTTGAGCCGCTGCGTAGTGGGGACGGTATCCCCTGTCGCGAAATAGGTGCCGTTCGTGCCCGCCGATCCCAGAGTTACCCCCGGTGCGACTTGTTTGACTGGACCCACTTCGCCTCCAAGGATGAAGTCGAGCCCGTTGGTCGGCTCGATATCGAGCCCGGCGATGAAATTACCCGGTGCGGTTACGGAGGTGCCGAATAGCAGTCCCGGGATAGCCCGCTGCCATGCGGGTAAGTAGCCCGGATAGAAATCGCGGCCCGCCATGCCCTGAATCTGATAGCGATCGTTTTGGCTTGGGTAAGCGTAGTACGGAATCACTGTGGTACTTGAGGCGGTTGCGCCAGAGCCCGACGTCGTAATGATCGGCATGCCAGGCTCCACGCCAAACGCCCGCACCGGGAGGGTGCTTCCGATGATGGCGCCCACCAAGTTGGCATCCGCTCGACGATGTACCTCGACGAGCACCCGGCGGACCTCATGCTGCTCGGGTCCCGAACCTGTGGCAGCGGCCGCCGTGATCGTACCGCTGCTGGATTTCGGAGCATCCGCGCCGGCGCCTTTCTTCGGAGGTGTGCCAAAAGCGAACGGAGCGTACGCCTCGTGCAGGATGATGCGAATATTTAGGACGGCATTTCCTCCCGGCGGATTCACTACGCTGGTAAGCGTAACTAGCGAGTTATCGCGCCACCTGTTCATTCCGCTGAATATGTCGCTTGCGGCGGTGTGCAGCGTTGCCACGTCGATAGTCAGGCCGTCGGTCTGACTAAAAAGAAGCTGCGGAGCGTCATTGGCGACGATCGATTGTATCGTGGCGCTTGGCCCGAGATAGGCGGCGAGCCGGGCGTTGATGTCGGCCAGATCCGGCGGTTTTGCGGAAGCCGCCTTAGCGGCCTTTTGCAGCCGACGAGATGCCTCAAACAGGTTTCTGGCAATCGTCGCGTCCTGCGCGGTGTGCGGAATCGAAAGCACCTCGATCAGATTGTCTTTGGCCGACTGGAGAGCCGTTCCGGTGGCTGCTACGTTTAGGTCGCCGGACGGATCGACATCCATGTAATCCGCAGCCTTGAAAACGGCTTTGACGGCGTCGTCCGCGGCTTTCTTTTGGTTAGCGGCGGTCGCGGCCGCTCGGGCTGCTGCGACAAGATCGCTTATTGGTGGCGCAGCGGGGTCCGGGACGGCTGTTTGTAGGGCCGTAAAGTCGGCGGCAAGTTTTGTCGCCCGATTCAGATAGTCGCCGGCTACCAGTGTTGCCGCCAAGCCATTTATCTTGTCCACAAGGCTCTTGGTTCTGGCGGAGAGCGCGTCAAATAAAGCTTGGTCGGAGAGGAAAGCCGGTACAGGAGCGGGCGGCACCGGAGGCGGAACGGGCACCACTGGCACACCCGCCAGGAGAGCGCCGGCCTGCGTCTGGATGGAAGGAACCGTATCGAGGGCGCAAGGGGGTCCGGCATTACAGCGCAGGGAGTTTAACTCCGTCAGCAGGCGCTGAAAGGTCTCATGATAAGTGGCCGCCAACTGGGCATAGTCCTCCGCGGTTTTTGGCGCAGGCGGCGCTGCGGCCACAGCCAACATCTCGCGAGATAAAGCGTCGCTCTGATTCCCCACAGCCGGCGGCGTTGCAGTGTTCGCCTGGGTTATCCCGCGGATATCGGGCGCACTCTCCGGTATGACGGTCGTCGCGATAGAAGTCGAAGGCTCGCTGTTGAACTTGGCATTGCAGATGGTCACGATGATGCGCTCTTTCGCGAACGTAACTGGAGCGAAGATCGAATTCTCGACGATCTGAACCGAAAAGCTACCGGGATGCGTGATTCCGGCGCGGTCGACCCACCACAATTCCCGATGATACGCATCGTATACGATTTCGATATAGTTGCGGTGAAACAACGGGCGAGGCGAGGGCGGCGGTGGGATGATGGGGGGGACGGGGGGAGGAAATATAACTGGTGGCCCTTGAAAGCACGCCGGGGGTGGGGGCGGCGGCTGCGCGGCGGCCGTGCCGTACAGGCCTAAAGGGATTACAAAGCTGAGCGCGGTTAGCCAGGGTGTCAGAAGTGCCTGAGGCCGCATCGCCTGAAAAATTTGCTGCAGAGTGCGTGTCATATGTCGATTTCCTCCACATTTGTTCGGACAGAGTTAGTTAATCGCTAGACAATTTGCGGAATGGACCGCTGTGAATGAACCGCACCGGACAACCCTCGATCTCCGCGGGCAGACTGGCCTGCACCGCTGGGTCGTCAGAGTCGAGGTGGATCGCGATGCGGTAGTTCCCCTCCGCATCGCGCTCCACCCCAACTCCGGCGACCCCGGGCTGCTGCAGAAGCCGGATCGAGTGCCGGTTCTTGATCTCTCGCGCTTGCTCTTCGGTAGCCATCAGAATTGCGACCTATTGCCCGGCGCCTAAGCCAATGTGACGTTCAGTGCCGCCAGAACGTCCGTGATATGATTGGCGATCGTGTGGCTGGACGATCCCGCAAAAAGTAGCCCGACGGCCAGGTTCGTGTTGCGTTCGACGATGAGCGAGCCGGAATCTCCGGCGCCGCTGAAGGGCTGCCCGTCGAGCCCCACCACGATGATTTGCCCGCCGAAGGTAAAACTGCCGGTTTCATATTGCACCGTTACATCCGTGTCGATGCTGGTGACTTGGCCAGCCGAATACCCTGTGGTGCGGCCAAACTTCTGGACAGTCATATCGATCGTTGCGGCGCCGGCGCCCTGCGGCGGCCCGATCTGCAGGATGGCATTCGACACGTCCGCGGGGTCGGTAACGCTTGCCACCGCGCAGTCCACCTGGTTTAGCACTCCCTGCTGAAGGGCCACGAAATTCGTTAACTGCGCAATTTGATCGGTGTTCGGGTCGCCGCCATCCAGCAATCCGGGCTGAAAAATCGGTGAGCCGAGCGGCAACTGCCCTTCGTCAGCCAGCACATGATTGTTGCTGAGAACATAAACGCCGTTGTCGTCCTTCACAAGCGCGCCGAAAGTGCCGGCCATGGTGAACTGCCCATTCGGATCGGCGAAGCCGATGGAGCAGCCCGGTTGTGCCGGCCGGACACGCGTGCGCGGGTCGATGGAAGCGGCCACCGCCGGAGCGGCGAAGCGCCGGAAAAGCCCGACTTCTTCCACGTCTACAGGCAGGCCGGCAATCGATTTGGGCAGCACGTGATTTTGGCTGATGTGCTTTTCGGCGTATTTGGCGCGGACCAGGAATTTGACGGCCATGATGCCGGTACGACGGTCATCTGAGATTTTCTCGCCGACGCCGACGCCGACGACGTTCAGGTCGGGGTCGGGACTGATGGCGGCGGTCAACGCGCGGGATGCGGGCATGGAACTCCGCCCGATCAAGCGTTTCGACCATTCTTGCTTGGCCGCGCGGATGTCGGCCAAATGGCGCGTAGATGTTCCGGCCGCGTATGAGTCGCCCCCTGGCCGGGGTGTGGGGGATTTCGGCTTGTTTGCCATAGAAGTAACCTCTGATCTCTGTCTTTGCGCGATTTTTATCGCGCCTCATGTATAAAAGCGTGGATCAGGCGCAAAAGGGGACACGGCCGGTAGAACGTGCGCCACAAGCGGACGAAACGTTTTTATTTTCTTTGACATTACGATTAACTCCCAGCGATTATGTTGCGTGACGATATATATTGGTGTACAATTCCTGAATAATTACGTTTAATAGTGTAAATATCCTCGTTGAAAGGAAGGGTCATGAGGAAGTTTGTGGCGTTAGCTTTATATGCGGGGTTTTCCCTATGCCTGAAGGCTCAGTTGCCAGTCCCGTTGGGATCGGCGGCCAGTTTTGGAGTTCTTGCCGGCTCCACAGCCACCAGTACGGGGGCGACCGTGGTGAATGGGAATCTCGGAGTGAGCCCGGGCACGGCCTTGACCGGATTTCCTCCCGGAATCGTAACCGGCGGGTCCATTTACCTCGCGGATCCCGTGGCCGCCCAAGCCGAAAGCGACTTGACAACCGCGTACAACTACGCCGCCTTACAACCGTGTCCCGGCCCCCCGCTGCCTGGGGATATTGGGGGTACCACGATAGCTGCAGGCGTCTACTGCAACTCGTCCTCGGTGGGTATTACGGGACCCGTGACCCTCAACGGCAACGGCAATCCGAATGCCGTCTTCATCTTCCGGATCGGGAGCACGCTAACCACCGCGGCGGGCAATAGCGCGGTGGTCCTGATTAACGGCGCCGTGGCGTCGAATGTATTTTGGCAGGTTGGAACTTCAGCGAGTTTGGGAACCAACACCACCTTCAGCGGAACCATCATGGCGGGGGCATCTATCACGGTCACAAGCGGCGCGTCGCTGAATGGCAGAGCGCTGGCGCTGTCCGGCGCCGTTACTTTGGCCGATAATGCGCTTACAGTTCCCGCCGCGCCCGGTTCCCCGCTATTGTTGACGTGCTCATATCCCAGCGGGCAAGTGGGCGTAGCGTACTCTTCATCGCTGCTGGCCACCGGCGGGACCCCGCCATACACCTACTTGGTTGCCGCGGGCAGTCTGCCGGCGAGCCTGGCGCTCAACCCGGCTACCGGCGCCATCGCCGGGACGCCGTCCACCGCGGGGGCGTCGAGCGACACGTCCCGCGTTAGGGACTCGTTGGGCGCCTCGGCGATGAGCAGTTGCGGAATTACCATTGCCCCGGCGCTGTCGCCGGCGCTCTCGCTCACGTGCGCGTCGAATTCCGGGCAGGTCGGCCAACCCTACCTCTCATCCGTGGTGGCAGCCGGCGGGACGCCGCCGTACACCTATTCGATCTCGGCGGGCAGCCTGCCTCCGGGCCTCACGCTCAACTCATCCACGGGCGTCATCGGGGGTACGCCATCGGCGGCCGGACCCTACAGCTACACGGCCAAGGTGACTGACTCGACGAGTGCTTCGGCTACCGGCAGTTGCGGGCCGCTGATTGTAGCGCCGGCGCAGGTGACGGGCGTTCCGGCTCCAGCGTCCCTGATTCTGGTCCTGGCAGCTCTCGCGCTTGCCTCGGTTTACTTGAACCGGGAACGATTGACGAGGCGCTTCCGAAGGGGCTGAACACCGCAAGAATTGGGAAAACCGGCTTGACGAAAACATCAGCGGCCACCATTGTATTAACCGCGGCGGCCCTATTGGTCTGCTACGCTCCGACTCTGCGGGGGATGTTCGGCCAATGGTCCAACGACGAGGACATGTCGCACGGTTTTGTTGTACCAGTTCTGGTCTTATGGATCGTGTGGAGGGAACGCAAACGCTGGCGCGCAATCCCGGTCAGGCCCAGCCCGTGGGGCTTTGCAGCGCTTGCGGCGGGCGCCGGCCTGCAGTTCGTAGCGGGGCTGGGTGCGGGTCTGTTCGCCGGTGCGGTGGCGTTTCTGGTGTCGGTGGCGGGTGCGGTGCTCTGCCTGGGCGGTTTCGCCTTTCTCCGCGCCTGGGCTTTTCCGCTGCTGTTGACGCTGTTTATGTTGCCCAAATTGGCGATTGTCTACAACCAGGCCACGCTTCCCCTGCGATTGCTGGCCAGCCGGATCGCCGCGGGCATCCTGACTTTCGCAGGTATCGGAGTCATTCGGGAGGGCAACATCCTGGACGTGGCCGGCCGCCGGATCTCTGTGCTGGAAGCCTGCAACGGTATGCGGTACCTGCTCTCACTCGGTTTCGTAGCGGTGGTCTTTGCTTACTTTTCCGACGGGAAGCCGTGGATGCGAGTGGCTCTTTTGTTGGCGGCCCTACCCGTTGCAATTGTGGCGAACGCCTTAAGAGTGGCCGCCGCCGGATGGCTACCGATACTGGCCGAAGGCGTCCCCCATGCCGTCTCCGGCGGGTTCCTGTTTGTGCTTTGCCTGGCAATCCTGGTGCTTGCGGAACGGCTCTTGAATAAGGTCTATGGGCACTTTCAAGCGTGACTGGCGCGCGGCTCTCGTACCGGTTTTCCTGGCCGCCCAATTTCTTACGATGCGCGGCCTGGCCGGAGTGGAGCATCCACCCGCGCCGCCGCCTCTGGCGCGTTTTCCGGTCCAGGTCGGCGGATGGACGGTGCTCCGCGAGGACCCGGTAGCCGCGGACATGGCAAGCGAACTCGGGGCCGACCGTTTGTTAAGCCGCACCTACGTCCGGACGCCGGCAAACTCGCTCGCCAGTCTGTTCGTGGCTTGGTTCCGGACGCAGCGCGGCGGCGTTCGGCAGCCGCACTCGCCCAAGGTTTGCTTGCCGGCATCCGGCTGGACGCCTGAGCTTACCGACGAGGTCCCGCTCGACACCGCGGCTGGCGCCATCGCCGTGAACCGTTATGTGGCTGTCAACCGCATGCAACGAGCCGTGGTCCTTTATTGGTATCAGACACCCCGGCGCGCGATTGCGAGCGAGTGGGCTTCTAAATTCTGGCTGGTGGCCGACGCATTGCGGGACAGGCGCACGGACACCGCGCTGGTTCGCGTGATTACGTGGCCGGGTGAGGGAGGGGAAGCCGCCGCGACGGCCACCGCCAAGGAGTTCGCGCGCGATCTATATCCGTTGCTTCGCGAATATCTGTTTGCGCCAGCCCAATAATTAACGGTGGGTCAGATCTTCGTCTTTCCGTAACGTTTGCGCATCCATTCGACAAATGCCGCGGGAACGCCCATGGTGGACAAGCGGCTCTGCCGAACCAGCGCCCAATCGGGAAAAAGGCCGCCTTCCTTGATCTCGCGCAACGTAGTGGACGGCTCAAGCATGTGCAAAAACTCGAAGTCCACAATCGTCAGCTTGGCGTCCTTGGGGTCCGGCCGGGGTGCGGACGCAACCTTGGCCAAACCCACGATGCAGGCGTCGCCCTGGCTGTGGTAAATGAAAACACGATCGCCCGGCTGCATCTCGCGGATGGCGCGCAACGCCTGCGGGTTGCGCACGCCGTCCCAAACCGTCTTGCGGTCGCGCGCCAGGTCGTCAATGGAATAGGTTTCCGGATCGGTCTTAGCCAGGAAGTAGTTCATGCGGTTATTTCCCGCATCGTACCACTATGCTGCGGTGATTCCACATCGAGGAACTTGGCGAAACGCTCGATGGCCAGCGGGAAGCGGTCGCCGCTGGCCGCAAATCCCAGGCGGAAATGCGACGGCTCTCCGAAACAGTCGCCAGGCACCAGTAGAACACCTCGCTGGGCAAGCCTCTGGCAGAACCCGCGAGTGTCGCTGCCATCTTCAAGCCCATCTTGCAGCCAGGGAAATGCGGTCATCCCTCCGCTAGGTCTCAACCAGTGCAGGAAGCCCTCGTACTGCGCGAAAAGCCGATCAAGGAGCGCGAGATTCCGCGTGGCCACCTGGCTGGCGCGCGCATAAATGGCCTGGCTGTGCTGCAGCGCCAGAACGGCAAGCCGCTCGCCAAACACGTTCCCGGTGATGGTGAAGTAATTGCGCGCATGATGATAGCGCTCACACCGCCGCGCATCGCGATCAATCATCCAGCCAACGCGCAGGCCACTCAGGCAAAGAGCTTTCGAGAAATCGCCGATCACCGTAGCGTGGGGCAGACGCGCCGCCGACTGCGTCTCAGTGCCATGATAGATCGGATGATACACTTGATCCGCGACAAACTGAATGCCGCGTTCCACACAGAAATCGTGCAGGTTCTGCATCTCGTCATCGCTCACCACCGCGCCGGTGGGATTATGCGGGGAGTTGACCAGCAGCAAGCGGGTGTTGCGGTCCACAAGCCTGCGAATCTCGTCCGGGTCCATACGGAACTGATTCGCGGCGCGCAGATTGTAGTAGCGAACCGCAATCCCGAGGGACTCCGCCAAATCCGTGTTGGCGGGGAAGCCCGGCTTCGGGAGCACCACGTTCGCTCCCGATTCCGCCGCCAGGAAGAACAGAATCAGCAGCGCCTCCGAGGCCCCGGTCACCACCTGCACGTCGTCGGCGTCGACTTCCTCCAGAGCCGCGATAGCTGCGCGCAGCGCCGGAGTGCCTGCGGCGCTGGTGTACGAAACACGTGTATCCAGCAGCTCTTGTATCTCGTCCTTGGGTGAAAGCGCCAGCAGTTCGCGAAGGGTCCAGACGGGGCCGGTGCTGGAGGCTAGGTCAAACTCGATCGGCGAGTCGGGCGCGTTCTTCTGCTCGATCCATTGATCGAGGAGAAAAGGGGGTAGATCCATATTTACAATTCCTCCTGAATAAAGGATGACATTCACGCATGGAGGATGCAGCGGTGCATTCGCGGCAGCGGTATGATTGTTCCCATGGGTAACAATTAGCCCATGTATAGCGTCGTCACGACGAAGTCGTTCGACAAGGCCCTCGCCAAGCTCCCGCGGAACTGGCAAAAACGGATCGTGGCGAAAATCAAAGAGGTTGCGGAGTCGCCTTACGCTGCCAACAACAACTTGAAGAAACTACAGGGCCGCGACGGTTACATGCTTCGGGCGGGAGGTTGGCGGGTTATCTACGAATTGCACGACGACCGGCTGGCGATGCTGGTTTTGGAGCCGAGAGGGGGAGTGTACTGATGCGAATCGAAAGGGTCACGCGCCGCGGCAAGGAGTTCGCCATAGTTCCGATGGACGGTCTGCGAAAGCTGATGGACGCGGCGGAAATGCTGGCCGACGTGAAGGCGTACGACGCGGCGAAGGGGCGACTGGAGCGCGGCGAGGATGAATTGATTCCGCTAGAGATCGCGGAGCGCCGGTTGGCTGGCGAGAGTCCGGTCAAAGTGTGGCGTCAGCATCGGGGGATGACCCAGGAGAAGCTCGCGAAAACATCGGGAGTTTCGCGGCCGATGATCGCCGCCATTGAGACCGGACACAAACGCGGTGGGATTGCCACACTGAACAAACTGGCCGCCGCGTTGCGCATCGATCTGGGTCATCTGGCGTGATCCCCACATTGCGCCGCGCTGTTCGCCGCGAACCATTCATTCTTTACGCAGCCAAGGACCTTTGCGCAGCCAAGGACCCTCAAGACCGCGGCAAACGGACGAGGCGACTGGACCCCGATCCAATGGCCACCGGCTCGGTTAACATGATGGAGTGACCGCCCGCTGCATATTCCTACTGCTCGGCGCCCTTCCCCTATTCGGCGCCGAGGCTACGATTGACGATCGCGTCCAATTCAGCCAGGTCTTCGGGGAAACGCGCAACTTCCGCATCTTCCTTCCGCCCAATTACGCCACTTCCGGAAAGCGCTACCCCGTAATCTACTGGTTTCACGGCTGGAGCGAACGCTATAACAAGCCCGTCGACGACCCGCCCAACCGCAACTACGACTCCGGCGCCGATTACGGCGGCGACAACATCGCCAACTTCGTCGGCACGCACGACGTGATCGTGGTCAAGTTGGACGGCTTCAACCCGCGCTTCGCGGGCGACAATTACAAGCGGCCGTACAATATCAGCCCGGTAGAAACCAACCGCCAATTCCCGCTTTATTTTCCGGAACTGGTCGATTTCATCGACGCCAACTACCGCACCATCGCGGACCGCGATCATCGCGCCACCGCCGGTCTGTCGATGGGTGGGTTCATGTCTTTCTGGATCGCCGGCAAATACCCGCAACTGGTATCCAGCGCCTCAAGCTTCATGGGGTCTCCAGAGTTCTTCGTGGGTCCGCGCGGCTTCCCCGCGGAGTACCTCCATGACGACATGTACGGCAACTACGAGGGCGTACGCACACGCCTGGTGACGGGCGCGCGCGATTTCATCCAGTTCTACCACCGCCAACTGAACGCCATCTGGAAATTCGCGCGGGACTGGCACGAGACCGAGGACTTCGACTCGGATCACGGCACGCCCGGCATGGCTAAGACGCTGGCGTTCCACATGAACGCGTTCGCGCATCCCCTGCCGCGCCCCGCGGTTTGGAGCCATGCGGATGCGTATCCGAACTTCACGGTTTGGGGCTGGGAGGTGGCTTCGGACCGCAAGCAGCCTGGCTTCACCGCGCTCTCGAACGTCTCGGCCGCGGGCTTCCGCTCGGCGGTACGCGAATGGCTGCCCGGCGGAGCAACAATCCCAGGCGTGAAGCTGTCCATCGAGACCGACAAGCTGTTTCCACCGCGCAAACCGCAAACCGTAACGTTTATTCGCACGCGCGATGGGAATGTCCGGCGGCAGACCCTCACGGCTGGGGCGGACGGCCGCTTGAATCTCGAGTTGGACGGCGAAGAATACGAAGTCGGCATCTCGGCCGGACCCGTGCTGGCCCTGGCCGGTTACCAGTTGGATGGCGTGGCGTGGGCCACCGCGGGCGAGCCGTTGCACATGCATTTCCGCATATGGAACAAGGGTGCGGCACCCTCGCGGCCGGCCACGCTGCGGTGGCTCAGCCCCAATCCCGGCGTGGATCTTGCGCCCATGTCGTCGGATTTGCCCGCCATCGCATCGGGCCAATCCTCGGATGTTGCACTGACGGTGACTGTGAAGGATCCGAAGCGGGCCGTGGTGAAGATCGTGGGCGTGCAAGGCGACACCCGCCTGCCGGTGGAAATTCCGCTGTTTCCGCCGGCAAAGCCCTTTCCGGATTTCCGCATCGTAGATGGCCAGGACGTCCGTATTTTCCAGCACGCCACCGAAAAGGTGCAGGTAACCCTAGGCGATGGCAATGGAGACGGCAAGGCCAACGCCGGCGAACGTATCGCGATTCTACTACCCGAAGACGACGTTTACCGCGTCGCCGAGTTGTTTACCAACGATGCCTGCGTGGACAATACTCTGCGCGCTTTCGACGATTGGAGCGCTTACGATCAGGTGGGCGCCTCGGCCAAATACTCGCTACCGCTGATCAAGCCGGATTGTCCGCCCGGCCATGTGATTCACGCACTGGCACGGGTGTTATTGCCGGACAAACCGAATCACGTCGTGCGCTACGCGGCCATTGAGTTTCCGGTTCAGCGGTAGCACGTATGCCCGCATGCAGCTTCACGCAGCTTGACAAGGCAGCGTGAAGAATCGCACAATCTGTTAATATCCTGAAATACCAATCCAGGGGGGATGTTTGAAGCGCCACATTCTTTGTGCCGTGCTGCTTGGCCTTGCGTGGATACCCGCGGCCAAATCCGGCGTTGTAGTTGGACTCCTATCGTTCGACATCGTCATCCCCGCCGGCAATAGCAGCCCCGGCATCTCCGCATTCGACA
>JBEKTJ010000240.1:0-10104 GCA_049516155.1 Bryobacteraceae bacterium
AACACCGGCAGCATGCGCTTGATGGTGATTCCTGGTGTATCCAACGGCGCCAGGATCATGGCTTGCTGCTTGTGCCGCGGCGCTTGCAGGTCGGTCTTGCCCATGAAGATGGCGATCTTGCAACGAGGATCGCCCGCGCCGGAGGACCACCACTTGCGCCCGTTCAGCACATACTTATCACCGTCGCGCACGATGCTGGCGCAAATGTTGGTGGCGTCCGACGAGGCTACCGCCGGCTCGGTCATGCAATAGCAGGATCGGATGCGCCCTTCCAGCAAGGGCATCAGCCATTGCTGTTTTTGTTCCGGCGTGCCGTAGCGCGCCAGCACTTCCATGTTGCCGGTGTCGGGCGCGGAGCAGTTGAACACCTCCGCGGCCATGGCCGCTCGGCCCATGATTTCGCAAAGAGGTGCGTACTCCAGGTTGGTCAAACCCGCGCCCCATTCGTGGTCCGGCAGAAACAAATTCCACAGTCCGGCGGCGCGGGCTTTGGGCTTCAACTCTTCAATGATGGGGACCGGCTGCCAGCGGTCCCCTTCGGCGATCTGCTGGTAGTAGAGCGCCTCGTTCGGGTAAATATGCCGGTCCATGAAAGCGGTGAGCTTTTGCTGCAGTTCCTGGACCTTTGGGGAATGCGCGAAGTACATCACCGGATTGTCACGCAAAGCGGAGGCGAATGCAAAGGGCCTCACTCCCACCGCAGCGCCTGCATCGGATCGATACGGGTGGCCCGGCGCGCGGGTATGTATCCAGCCAGGATCGACACCAGCAGCACCACGGCCGTGGCTCCGCCAATGACCATGGGGTTGGCGGCTTTCATCTCAAAGAGCTGGCTTTCCACCAGCCGGCCGAGAACCAGCGTCGCGGGTACGCCAATAATCAGGCCAGCCCCCGCCAGGATCAGCATCTCCCGCATGACCAACCGCAGCACATTGCCGCGCGCCGCTCCGAGCGCCATGCGAATGCCGATTTCCTGTGTCCGCCGCGACACATTGAACGCCGTGATGCCGTAGAGTCCGACGGAAGCCAGCAGCGTTGCCAGAAGCCCGAATGCCACCGATAGCGATGCGAATAGGCGATCCAGGAAATGGGTCTCATCGATTTGGGTGTCGAGCGTTTTCAGATCGTACACGGGCAGCCCGGCATCCATTCGGCGCACCACCTGGCGGGCAGCCTGTGCCACAGTAAGCGGGTCTCGCGCCGTGCGCACATAGAACGTAACCGCTCCGGGTGCGGGATTCTGGAGGACGGGCGTGAACGTCCAGGGCTTAGGCTTCTCCTTCAGGTCGCCTTCCTTCATATCTTTAACCACGCCCACGATTTCCATCGGAGTGGGTCCGGAATCGCCCCAGCCGATGTGGCGCCCGAGCGGACTCTCGTGTGGAAAGAAGCGCCGCTGGAAGGTCTCGTTCACGATCACAACCGAGGGTGCGCCGGCAGTGTCCCGGTCGTTGAAGTCCCGCCCGGAAGTTAATGGAACGCCCGCAGTGGAAAAGAATCCGGGCAGCATCTCGTTGTAGCCGGGGTTCATGTCTTCGCCGGTAGATGGCCGGTAGCCTTCGATGTGCACCGTGTTCTGCCAATTGTTTTCCGCCAGGACCGCATAGGATACGCCGCTAGCGGCCTGCGCGCCAGGAATGCGCGCGAGGGAGGACTCGAGACCCATGAACAGCCGCCGCGCCCGATCCGGCTTATAGTTGTGCATCGACGGGTCGATGGAGAATGCCAACAGCCGGCCCGTTTCGATGCCGGAATCGACGGTCATCACCTTATACAGGCTGCGGGCGAATAGTCCGGCGGCTGCCAGCAGCAGGAACGACAGCGCCACCTGCCCGCAGATCAGAACCCGCCGAAACCGGGTCTGGCCCAGACCGAGCGAGGATGTCCGCGAGTCGCTTTTCAGCGCCGGCGCGAGGTCCGGCCGGGTGGCTTGCAAAGCCGGTGTGACGCCCGCCATGAGCGCCGCCAACAGGCTGATGGCGGCGGTGAAGGCCAATATCCGCCAATCGGGCGACGTCCGGATGGCCGCGCCGATGTTGCTGAAAGGCAACATGCCCACCAGTAAGGAAGCGATCCAATCGGAAAGCAGCAAGCCGAGCGCGCCACTGACGACGGCGATCACCAGGCTCTCCGTCAGCATGAGGCGCATGAGCGATCGGCGGGTGGCTCCCAACGCCAGCCGGATGGAAATCTCCTTCTGGCGGCCTTGTGCCCGGGTAATGAGCAGGCTGGCTACGTTCGCGCAAGCGATCAGCAGAAGCGTCCCCACCATGGCCAGCAGGACGTACAGAGGCTTCGAAAAGAACTCCCGCAGGCCGCCGAAACCTTGCGCTCCTTCGACCAGACGCAGTTGATTCTTCAGGTATCGCGCGATGAAGTTGGCGCTGCGTCCGTTCTCCGCCAAGTCGTGTTCCAGAGCGGCGCGGTAGGGGACGGCCAAGGAAGTCTGCGCCCGACGCGGATCGGTGCCCGGACCCAGCCGCGCAAAGAGGTGCAGCCATATGCTATCCCGGCGGCTCATGTGGTCCCAAGTAGGCGTTACCACGGTCTTCATGGTGAGGGGGACGAATAGATCCGCGGGGCTCATCAGCGCCAGACCGTTAAACCCGCGCTGCGCAACGCCTAGCACGGTCATGGGATGGCCATTCACGTCAATGGCGCGGTCCAGCGCGGATGGATCCCCTCCGAACCGCCGCTGCCAGTACTCGTAGCTCAGCACAACATACGGCTCGCCACCTTGGCGCTTGTCTTCCTCGGGGGTAATGAGGCGGCCTATCGCCGGTGTCACACCCAGGACTTCGAAGTAATTGCCCGAAACCAGTTCGGCGGTGGCCCGCTGGGCGGGTCCTTTGTCGGATACGTCAACCGAGTCCTGATAGCGTGCGGCTATGCCGGTGAAGGCAGCGGAAGAGGCTCGCAAATCGGCGTACATCGGATACGAAAAGGAGTCCTCGTAGCCGCGCGTGCTTCCCCCGATGAACTGGCCGGTCCAATGGAACGCGACGAGCCGCTGCGGTTCCTTGACGGGAATCACGCGCAGGAGAATCTGGTTGGTAAGGGTGAAGATAGCGGAGTTGGCGCCAATGCCGAGAGCCAGAGACAAGATGGCCGTGGCGGCGAATGCCGGATTTCGCAACAGGTTGCGCAGGGCGAGTTTCATTAGGGAACGAGGTGCAGCAACTCGGGTTCCAGCAATCCACTTCACAAATCCGACCGATTTGGGGAAGATACTGTTCGTAGTTGGAATGCGCCGTTCGGAAACGGACACGATCGGCGCCTTCGAGATGCTCTTGATGCTCTTGATAAAATCACGCGCGGCCGCTTTAGCGCCGAAACTTTACATGAGAATTTGCGCCCTGAGCAACGACGATTTCCTCAGATGCCCGAACCCCGCCTTCCTCCACCTGCGCGGAGCCTGCCGGCGCCAGTCGAGCCGATCGAGCGGCGCATTTTCTTGGTACGCGGCCTGAAGATCATGCTCGACAGCGATTTAGCCGAACTCTATCAGGTCGAAACGAAGGCCCTCAATAGGGCCGTGAAACGTAATCTCGACCGCTTTCCCGAGGACTTCATGTTCCAGCTCGTCGACGAGGAGGCCGAATCTTTGAGGTGCCAAATTGGCGCCTCAAGTTCCAGCTATGGCGGCCGGCGCTACCTGCCCTACGCTTTTACCGAGCATGGCGTGGCCATGCTCTCTTCCGTCCTCCACAGCCGGCGAGCCGCGCAAATGAGCATTCTCATCGTCCGTGCCTTCGTCAAACTCCGCGAACTACTGGCAACCCACAAGGAACTGGCCGGCAAGATCGAACGGATCGAGGCCACACAAGAACAGCAGGCCCATACCCAGCAGCGGCACGCCTCGATCCTGGTGTCTGTTGTCCAGGACATTCAGAAACTCAAAAAACCCGCCGATCGCCCGCGCCATCGGGTTCGTTACCCGCAGCCCCAAGAGGAAGTAGTCCCTAAGTCCGCTGGCGCCCGCGAACGATGAGGGGCCAGCATCCCGCCTACTGAACCGCTATATAGAGCGTTTGGGTCCCGTGTGTCCCGCCTAACGTAAAGGTCAGCGGCGTCAGGGCATTGCCCGCCACGTTCGGGACAACTACATTGAACTGATACAAGCCCACGTAGCCGGGAGCCAGGCCATCATAAGCCAGGGTCGCTTCGGTCGTTCCGAAAAAGACGTGGAACGGCGCGGCCAGCGTGTTGAGTTCGCCGGCGAGCTCGCCCGCTGGGATGCTGGGCGTGACATCGCCAAAGCCAACGCCGTAGAGGATGATGGTATCGCCCGGCTGCGCGGGGCGAGAGGCGATACCGGGAACGGCGTCGGCAGGAAGAACGTAGGTGGTGTTGTCCGGGAACAACGCCACAACATACTGGTTGCCGTCAACCTTGAACGAAGACGGCGCCAGCAAGCCCGGCTGTTCGGCGTCCACGGTGACTGAGTATGAGTTGCCCGCGCCTCCCGCCTTCGTGGTGACGACGAGCGGCTGCACACCGGCTCCCACACCAGATGGCACTTGAACATTCACCTGAGTGGGGCTGATGAACGCGACGTAGGCGGGCAGGCCGCCGATGGTGACCGAGGTTCCATCGAGCGATTCGGGCGCGTTGGAGCCGTTGAAGTCGCTGCCGGTCCAGGCGCGCGTGTCGGGAGCCAGGTTCGATCCGTATATTTCGATCCAGGAGCCGGGCGCGACGGAAGTGAATTCCCCAAAGGCGCTGGCGCTGACCACTCCGCCGGGGCTGACGGATGGCGGTGCACCGGAAGAGGCCGGCTTAAGAAGGCGGACGCCATACAAGTCGTCCGCGACGTACACAATTCCACCCGCCCCCAGCGCAATTCCGAGCGTGGGCCCCATATTGGAACTGGTTGCGGCGCCGTTGCCGGGCGTGTCGCCGAACTGCCCTTCGGCGCCGTTTCCGGCTATCGTGGAGATCGTGCCGCCTGGCGTCACCATTCGGATTCGGTAGTCGCCGGCATCGTCGATGTAGATGTTTCCAGCGGCGTCCACCGCGACGCCGGTCGGCTGATTCAGCCCCGCACTGGTGGCTGGCCCGCCATCCCCCGAATAGCTGCCGGAGGCGGATCCCGCGACCGTCGTAATGGTTCCGCTGGCCGACACCTTACGAATTCGGTTATTCGCAAAATCCGAGATGTACAGGTTGCCGGCACTGTCGATGGCCACCGCCGCAGAGATGAGGTAGGCGCTGGTGGCTGGTCCGCCATCGCCGATTGATCCCGTCGTAATGTATCCTTCCGTGCAGGCTACAGCCGCCGGTGTACAGCCAGCCACCGTTGTGATAATGCCATTCGACCCTACCTTGCGCACGGCGGTGTTATCCGAGATGTAAAGGTTCCCCTTGGAATCCACCGCGACACTGGTTGGAATGAAGAGGTAGGCTGCCGTAGCTGGCCCCCCATCCCCATACTGCGGCGTTTCAAGGCTCCCGCCGCCTGCCACGGTTGTAATCACGCCGTTCGAACCTATTTTTCGTACTCGGTTGTTGGCAGCATCCGCGATATAGATATTGCCCAAGGAGTCGACCGCGATGCCAGCCGACAGACCAAAGCTGAACTGGGCATTTATTGCTGGCCCCCCGTCGCCCGAGAAGCCCGCGCTGCCTGCGCTTCCGGCAATCGTGGTGATGATTCCGTTGGCCGTTACCTCGCTAACGAAGCTGGCGCCACCGCCATAGTTTTGCGTGATGTAGAGGTTGCCGGCCGCATCGACAGCCACACCGAAGGGAAGGACTTGTGCTTGGGTCGCCGGGACTCCGCTGAAACTCCCAGATCCGCCGCCAGCCACCGTCGTAATCGTATATTGCTGTCCCCAGCTTGTTGCAGGAAGCAACAAACCGACCAGAATGATATTGCGCGTCCAATTAGTCATCGTTTTCTCCTTTGAAATTCGCCTAAGGAATCTTTAGCGCTCGAACCATTTGCTGAAGAGATCGTGTACTTCGTCCGGTCGCATGCCCGTAACGGCGAAATGAAACTTAATGCGATCGTTGTTCGGAATGTGCGTCAGCAGCTTGACGCCATTCTTGTCAACCTTGGCCACATTTGTCCGTTGGATAGTGAAACTGTCGCCCAGGCATTCGAAACGGAAATCTACATCCGTGAATACCAGTTCGCCGTGGCAATCTCGTCCCAGAACCTGGTGACGCGCACCTGGAATCCGTATCTCGCCATTCGGCGCCGCTAGCATCTCCTCCATGCTGAGCGGCCCGTCCGGCTCCGGCTGGTCCCCGGCTGCCAAGGGTATGGAATCGGCATCGGTAGAAGGAAGCGGGCCCGATTGTTCGCCGGGGACGACGGCGGACGCTGGTGGCATTTCCACCGCAGCGGTCGTGACGGCGACGGGATCCGGCCCATGCGTCTCCGCCGTCGACGGCTGGCTCTTTGAGCGGCTCGACAGCCACAGAATACAGGATGCTATCGCCCAGAACAGCACTAATGCCTTGAAACACTTTTTCAAAGCGCCGCTCTTCCGTGCTGTTAGCCGCGCATGATCTGTGGTGTAGTGTGACGGATAGGTATACTGTGGATACCTGTGCGCCGGTGCATGGGTCGGCTCCGTAGCTAACCCGTAGGGCTTAATGGGTCCGTAAGACAGCGATGTTGAACGCGATCGGGAGGGAGTTTGAGCTGGCTTGTGCTGCGATTGAATAGACTCCATCATCTTGTTGTGGGCGGCGTTCCGCGCGTATAGCCAGGTCTGCTGTGCAATGGACCCAGCCGATAGCGGCGGCCTGTTTACGCCATTGCTCCCGTCGTTCGCTATTTCGAACCAGCTCTTGTTTTCGTCGCTCATAGTCGGTTTCCTCTTGAGGGGAAGACTCCACGGCCTCGAAATGTCCGCAATCCACTGTTGCAACCGGCCCGCCCGGTTGATACGATTTCGAGACGGGCGTCGTTAGCGTTCAAATAGTATTGCGAAAAATGGCGGGGTCGGGCATCATGACGGAGCTGAAAAAATCGTCCACAAGCGACGAAATGTTCAACAAGGTTTACAACGAGTTGCGGAAGCTGGCGTCGTTTGTGCTGAAATCGGACGCCAATGCCACCCTGAACCGCACGGCCCTGGTACATGAGGCCTGGATGAAACTGCGGGGATCGCCGCGGATCGCGGATACCTCGACCACGCATTTCAAGGGGATTGCCACGAGGGCGATGCGGCAGATTCTGGTGGATGAGGCGCGGCGCAGAAACGCTGGCAAGCGAGATGTGCGCATGGTGCCTCTAACCGATTCCGTAGACGCGGCAGTTTCCTGGCCCGAGGAGTTATTGGCTCTGGACCTGGCCCTGGACGAACTGGCGACCTTCAGTCCACGACAGGCGCAGGTGTCTGAAAGCAAGCTTTTCACGGGCATGGACGTGGATGAAATCGCGGCCACGCTGGGAATGTCTCCAGCGACCGTGGAGCGCGACTGGCGGGTGGCGAGGGCTTGGTTAGCGGGGAAGCTTGGCCCGGAGAGGGAGTAGGCGCCGGTGGACAGCGCGCGCTGGGGGCAAATCACCGCGATTTTCGATGACGCGGCGGAGCGTCCGGAATCCGAACGCCAGGCCTTTCTGGACGCGGCCTGTGGCGATGATGCGGAGCTGATGGCAGAGGTGCGGAAGTTGCTGAAGGGCAACAGCCAGGGCGCGCCGCTGCTCGATGAGGGCCTGCCGGGGATTGCGCGCCGCATCGTGGGAGCAGAGGTGGAAACGTCCCCGCCTCAGGAAGTGGGACCCTACCGCCTGATTCGGGAGCTGGGTGCGGGCGGTATGGGGGTGGTCGGTCTTTACGAGCGGGCGGACACGGGCCGTCCGGTGGCCATCAAGTTTCTGCGGCGCGCGGGGACGAACGCATTCTGGCACGAACACTTCGCGCGCGAAATCAAGACGCTGGCGAAGCTCCGGCACGCCCATATTGCGCGGTTGTATGACGCGGGCGCTCTGCCCGATGGAACTCCCTGGTTTGTCATGGAGTATGTGGAGGGCAAGCCTTTCACGGAGTATTGCCGGGAGCAAGCGCAGCGGGCGGAGGAGCAGTTACGACTGTTTCGATCGGTGTGCGAGGCGGTGCAGTACGCGCATAGGCAGGGGGTCATCCATTGCGACCTGAAGCCCTCCAACATTCTGGTGGAGGCGGACGGGACACCGCGGCTGTTGGATTTCGGCATCGCCAGGGAACTGAACGAATCGGGTCAGCGAGGGGAAGGTTCCGGCGATGAAGTGTTCTACTCGGAGGAATACGCCGCGCCGGAGTGGAAACGCGACGGCGACGTGGGCGCTTATACGGACGTGTACTCGCTGGGCGTGATCCTTTATGAGACGCTCACCGGGCGGCGGCCGGACGGAGATTCGCCGGAAAAGCCTTCGGCCCCTACTGGCTGGCGGATCGGCAAGAGGGCCTGGGCCGACTTGGATGCGCTTTGCCGGAAGGCGCTGGATCGCGATGCGGGGGCGCGCTACGGGTCGGTGGAGGCGCTGATCCGGGACATCAACCATTATTTGAACGAGGAGCCGCTGGAGTGCCGGCAGGGCGGCGTATCGTACCGGGCCGGCAAATTCGTCCGGCGAAATGCGCGCGCCGTGCTGGCCGTATCGCTGGTCTCCGCGCTGATTGTGGGACTGGTGTTTTTCTTCACCGTGCGATTGGCGCGGGCGCGGAATGCGGCGCTGGCGGAGGCGGCGCGGACGAAGCGGGTCGAGCGGTTCCTGGTGGATATGTTTGAAAGTGGAACGCCAGAAGCCGCATACTCGAAGGATTTGCGCGCGCTGAGTCTACTGGACCGGGGCGTCAAGGAAGTAGGCATCTTGAAGTCGGAACCGGAGACTCAGGCGGAACTGTACGAGAGCCTGGGCAGCATCTACGACATGCTCGGAAACTTCCCCGAGTCCGACAGACTTCTGTTCCTCGCACTCGACAAGATGAAGTCAGCCCTGGGACCGGAAAATCCAAAGGTCGCAGAGGTTATGTTGAGGATCGGCGTATTACGCGGCGACCAGTCGCAACTTAAGGATGCGGTGAGCTTCGTTCAAGCTGGGCTGGCGCTGGCCCAGCGTCACGCAACGCCGGACGATCTTTCGGTAATAGAAGCAAAGTCGGCGCTGGGAAGGGTAACGGCGCAAAGCGGAGCATTCGAAAAGGCTATCCCGATACTGGAGCCGCTCGTGAAGCTTCCGCCTTCGGGAGAAGAGGCCAGTTACGCCCTGGCGGATAACTTGCTTGTTCTGGGCGTCTGCTACGACTCGGTCGGACGCCACGAAACCGCTGAGCCGGTCGTCCGTCGCGCGCTTGTACTGCACCGGCAACTTGCCGGAGAATTTCATCCTAAAACGGCGAATGACCTATTCACTCTTGGCGAGATCAAGGCCGCTTTGGGCCAATATGGCGAGGCAGAGAAGTATTACCGCGAAGCGATAAGGATCATGGAAGGGTGGTATGGGCGGAATCATCCCGACGCGGCCACCTATTATGGCGTGTTCGCCCGAACACTGTTGCTGGAAGGCAAGTCGGCCGAGGCTGAGGGCCTTTTGCGTCGTGTGCTTGAGATTCAACAACGAGCCTACGGAAGCGCCAACGTACGGGTATCCGTCACGCTCGATTCTCTGGGCAAAATCGCGGTCGAGCGCGGCGACCTGCCCGCCGCGCAGGCCGATTTCAGCCGCGCTCTCGAAGGCGCACGGTCGCTTTTTGGCGAGGAAAACTATATCACCGCGGTATTAAGGGCCGACTTGGGCGATGTCCGCCTCCGGCAGGGGCAATATGCCCTCGCCGACCAGGATCTTCGCGGCGCCGTGGGGGTACTGATCGCCAAGCTTCCTCCCGGCGACGCTCACACGGCGCTCGCGGAGGTTAGTTGGGGCCGCTCACTGCTTCGCCAAGAGCGCTACGCGGAAGCGGAGAAGCAACTCGCCGCGGGCTATGAAATACTGGCCAAGCAGGCGCATCCGCCCGCGGATCGAATGCTGGAAGCGCGCCAGGACCTTGCGTCGGTGTACGACGCCCTCAAGGAGCCGGATAAGGCTGCGAAATTCCGGTAATGAATTGCACCCTCCGCGCGACTACCAGAAGTACAACACATCGGGCCGCACGTGCCCGTTGGCCT
>JBEKTJ010000241.1:0-10272 GCA_049516155.1 Bryobacteraceae bacterium
TTGTTCACGGCATCCACCAGCCACGTGGGCATTACGCCATATCCCATGCGCCATCCGGTCATCGCGTAGGTCTTCGAGAAGCCGTCCAGAATGATGGTCTTCTCCAGCATGCCCGGATAGCAGGCGATCGAAACCGGCGCGTCTTCGTAGTAGATGCGCGAATAGATTTCGTCGGACAGCACGATCAGATCGCGTTCCCGCACCATGTCCGCAATGGCGCGCATATCCTCTTCCGGGATCACTCCGCCGGTAGGATTCTGCGGCGAATTCAGCACCAACATCTTCGTCCGGCTGCTGAGCTTGTCACGTAGCAGGTCCAGATCGAACGAAAAGCCGCGGCTTTCGACCAAAGGTATAGGAACCGGTGTAGCGCCCAGGGTCCGGATCATCGACTCGTAAATCGGAAATCCCGGATTCGGGTAGATCGCCTCGTCGCCCGGCTCCAGCAGCGCCAGCATCGGGAAGAAGATCATGGGCTTGCCGCCCGGCACGATGCACACTTCGGGGAAGCCCTGCGTCGGCCCGTAGTGCGTCCAACCCTCGTCGAGCGCGCGTTTGGCAGCCTCCACGATGTGCGCCGGAGTCGGGAAGTCCGGCTCGCCGATCTCCAGGTGGACGATGCTGCGCCCTTTCGCCTCCAGCGCTCGCGCGCGCACCAACACGTCGAACGCGCCTTCCACTGCGATGCGATCCATCCGTTCCGCCAGTTTCATGCGATCTTCCTGAAGAATGGCACGCCATCGCGGATTTCCACGCGGGCCACGCGATCGTCGATCGAGACCCGTTCCCCACTAACGATCCGCCCAGTCACCCGCCCGCCCGAATCGAGCGACACGATAGCTGTCTGGTACGGCACGTCCGCGGCGAACGCCTCAGTCGTCGAATAGATCACGGTCTCGGTATAGATCGTTCCCGTTGCTTCGCTCATGGCATCGCTGATGGCATCGCTCATACGGTCCCCAGGATGGTCACCACGCAGGTGGCTCCCGATCCGCCCAGGTTTTGCGCCAGCGACAGCGAATGCCGCGGCACTTGCCGGTCGCCCGCTTCGCAGCGCATTTGCAGGACCAGGTCGCAGATCTGCGCCACGCCCGTCGCGCCCACGGGATGCCCCTTGGATTTCAGCCCGCCGCTGGTGTTGATCGGTTTGTCGCCCGTGCGCGCCGTGTGGCCCGCCAGCGTGAATGGGCCGCCTTCGCCCCGCGCCGCGAACCCTAGATCCTCAATGGCGATGATCTCGGCGATGGTGAAGCAGTCGTGCAGTTCGGCGAGTTGGATATCCGCCGGCCCAACACCAGCCATGCGATAAGCCTTCCCAGAAGCAAGTCGCACCGCTGGGAACGTGGTGATGTCGGGCTTCTGGTCGAGCGCCACGAAGTCGGACGCCTGCGCGATCCCGAGCACCCGCACGGGCTTATCGGTGAACTCGCCGGCACGCTCGGCCGGCGCGAGCAACACTGCCGCCGCTCCGTCGCTGATCAGGGAACAATCGTAAAGGTTCAGCGGATCGGCGATGGGTTTGCCGGCCATCGCCTGCTGCATGGTGATGACTTTGCGCATCTGCGCATCGGGATTCAAGGCGCCGTTGGCGTGGTTCTTCACGGCCACGGCGGCCAACTGCTCGCGGGTGGTGCCGAACTGATACATGTGGCGCCGCGCGATCATGGCAAACAGTGAGGCAAAAGTGGAACCGGCCTTGATTTCCCCCGCGCAGTCGCCCGCGCCCGCCAGGATCTCAGTCACCCGCGGCGTGGGCTGCGAAGTCATCTTCTCCACACCCACCACCAGCACGAGGTCGTATACCCCGCTCGCGACGCCGGTATACGCATGGAAGAAGGCCGAGCCGCTCGATGCGCAGGCCGCCTCTACACGCGTGGCCGGCACCCCCTCAATGCCGAGGGCTGTGGAAACGTACGGCGCCAGATGATTCTGGCCTGCAAACGAAGGACCGGCGAAGTTCCCCAGAAAAAACGCGTCAACCTGCGACGCCGCAGTGTGCCCGTTCTTGAGACATTTCTCGCCGGCTTCCACTGCGAGCGAACGGAGGTCGCGATCGGGAAATGCTCCAAACGGCGTCTTCCCGATGCCGACTACGGCTACAGGTCTCATATCTTCAGCCTATCGCGGAATGGACAGCCGGGATCAGCCGGATCCACGAGCCGCCTGGGCGCTGCAATCGCCGCTTTCGCCCTCAATTCACGCTAATCGTGGTGCTTGGGGCAGTCTCCGATACCCGTCGGGCACAGAGAACGACCCTTCCTCCATCGTAATTTGGTCAGTTAGTTGACAACCGGTAAGACCGGATCCCGACCGTCGAGAAGTGGGAGATCCGGCCCGGGGCGAGGGAATACCCGGCTCATCGGGAAGCGGTCGCCGGAACTCCGGCCGCGGGACGCGGCGGCGCGTTCTTCACGTATTTGTCAAACCAGCGAAGCATCTCGTAAACAAGCTGTTCGTTCGACTCCATTGCCGTATACCAGTGCGGCTCGTGCGGCAGCAGCACCAGGCGGGTGGTGCCGCCGTTGCCTCGAATGGCCTCGTAGAGCTTGCTCGCTTGTATCGGTGTAGTACCGGGATTTGCATCTTCCGCCCCGTGTACGATCAGTAGCGGCGTCTTCAATTTGTCGGCGAAGAAAAATGGGGAGACTTTCAGATAGACGTCGGACGCCTCCCAAACCGATCGCCGCTCATTCTGAAAACCGAAAGGCGTGAGCGTCTTGTTATAGGAGCCGCTGGTAGCGGCGCCGGCGCGGAACAAATCGGAGTGCGCCACCAGATTTGCGGTCATTAAAGCGCCGTGGCTGTGTCCGGTGACTCCTATCCGGTCGGGGTCGGCAACGCCTAGGCGCACCGCCTCATCCACCGCGGCCTTGGCATCCGCGACGAGCTGCTCAAGATAAGTGTCGTAGGCTTTCTTCGGATCGCCGATGATGGGGAACGCAGCGTTGTCGACGATCGCGTAGCCGCCCAGCAGCAACAGTTTGTATTCATACAACTGGGTGAAGGTCGCCTGCGAGCCCACCACCTGGCCGGCCGTGGAAGCATCGGCGTAGTCCAGAGGATAGGCGTAGAGAATGGTGGGGACGCGGGCGCCCTCCTGGTAGCCCGGCGGCGTATAGAGCGTGAACGACAAGTCCAGCCCGTCGGCGCGCTTGTACTTGACCAGTCGCTTCTTGATCGCGCGCACCGCCGGAGCGGGATCCGGAATGTGCGTCAGCGCCACGCTGGTGGAAGCGAAGAGCGCTTCCCCGTCGGGCGCATCGAGCGATTTTCCAAGGGTCCGCGTGAAGGCGTTGGGTGGATCGATGGGCGATTGATGCCAGGTAAGAAACGTGCGTGTGTCCGGCCCGGTAAAGGAAAGAAACCGTTCGAAGGAAGCCCTGTCGCTGCGAAACAGGCGTTCGTACTTCAGCGTGTTCAGATTGAGCCGGTCGAGGAACGGCCGATTTCCGTCGGGCGAGGCGCCGGCTCCCGAAAGGTAGATGGAATCGCCGTCCTGGCGAATCACCCAGGATCCGTTCGCGAGCTGGCGTCTTACGGGAGAGCCGGGATTCTTGTACATCTCGTCGGTCGAGAGATCCCAAATCAGGCGGGGTTTCGACTGTGGATGGTCGACGTCGATCATCGAGGTGCGGCGCCAGTGCCGGTTGTTGTCCCACTCGGTCAAGAGAGCGACGCTCGATTGTTCGCTCCAGGCGAAGCCATCATAATGCTGCTGGATGCGCGCGATTTCGACAGCGGGTGAGTTGAAAGGCGCCTTCGCAAGCAGGATCTTGTCGCGCTCCGGTACATCGACGTTCCAGTCGCCGCCATCCAGCGCTTCCGCCCAGACGAGCGTCGCTGGATCGGTGGCGCGCCAGGAGAATTCTCGCGGACCTAAGGGAACGCCATGGATGGGAACGCGATCTGCCAAGGGAAGCGACGCGATGGTATGCGGCAGAACGTGTGCGTGCTGCGATACATCCCACACCTCGACTTCCTTCGGAAAGCGATCATACGTGGTGACATATGAATAGGGCCTGTGGATCGCGTTGACCAGGATGTGACGGCCATCCGGCGCGGGATCGATAGATTCGTAATTTCCCGGTTTTCCAATAGGCGTGATGGCCGCGCTGGCCGCATCGATCAAAGCGATTTGCGAGGCTGCGTAATAATCGAAGAGGTCCTCGTCGTGCTTGCTGCCTAGGGTGTCGCGGTTTTCGTAAGTGCTGCTCTGTCCTTTTTGGCCTTCGGTCTCCTGGATGCTCGGGCCGATCGGCACGATCGGTTCGGGCGGCGACGCGCCCATACCCTTGGGCACCAGCTTGACCAAAAGCGTCTTCTGGTCGGGCATCCATTGCATCGCATCGTCGAACATGGGGTTGAGACGGGCTCCGGGTACACGATGCGCTTCGCCGGTCTTGGCATCGCCGATCCAGA
This sequence comes from Bryobacteraceae bacterium, assembly GCA_049516155.1. Taxonomy (GTDB): domain Bacteria; phylum Acidobacteriota; class Terriglobia; order Bryobacterales; family Bryobacteraceae; genus Bog-159. The sequence continues at coordinate 4,420 of JBEKTJ010000241.1, forward strand.
GCTCGACCGACTCGGGAGCGATATTCACGAACGCAAAGCGTTTTCCATCCGCGGCCCACATGGGCGCGCCCGGGCATGCGCCAGCGGGAAGCGCTACATGAATTTGCGCCCCGTCAGCGATGTGTATCAGTTCGAAGCTCCTGGCGCAGGGCGTGATGCCGTACCCGCCGGGGGTGTCGTGCTTGCTATGGTTCTTTGGCTCCACGCGCACGCCTGCCAGGCGCAAGAAAGGCGTCGCCACCCGCGAAATCGATGGATATTGTTGCCAGGACACCAGAAGAATCGTGTCGTGCGTAGGGCTCACCGCGGGAATTGGCGGTGAGGGCGCGTGCATCACGTCCAGAATGTTCTTCGGCGGCTGGTTATACCCGGATGCAGCCGTGGCCGTGGGAACGGACGTGGCGCAGGCAACCAGCGCTACGGCCAAAAGACGGTTCGAGGCGTTCCTGACTGGCATGACTTGCCTCCACTCCGGTTGACTCGGAATTTCCATTTTGGCTCCCGGTTTCCGCCTAGCTTATCACAGGCAGCCAACTCTTGATCCTGCCGCAAAGGATGGATTATGTCCAGGGCCTGAGTTCGCCGCCCAGGCCCGTGTAGCTATAGCCGGTCCGGCATATCCCTGGCTTGCCGGGCACGACGAGGAGCCACGGAGTATTGCGGCTTAAGCGTAGCGCGACGCGCCTAATGGTGGCCAGATCTTGCTCCACCCGGTCTCCGGCCGCAACACATCATCGGCGCTAGGGGGCTCCGTAACGCAATAGAATCTACGGAGCCGCGCACGTCAGTGAGCGGTGTTCTTGCCACTTCTGCCTATGGCGCCGCTATGCGTGCGCCGCTCTACTCCGCGGCTCCTCGTCGTGCCCGGCAAGCCAGGGATATGCCAGACCGGCTATGGCTGCCCCAATAATCGGCACGACCCAGAATACCCAAAGCTGCTGTAGCGCCCATCCGCCCACAACTACAGCCGGCCCCGTGCTCCGCGCCGGATTCACCGACAGGTTGGTGACCGGGATGCCGATCAGGTGAATCAGCGTCAGCCCGAGACCGATGGCGATCGGCGCGAAGCCAGCCGGTACGCCGCGCTTATCCGTGGCGCCCAGGATGATCATCAGAAACATGAAAGTGAGCACGCCCTCCGCCAGGATCGCCGATTCCAGGGAATAGCCGCCTGGGGAGTGTTCGCCAAAGCCGTTGGCCGCGAAGTTGCCGGGGTTGAAGCCAGGCTTGCCGCTGGCGATGGCATACAAAACGCCTCCTCCCACCATGGCGCCCAGCACCTGCACGGCAATATAGGCCAGCACGTTGCTCCATGGGAAGCGCTTGGCTACCGCCAGGCCAATGGTGACCGCGGGATTCAAATGGCACCCGGAAATATGGCCGATGGCAAACGCCATGGTCATCACCGTCAGGCCAAAAGCCAGCGCCACGCCGACGAATCCGATGCCGAATTGCGGGAATGCGGCTGCCAGTACCGCGGCGCCGCAACCTCCAAAAACCAGCCAGAACGTGCCGAGGAACTCGGCGCTCATACGCTTCATCAACGACATTGTTTGCCTCCGCGGAGACCCATCATCGCACACGGCGCGGCGATCGCGTCAAGAGTGCTAAAGTATTTTGAAGAAACAGCAGCTCGGTTGGTAGCGCCGCTCTGTACACCTCAGTAGCAGGACAAAGCTAGGAGATCGAAGGTTGACCGGGAACTTACAGCAACTCATTTTACGAGCCGCGCTGGTGGCAGTTTGCGGGTCCGTCCGGCTTTACTCTCAAGCGCCCGCCGGCGCAGCCAAGCCGCAGCCCGACGTTCTGATATTCACCGACGGCGAGAAGCTTATCGGCCAGCTTAAGAGCGCCAAAGGCGACTCCGTGGTTTTCAAGAGCGACATGGCCGGGGAAATCACGGTCGCCTGGAGCAAGATTCAGGAGCTGCGCACAGCGCGTCCGTTTGCCGTGATTGCCAAGAATGCGAAGCTCCGCAGACACGCAGATGTCAGCCAGGTGCCGCAGGGCGACGTGGTCATGACCGATCAAAAGATCGCGGTTGAAGCCGCAGCCGCCGCGCCGCGCACCGTTCCGGTGGGCGATGCGGGCTTCCTGGTCGCGCAGCCCGATTTTGAAAAAGCCATGAACCGCGAAGCGGGTTTCTTCCATGACTGGGGAGGCACGGTTACCGCCGGTGCTAGCATCGTACAGGCCACCCAGGCAGCCTACACATACACCGGGGGGATTGCCTTGGTAAGAACCGAGCCCACGGAGAGCTGGATGGATCCGAGCAACCGCACTTTATTCGATTTCAGCGCCGCCTACGGCAAGGTCAGCCAGCCCGGCTTGCCCGACATCAAGACCGCCATATTTCATGGAGACGCGGAAGAAGACAAGTACTTCTCGCCGCGCTTGTTCGGATTTGGACAGGCGGCGTTCGATCACAATTACTCACAGGGTCTCGACCTGCAACAGATGTACGGCGGCGGGCTGGGCTGGACCGCGTACAAGACCGGGGTAGCGGAACTCGATCTCAAGGCTGCGGTTTCCTACATTCACCAGGGATTCAGCGACTCTGCGGCCAACGAGAGCCTGATCGGATCCACATTCGCCGAAATTTATACGCGCAAGTTTCAACATGGCATCCTGTTTAATCAGCAGTTCTCGACGACGCCGGCGTGGAACGATACCAATGCCTATTTCGCCACCGGCAGCATCAGCTTGACCCTTCCGGTACACAAGCGCTTCAGCATGGCGCTGACCTCGGCGGACACTTTCCTGAACGATCCGCCGCCCGGGTTCCGGAAAAACTCCTTCCAGTTCACCGCCGGCCTGACTTACGCTCTGAAATAATCGCTTCACCATGTTTTGGGCGTGGTTTTGGGCGTGGCAGGCATTGACACCGGGAGAGCGCAATGCCATACTCTAACCAGAGCACCACTGTACTGTGGTGTATGGACGCAAAGTATGGCGACTCTGATCACGCCCACAGCGGCAATCTGCATTTCCCAGAACGATCTTTCCCTGGATGATATTATTGCCGTAGCGCGGCACGGGCAAGCCGTCGGACTAAGCGCGGACGAAGAATTCCGGCAGCGGATCAGCCGCGGCCGCGAAGCGCTCGAGCGCAAGCTGGCGGCGGGCGAAGTGGTATACGGAGTCAACACCGGCTTCGGCGGGAATGCTCGATACGTCATTCCGTCGGAAGAGTTGGCCCACCATCAGCAGAACCTGCTTGAGTTTCTATCGTGCGGCGTAGGCGAGGCGTTGCCGGAAGAAGCGGTACGGGCCGCGATTCTGCTGCGCGCAAACGCGTTGGCACGCGGATTCTCGGCCGTGCGCCTGGTGGTGATCGAGCGCCTGCTGGACCTGTTGAATCACCATATCACGCCGATCGTGCCGCGCTTCGGTTCGGTGGGCGCCAGCGGCGATCTGTGCCCTTCCGCCTACATTGCGCGCGTGATGGCAGGGCGCGGCGAGGCTTTCTACAAGGGATGCCGCGTGCCTGCCGCGGAGGCTCTGCACAACGAAGGCATCGCGCGGCTCGACCTGGAAGCCAAGGAAGGACTGGCGCTGCTCAACGGAACTACGGTGATGACGGGCGTCGGCTCGATTGTGGTGGATGAGGCGGCCTATCTATTCCGACTGTCGCTGGGCGCGTTGGCGATGGCCGCGGAGGCGCTGGGATCCTCGCCCGATTATTATCATCCGGCGATCCACATGGCCAAGCATCATCCGGGCCAGCTTGCGGTGGCGGAGATGCTCAATTCGCTGCTGTTCGACTCTAAGCTGGTGGTTCCGTTGGACGAGATCCGGGGCCGGGTACAAGAGGCCAACCGTCGCGCCAACGGGAGCAATGGCAGCCATGGCGTGGCGGCGGCGGACGAATCCATCCAAAGCCCGTACTCGCTGCGTTGCGCGCCGCAGGGGCTGGGGCCAATGCAGGAGACCTTGGAGCAGTGCCGCATGGTGATCGAGCGCGAGGCCAATTCGGTGAACGATAATCCGCTCATCGACCCGGCGACCGACCAGGTTCACCATACGGGCAATTTTTACGGGGCGCATATCGCGCGCGCCATGGACGGGCTGAAGCTGGATTTGGCGAATCTCGCCAACTGGCTGCACTCCCTGATGGCGCTGCTGATGGACGACCGCTTTTCCAATGGTCTTCCGCCCTCGTTGAGCCCGCACGTCGGCGTGTATCAAGGCTTCAAAGGGATGCAGATCGTGCATACCAGCCTGGTCACGGCCATCCGGCACTGGTGCGCGCCCAGCCTGATCCATACGCTGCCCACCGAGCAGTTCAACCAGGACATTGTGAGCCTGGGCACGCACTCGGCGCTGACGGCCATGGACGTGGTTCGGCTGTTGCGCAGCGCGGTCGCGATCATGTTGCTATCGACGGCGCAAGCCATCGATCTGCGCGAGGGCGGTGGCCGGCTGGGGGCTGGTACGCGGCCGATTTACCGGGCCATCCGCGGGGTCAGCGCGTTTGTAGAAGCGGACCGGGCGCTGGATCGGGACATCGCCGCGGTATCCGGCTTGATCGATCGGCGGGAAATTCCCGTGCTTAACGGTTGACGCCTTTTCGGCGCAATCTTCCTCGCATCGTAACCCCCGTAAAATGGCGTGAGAATTCCTGGCGCCCAGCCACTACATCAGTAGCCTTTAGGTTAAACGTGGATGAGCGGGTTCTCGTCGAGGGGCACAGGAGCTTCAAAAACGGGAAAGCCCGGGTCCGGCCCGGGCCTCCACGGGAAGCTGAAAGGGGGATCGAATTATGATCCTACTGTTGGTACTCCGGCTGAAACTTATCGGTCGGTTGATGGTACTGATCGTATGGCCCCGTAAGGGCCAGCGGTAAGCGCCATTGCGGGGCCGGTCACGCTAAGGCCGGCTCCGCTACCGACATCATACCAGATTTTCCGGATCACGCCTCGTATTTTCGCAGAATCTCTTCCCAAAAGCCCTGCGCCTGGAGGATCAACTCCACCACCTCGCGCACCGCACCACTGCCGCCAACCGCCGCCGTCACGTAATGCGCCTGCGCCTTCACCTCGGGGCGCGCATTAGCGGTGGCGATCGCCAACCCCACCCGATGCATCACAACCACATCGGTTAAGTCGTCGCCAATGTACGCCACCTCTTCTTTGGCCACACCGGCGTCCGCCATGATCTCCTCCAGAATGGGGATCTTTTCGATGTGACCCTGGTAGACGTAGCGGAACTTGCATTGCTTCGCGCGCTCCGCAGTGGCGGGTGAGACGCGCCCGCTGATCAGGCCGGTGGCGATCCCCTTCCAACTCATCCATTGCAGGCTGATGCCGTCTTGCGAATCGAAGCCCTTGGTTTCGACCATATTGCCCGACGCATCCGGCACGTTCAGCAATTTGCCGTCGGTGAGCACGCCATCCACGTCCATCAACAGCAGACGGATCTTAGCTGCCAATTGGATCGTTTCATTTGTCATGGCAAACTCTCCCCGCCCTCAGCCCTCGGTGGCAGTGCTAGGATGCGGACGGCCTGAACCCGGGCAACCAACGCCGTAGAGGGCTTCTGCCTCCGCGCCTATTGCCGGGAAAAAATCCCAGAACACCAACCGCCCTGTCTTTGTAAAACTTGCCGAAAAACTGGTCGGACCCAAATGGATTCCGTAATTTCCTAGGCCGTCAAGCACCCCCTCCACGCGCCTCACAACAGCGGACAGTCGCTTATTCGAAATCGGGATGTACCTGTCAAGGTGTTTCAACAAGACCGTCTGTACGGTTCGAGTAAGATAATCCATCGCCGAATCCCTCAGGGCGCTTCGTGCTTGAGGCGATGACTGTGCAACAGATCGCGGAAACGCAGAGTCTTGAATCCGTGCTCCGA
>JBEKTJ010000242.1:0-9935 GCA_049516155.1 Bryobacteraceae bacterium
GGCCGCTTCTACGACGCGGTTCACGTAGGAGTGAATCCCGCGAACGTTTTCTCTGTCAGCCCTGCCGCGGGAAGCAGGCAGTACTACTCATCACAAAGCATCATCCCATTCCTGACCCAGAACTTGCCCAACGGAACGTTTCTGGGCACAGCGGGCAACGCGAGCTACTGGTACGTGGCAACCGTCGCCCTGAAGGGCAATGTCACGCCCATCTATCAGCTCCCCGCCGGGGACGAGGCGCTGACCGTCACCTACGCGAGCGACGGCAACTACTATGGGCTTGCAGAAAATGGGCCGGGCTATCTCTTCCGCGTGACTCCTTCGGGAACAGTGACAAAATTGGTGAACTTCCCCAGCGGCTCGGTGCTGCCAAATTCCTATACGCCACTGCTTCAGGCCAGCGATGGCAATCTCTACGGCGTTACTAACTTTGGCGGGACGAACAGCACCGGCACCATTTACAAAGTCACCCTTTCCGGCCAGTACACCTTGCTCTACACTTTCCCCAACGACCAGAACTCCTTCCCTTCCGCCCTGATCGAGGGGAGCGATGGGAACCTCTACGGTGCGACGCTCGGCCACATCACCGGCGGCGGCCACAGCGAACTCTTCCGAATTACCAAATCCGGCCAGTACACGCTGCTTTTCGCCATGACCGACATAACCGCCGCTGGCGCCTGTCAGTGCTCGCTCGTGCAGGGCAGCGATGGCAATATCTACGGGACCGCCATTTCCGGGGGACCCAACAATGGTGGCGTGATCTTCGCCCTGGAATTGGGGCTGCCCAAGCCCGCGCCAGCGGCGCAGCGCTTCAGCCCCGGATCGGGCGCGGCGGGTACGAAGGTTCTGCTCTGGGGCTCCAACCTGCTCGCCGCATCGGTCCAGTTCAACGGGGTCGCGGCGACAACGGTGTCGAACAGCGGCTCGAACTATATCCTGGCGACGGTTCCGGAAGGCGCAACCACGGGTCCCATTACAATCACCACGCCGGGTGGGACCGTCACGACCAAAGAGGGCTTTACAGTCGAGTAAAAGAAAGGAGGCTCGCTATGAAAAGCATACGCTTTCTCATTTCGGCGCTGACGCTTCAGTCCGCCATCCTGCTGTTGCACGCGCAGTCGCCGACGATCTACAGCTTCGCCGGCAGACTGACCCTGGAGTGGTGTACCAACTCTTCCTGCAGTTCCACTCCGGCCGCGTTCAATGCTCCGGTATTTTGTTTGCCAACGGTAGTAAACGGCAACGTTTACATCCCTACGTTCGGTATCACCATCACCGGGACGCTGCCGGCAGGATGTTCGGCATCTCCTTGCTCCGGGCTCGTCTGGTATCACTAGCGCCGCGTGCCGAACCAGATTTCTACTAAGTGAGGACCATAACAATGACAATGCATTTTCGCCGTACCGGCTCAGTACTCGTGCTTTTTGCTCTTGCGGGAAGCCTGGCCCCAGCGGCGGGCCAAGCGACTTTTCGGCTCGTCGCGTCAATGTACAGGTACCAGCAACCTGCCGGCATAATCGAGGGGTCCCCAGGCGTTTTCTACTCGGTCGCGGGATCGGAGCCTACTGTCGTCTTCTCGGTTACCACCGCCGGGGCGATGACGGTCGTTGGGAGCATCCCGACGGGATACGGAGTCGGATCCCAAGTGCAGAATGGTGCGGACGGTCGGTTCTACTCCGAGTTCATCCCACACGGCAACGCCGCGGCGTATGTGTTCTCGGTTACCGCGGCGCCGGGCGGCCAGCAAGTCTATGCTGCCCAAACTATCGCGCCCGTGTTATTCCAGAATCTCCCGGACGGGGACATCCTTGGCACCGCGATCGGGCTTGACGCGAGTCCCTGGTATGTGGCTAAGGTAGGCCTGAACGGCTCAGTAACGTCAATCTACCAGCTTCCGGCCGAGCAGAGCGCGGCTACTGCAGCCTACGCGAACGATGGTAACTACTATGCCGTCTCCCTGACTACGACCTCGACTAGCGGGAGCATCATTCGCGTGACTCCGTCCGGCGTTGCAACTACCCTGTACAGCTTTCCGGTCGGCAGCTTCTCCGGAAACTATCCAGTGCCGCTCCTCCAAGCGAGCGACAGCAATCTCTACGGAGTCACTCCAACCGGCGGAGCCAATGGGACGGGAACGATCTACAAGCTGACCCTGGGCGGCGAGTACACCCTACTCTACACCTTCCCGAAGAACCAAACCTCCAATCCGAACGCACTAATCGAGGGCAGCGACGGAAATCTCTACGGGGCGACGCTCGGCCTTTTTCAGTACGGCGAGCTATTTCGCGTCACTAAGTCTGGCACATACACGGTGCTCCACGCTATGAGCAACCCATCCGCCAGCGGCTCCTGCCACTGCACGCTGGTCCAGGGGAGCGACGGAACAATCTATGGGACCGCACAAGGCGGGGGCGCGTATGGGGCCGGCGCAGTGTTCGCCTTGGACGTGGGGCTTCCCAAGCCCGCACCGCGGGCGCAGCATTTCAGTCCCGCGTCGGCAGCAGCGGGTACGCGGGTTCTGCTTTGGGGATCCAACCTGCTCTCCCCCTCGGTCCAGTTCAACGGAATCGCGGCGACAACGGTATCCAACAGCGGCTCGAACTATATCCTGGCAACCGTTCCCACCGGGGCCACCACGGGGCCGATTACGATTACCACGCCGGGTGGAACCGTCACGACCAAAGAGAGCTTTACGGTCGAGTAAATAAAGGAGATCCGCGATGAAAAGCATACGCGTTCTTGTTTCGGCGCTGACGCTTCAGTCTGCCCTGATATCACTGCACGCTCAGTCGCCGGTGATTTACAGTTTCGGCGGTGACCCGGACGGAGCCAACCCCAAACGATCCGTGACGCTCAGCGGCAGCTCGCTGTACGGCGCCACTGTGTACGGCGGCTCCGGCGACGGGACGGTGTTCCAGTTGACCTCGTCTTCAGGATCGTGGTCCGAAACGGTGCTGTACAGCTTCGCGGGCGGCTCCGGCGACGGCTCTGAACCCGACGGGAACTTGGTGATCAGCGGCTCTTTGCTTTACGGCACCACCTCTGAAGGGGGCACGTCGGGCCTTGGCGCGGTGTTCCGGCTGAAGGACACCTCAGGCGCCTGGACCGAAAGCGTGATCTACAACTTCGCCGGCGGCACTGGCGATGGCAGCTATCCATACGCGGGCCTGCTCCTGAGCGGCGGAGTATTCTACGGCACGACCTACTACGGCGGAACCTACGGTGCGGGCACGGTTTTCTCTTTGTCGGCCTCGGGCAACACTTGGACCGAAACCGTCATATATAACTTTGGCGGCGCCGGTGACGGGGCCAATCCGCACGCGCCACTCACGGTCTCCAGCGGCGTGCTCTATGGCACAACCTACAACGGCGGCGCGTCGGGCGACGGCACGGTCTTCTCGTTGACGCCCTCCGGCGGTTCCTGGACAGAGGCCGTTCTGTACAGCTTCAGCGGGACCGATGGCCAAAGTCCCCACGGTGGCGTTGTGGTGGGCAGCGAAGGCGTGCTTTACGGGACAACATTATAAGGCGGATCTTCGAGCGACGGAACGGCGTTCTCATTGACGCCGCCGGTGTCTCCCAGCACCACTTGGACCCAGGCGGTTCTGCACAACTTCACCGGGGGAACAGGCGATGGAGCCGAGCTGCGCGCGGGGGTTGTGATCGGCGGCAGCGGAGTGCTCTATGGGGTCACCGTCGCGGGCGGATCTTCCGGCGATGGCGCCATCTACTCATTGACGCCGCCGACGCCCCCGAGCACTACTTGGACCGAGTTCCAGCGACGGCACGGTCTTCGCCTGGGAACTGTAGCCGCGCTCGGGTAGAGTGCGGGTTTGAGGCAGGGACACCGCACCGCCGGATCCAGTCATGCCTTGCCCCCTCAGGACGGCTCCCGATGAACGAGTCCGGGGGAAAAGGCGGGGATGCACACCGCGATGTATTCGGCGCCGCCGGGTTCCGGCGTGCTGTAGCGAACGCGCTCGCCCCGATGCACGGCAACGGCCTGCCCGGCCTTCACATCGATAAGCGCAGACTCGGTTTCCACGCGAAGCAGGCCCCGCAACACCACGGTGTATTCATCGAATTCCGGTGTTTGGGCGGGTTCGATCCAACCCGCGGGACTCTCCATGCGCGCTACGCTCACGGTTTCGTCCGCCGAGTTGACGCGGCCGAAGTATTCCGCAATCCGCTTCGGAAGATTGCCGGCCGAAGCGACAATGGTTGGCTTTTCGATCAGTTTGGGCATGGATATTTAACCTATTTAATCGTCAATGCAGGACGGACGCCGTCTGAACAGGTGTTGGCGCAAGCGTCGAATGCCGGAAGCTGTTCAGGAAGGATCGCAGCCCGGAACTCTCCCGCGCGTGTGTGCGAACGACGCCGCCCATCCATCGCGTGATTTCATAGCCGCGCCAAAACCAGTTGTTGCGAAGAAGATCGTTCCGCAGGCTGAGGATCTCGCGCCGCGCAAAGAGCTCTATTTTGCCGCCATGCTCCGGCACTGGCGCGGCATCGGTCGTCTCGGTGGAGAGGCGCGGCGCGCGGCAATCGTTGAGCTCGACCACCGCGAGTTTGGTATCGGTGGTCATCGCGTCTCCCGTGCCGTTCTCAGTGACTCTTGGAATGTTGGCGCGCGCGGCCCAGTCCAACGCATCGGTACAACCTGTAAATGCCAGATCGTAGGCGACCTTGTCGCGTTCCCGATCGACATCCGCCGCGATCTTGTGCGTTAACGGCTTGCCCGGCCGCATGTAGCCGAAATCCACGTCGCGGGTGGCCGCGCCGATCCACACATCCTGTCCATTCCACGCGGCTTCCTGTCTCCACAAACGAATATGGTGACGTTTGGAAACGTCGTTCAGGCCCTTTTCCAGGGACATGTCCGCCGGCTCGCCATTGAGCAACAGAGAAGACATGGGAGCGGAATCGAATCCTCGCCTCAAGCCAACCGCCCGCAGCCACCTCACTCGGCGGCCAAAGGTCAGCGGACGCGGCTCGGACCAGCCGGCGGCGGCGAACGCCTCGGCGATCTCTTCGCGAGATCCGGCGATCATCACGTTGGTAAGATCCGACGGACGCTCCGGTGCGGTGGTGTATGTGCGCGTCGGCAGCGAGTCTATCAGGCGGCGCCAGCCTTCGCGCTGGGCCACGCCCGCAGAGCCGCTCTCACGATCTGGCAATGCATGGCCGGCCGGCTCTGCGACGGAAGCCGCCAGGAACAGGGGTTTGGTCAGCGTCAGCGTGAGTTCGGCGCCCGCTGGCAAATAAATCTCGGGTTCCGGAAGATTGATGACTGCGGCCTTCACGATCACTTCCGCCAGCCGGGCGTGCAGTTCGCAGCGAAAAAGCAGATCCCGGACATAGCCGCTGATGCGGTAAGAACCGCTGTCGGTGGCCCGGACGCCGTGTATGCGGCCATCGCGGGTCACGCGTTCCCGGGCATTGTCCACTTCCGCTACGCGCGCCGCCAGCGAAACTGAATGGCTATCCGGCAGCGCTGCCCGGTTGAATTCCAGGTCGAGCGAGGCGGTCTCATGGGGAATTCCCAAGCCCACACGCACGGCCCTCTTCACGCTTCCCGAGACCACGCTTCCAGCCGGCAACACGGTCCTGGCACCTTCCTTCACAGGGGCGATCAGAAGCGCACTTAGAGGAGTGCCCGCCTTGCTCGCGTACGAACCAACGGTAGTGGTCAGGCGGATGTGGATTTCGGTCCCGGCAGGCGCCCGCCGAATCGCAGAAGGGTCAAACGATAGCAACAGCAACGGGAGAAAGAGCATGCGCTATGTGGCCGTTCCGCTTTCCGCGATTGCCGGATCGCCGGGGTTGCAGTCGATGGCTTCGAGTCCCCTCTCGTAGGTCGAGTATAACTGATCGAATACGCCATTCCACCCTTTGGAGCAAGAAAATAGACGGGCCGCGGCGCCCATCCGTTGCCGCATTTCTTCACTGTTCATCAGTTGCCCGACACATTCGGCGCAGGAATCCAAATCCGCGGCGCAAAAGCCGTTGACGCCGTGCCGGACGCCCACGCGCTCGCCGGTCTCGGGGCTTGCTACCACGGGGACGCCCGAAGCCATCGCCTCCAGCAACACCAGGCCGAATGTGTCGGTCAGGGAAGGGAACACAAAAACATCCATGTTGGCAAACGCTTCTGCCAACGCTTCTCCGCGAAGAATTCCCGGCGTTTGGCCATAACGGAGGTTCTTGCGGAGCCAGTCCTTCTCGCTTCCCTCACCGATCAGGGTGAAATGGAAATCGTGCTGGCCCCGAGCCAACAGACGTCGTTCAAGGCCGGCAAACATGCGTACATTCTTCTCCGGCGTGAGCCGGCCGGCATAACCGATGCAAAAGGAGCGGTCCCGGCGGCTGCGCCGTTGCGGAGAATACGCTTCGGTATCGACGCCGTGCGCCATCGGGAATGCGGGCTTCCCGGTGCGCTCCTGGAGCAGACGGACCATGGATTCGTTAGGGGCAAGCACGAAGCGGGCCAATCCGTAGAAGCGCATGCACGCGCGTAAGCTCTGCCGTTCGGCTGCCGCGCAGACCTGCTCCCGCCACGCAGTCGGCAGAAATGCAAAGAGCTTATTCAACCGCCGCCCCGCATACTCGTGCAGGTTGGTATGCCAGGACGCGACCAGCGGGACGCGCAGGGTGTGCGCCACCCAAAGACCCAGGATCCCGATATCGCCGGGCCCTACGATGTGCACAAGACGTGGCTGGAACGGCAAAACTTGCGCCGTCACCCAATTCTTGTGGCGGCTCAAAAAGGGGTCGCAGGACAAATCATGGTCCAACCGAAACGCCGCCGGACCTCGTCTGACCTCCACCGATGTTACAGATCGCTGACAGGTGGACTGTGTCCGCGGCCCGCTGTGTACGTACAGGAATGGAACCTGCCGGCGGCCGGCGAAGGCGGCGAACTGCCGGCTGACTGTGGCGACTCCGTTGGCTTCGTTGAAGCAATCGGTGAAGAGTGCCACGCGAAGCGGAGGTGTCAACAGGCTGCCTCGAAAGCTGTATTAGCCGGCAAGCTCAGGTCGGGCATGGATATTCCTGACATCATACACTACTGCGCGCGCGCAAAGGAGTATACTCGCCAGAGTTCGAATTCCCCGTCGCCTTGCCCGATCGCATCATCGTGGATTCCAACATCCTGACTGGAAAACCGGTCGTGCGCGGCGCGCGCATATCGCCCGAGTTGGTCATGGAACTCCTCGCGGCGGGGTGGAGCCATGCGCAGATTCGGTCGGCTATCCGCGCCTCGCCGAGGAGGGCTTCTGCGCGAAGAAAAGGTTTATGCCCTCAAAACGGCATGATGCTAAGTCCGATGCTAGACTGGATTGAGAGGCATTGTGGCGTATCCGGTTTCTCCTTACGTCGAAGAGCGGGATGGCGGCTTGTACGTCTCGGGGACGCGCGTGTCGCTCGACTCCGTCGTAATTCGCTTTCTGCAGGGCGCATCTCCGGAAAAGATCGTGCAGTCGTTTCCGGCCCTCAAGCTAGCGCAGGTGTATGGTATCGTCGCGTATTACTTGGAAAATGAGAAGACCATCGAAGACTACATCGCTGAAGGCGAGCGTGAGTTCGAACGAGCGGCGGTCCCGCTAAGCCAGACAAATCCCGACCTATTTGCCCGCCTGGAATCTGCCCGCGGGCAAATAGGCTCGAAACGATCGTGACAGTCCGCTTCTCTGGCGGATGAAGATCTCGACGTCGACATCATCCAAGGCATACGGCTTCGTGAGCCATCCATCGACATTGTCGATGTCAAGAATGCCGGCCTAAGGGGGACCGAAGATTCAGTGCTCCTTGAGCTTGGGGCGCGACAGGACCGGATTCTGGTCTCGCATGATCGGCGCACTATGACGCGCCATTTTCGGGATCGCATGGTTGCGGGAAAACATGCTGCGGGCGTATTTATCGTTCCTCAGCGGAGTGCGATCGGCGAGATCGTCGAATGCCTCATTCTTGTGTGGACCGCATCACAGGCGGAAGAGTGGCGCAACCAGATCGCGTATCTACCTTTCCGTTAAGAGATGTCTTGGGCCGACGGTTGGGGGGGCCACGGCGGCGCCTGGGCACCGAAGGGCGGCATTGTGGGCACGGCGCTAAACTTGAATATCCTGGGCTCGGTGCTCGAACGCCTTCGTATTCCCGAGGCCGAAGTTTGCAGCGATTGCGGACCGGAACTGGCCAGCGCGCTTTACACCCAGGGCGCTCTCTCTCCGGCAAGGCGGCCGAGCTCGCGGAGGTGAATCGAGCGGTTTCGGCGAGATAGTGGGGCAGCGGGTATCGCACGGCACTGCGGCGACGCGGAGCTGGCGCAAGACATCTCCTATGCCGGTAGCTTCTCCGAAGCCAATGTGGCGCGATACGGATTCCCGGCGCTGTCCAGTCTGAACTTGATCGCCTTTTTTCACTCAGCAGCGCTGACGGAGATCCAAGAGGCTCTCCAGGACGGTTGGATCAAGCCGCTGGTACTCCGAGGGCAGGAAACCGCGCGCATCCTCGCAACGGCGCTCGATCCCGCGAAGCCGATGCCATTGCGTTGGCGTTGGAGAGAGACGGACGTAGCGGCCGCGCGCGCCGGGTTGCGTGTCACCAGGCGCCCTTGGAGTGTCGCTGCGGGCAAAGCAGGATGGCCACGTCCAATCGGTGAAGGCTGAGGTTGACGCATTGCGCATGCGCGCGCGGTTCTTTGTGTCGGCGCGGTTGCAGAAGAAGGTCTTGGAAATCGCTGGAGAATAAGCACATTAGTCCAGCTTCGATTGGTTCGGCTGCGCGGTATCTCTTTCGTATCCCGCGCAGGAGCGCATCGGAAGGCGAGGATACTTCGGAAAGCGCGGATCGCTGGCAGACAGTTTGCAGAGATAGAAGACAGCGCCGCGGTCCGAGCGGATGACCTGGACGTAGGCACACGCGGCACACAGTCCAACCGATTTGTCGATATCCCAAACCACCCGCTAAAAGCTTAGCCGGATTCCCAACTGCGCCGCAAACGGAATGCCCACCGTAGTGCCGGGACCGAAGAAATCGCCCAGCGCGCCGGCGGGCACGCGCAACTGATTCAGGCTGGTGATGGGCTGCGTCGACGAGCAATCTGCATTCAGGCAAAACGCGGTGGCGTTTGACAGACTGTTCACCGGCACCGGCAGCGCGGCGAGGTTTGTCACATAGTTGGCCCCGGGATTGTTGCGGTTGAACAAATTGAAGATCTCGATAAACGGCGCCAGCCGCCATCGGTCGTGAAAGCGGAATGGCCGGCTCACACGCACATCTGTCTGGATGTATGGCGTGCCGCGGAATACATCCATACCGGTTTGCGCGCCGTTGACCACCGCGCGATCGTCCAGCGTGTCCCCGAATCCATTCACGTCCACCGGAGTGGTGAGGGTGAAAGGCCGGGCGCTCTCGGCCTGGCTCAATACGGAGAATTCGAAGCCGCCCGGAAGGTGCACCGTTCCCGCCAGAACCAGCCGGTCCGTGACGTTCTCTCCCGACGGCCCGTAATCGCCTTTCGCAAACGCATTCAGCGGATTGCAGACGCCGTTCACGTAGTCGAACAGTTCGCCCAGGACGCAGCCCCACGTTTCGGCGCTCGACAGCGTATAGTTCAACACCAGGCTGAATCGCGAAAGGTTTGCTTGCAAATGCACCGACAACCCGTCGTACCGGGACCGGTTGTCGCTCCGGAAAACCGTGATGTTGGGGACATACTGCTGCTGGGTCGCCAGGTCGTCGGCATAAAGCGGCGAGAAGAGCGTGTAGCCGGCCTGGTAAATGTAACGGCGGTAGGCGTGGTTGCCTTCCTCGTGAGTCCAGTCCGCGCCCAGCGTCCAATGCGAATTGAATGCATGCTGAACGCCGGCGCTGGCGTGCAGCGCATAAGGCGTCTTGTAAGCCGGATCGATCAACGCGCCGGCGCCGCCATT
>JBEKTJ010000243.1:0-13135 GCA_049516155.1 Bryobacteraceae bacterium
GCCGCGCACATCACGCCGCAGCTTAGCCAGACGCCGTACCAGGGATGCCCAAAAAGCTTCCACCCCAGCGCTAGGAACAACGACTGGGCGGGCGGATACTTAGTGGCGTAAGTCGGTTTGAAGTTTTCTTGGAAGGTTTCGAAGTGGACCCACATGGGGTGCGGTGGATTCGTGACGCGCCCCAGGCAAAACGTCTCCGCGCCCAGCAGGTAGCTGAACTCATCCTGCACCGTGGGCTCCGGAATCGGTCGTACCGGGAGCAGCGCCAGCCGCGCCGCCAGAGCCAGTGCGCCTACGCCCAAGCACACCAAGCCATCCCGTAGCCCCCTCGCCGTGTGGCCCCCTCGAACATCGACGTTTCAGTCGATGTTGGCGTGCGAAGCGCGCCCCTACCGGGCGGCCATCAACGCGCGCAGCCGCCGCGCCCGTTCCGGAGCGCGCAATTGCCGCAACGCCTTGGCTTCGATCTGGCGGATGCGTTCGCGCGTGACATCGAACTCCTGCCCGATCTCCTCCAGCGTATGCTCGCGCTCACAGCCGATCCCAAATCGAAGCCGAATTACCTTCTCCTCTTTGGGAGACAGCGTCTTTAAAATACCGGCAGTCTCGTCGCGTACGTTGGTTTCGATGACGGCATCCACCGGCGAACCTACCCAGCGATCTTCGATCAGATCGCCCAAGGCCGACTCACCATCCCGGCCCACCGGCGTCTCGAGCGAAACCGGATCGCGAGAAATAGTCTTCAGCTTCTGGACTTTCTCCACCGGAATATCCATCCGGCGTCCAATTTCGTCATTTGTAGGAGTTCGGCCCAGTTCCTTTTCCAACTCACGCGAAGCCCGCAGGAACTTGTTCATGCTCTCGTTCATGTGTACGGGAATGCGGATGGTCCGCGACTGGTCCGCGATAGCCCGCGTAATGGCTTGCCGGATCCACCACGTGGCATACGTCGAAAATTTGTATCCACGCCGGTATTCGAACTTGTCGGCGGCCCGCATCAGGCCGATATTCCCTTCCTGAATCAGGTCCAACAAATGAAGTCCGCGGTTCACGTACTTCTTGGCCACAGACACCACCAAGCGAAGGTTGGCCTCCACCAAGTCCTTCTTGGCGCGTTCGGCTTCGGCTTCCCCGTGGCGGATCACGGTCAGCGTATGCTTCAGATCCGGCAGAGTAGCCGCCGCCATGGTTTCTCGCTTGCGGATCTCTTTCTTCAAGTCCTTCAGCCGCTGCTGGACCTGCGGCTGGCCGACGGCCTTCACTTCGATCTTCTTGACCTCGCGCTCCAGTTGGCCGAGCTCCTCGACCGCGCGCTCGATTTCCTTGGAAAATTCCTTCCACCGCATAGAGCGAAAAGGAATTGCGCGAATCCCCTGGGACACTTGGACTTTGGTCCGGTTCAGGCGGTTGCACCACCGCTTCCGCTGCTTCTTCATGTTGAGCGGAACCGTCTCAACCTTGTCGGATACCTGCTGCAGCTTTCGGTAGACCAAAATCAGATCGGTGAACAATTTCAGCAAATCGGCGCGCTTCTTCAGATCGGCTGGGGTGCCTTCCTCGACATCGCCGACATCGACGACGTTGTCGATTTCATCGGCGCCCTTTTTCAACTGCTCGGCCAAATCCACTACCACGCGCTGCACCAGGGCCGAACGGCTGATAGCCTTCTGCATGCGCAGCTTGCCGCGCTCCATGCGCCGCGCCAAATCCACTTCGCCTTCCCGGGTCAGCAGCGGAACCGCACCCATTTCACGCAGATACACGCGTACCGGATCGTCGGTGTAGATCGACTCTTCCACCGGCGTGGGATGCAGGAAATCGGCCTCATGGCCTGCCTCGGGATCGAAAAACTTGGCATCCTCCTCAAAATTGAGGCCCAAGGCTTCCGGATTGTCTGCTAGAAACTGATCTTCAAATTGATCCACTGTTCGACTCACCTCCCCCTATTTAACGCCTTCGGAAAGTACCTGTAATAGTTAGATTCTGGGGCTTCTGAAACGCTTCGGACTTGCTGGTTCGGACGCCAACACGGGAGCGTTTTATACGCTCACGGGCACATCGACTGATGATATCATTGTTCGCTTGGAAAGTTAAGTCCTATATTTAAAGATGTTTCGCAGGCGTTTTGGTTACACGGGCCGCCCTACGGCGCCTTATGCCGCATCAAATTCTTCAACTCGTTAAAAAACGCCTGTTCGTCCTGAAAGTCGCGGTAGACGGAGGCGAATCGTACATAGGCGATTTTGTCCAGGTCCCGTAGCGCCTCCATCAAGAGTTCTCCTATTTCAATAGTAGATATCTCCCGGTCGGCTGAATCCGTTACCTTGGCCTCCACCTTATCCACTAGTTCGGCCAGCCTACCCATACTTATCGGCCGCTTCTCACCCGCCTTCAGTAAACCAGATAGTACCTTTTGGCGGTCGAATTTCTCCCGGCGGCCATCCTTCTTGACCACCATATATGGGACTTCGTCGATGCGCTCGTAAGTGGTAAAACGCCGTTCGCAACCTAAACACTGCCGCCGTCGCCGGATGGCGTCCCCTTCCCGGCTCTCGCGCGAATCCACCACCTTATCCTCTATGTGATTGCAGAAAGGGCACTTCATACCGAATGCTAACCTCCGCGTCTACCGACCCGCCTATAAACCGGCTTGCGGCCAAGATGGGCCGTCCTCCAGGGTTTTCAGACTGCGCCACCGGATACCCTCGTGCAGCGCCAAGACTGCCCCTAGCGGAACCACAGCCGCAAATGAAATAAACCAAAGCACCAGGGCCACGCTCGTCGAGATCTCCAGAGGAACCCGGAAAAGCTCGGTCAACACCAGTACCGAAACCACCTGCATCCCGCCGCCCACGCCCGGAATCTGGACGACCCCCCCGAAGGCTACGAACCCCAGGAAGATCAGCACATCCAGCCAACCGAAGTGCAGCGCACCGCCAAACGCCCGCATGACGCAAAACGTGGTCAGCGCAATCGTGCCCCACTCCAAAACCGTGTACCATACTACCAGCAGCATCGCCTTTTGGCTCCGGGTGGATTCCACCCCCTGCACGAAGGCGGTGATCAGCCGGTCGGCGCTCTTGAAGTGCCGCTCCGGCAAGAAGGCCAGGGCAGCCAGCAACCGCGACCGCATGGCAGCCGAGAAGTGCCTGAAGGCCGCTAACAGCGCCAGCACCACGATCGACAAGGCGCCTACGAACCATCCGCCAGTGGCGAACACCCAGGAAAGCGCGGGACCCAGTGCCGCGTCGGATCTGCGCACACGGCCCAGCGCGAAACCGAATATGGCTAGCACAATCAGCACATCGTAGATGCGCTCCAGCACCAGGGCCGCCATCTGCGACGAAGTGGAAACTTTCTCTTTGGCGGCAATCAGATACGGGCGCACGAATTCGCCCGGACGCCCCAACACGGTGATGGCGCTGAAACCGATCACAGTGGCGGAAAACAAGTTCCAAACGCTGGGATGCGCCTTCACCGGACGCATCAGCACGCGCCAACGCAACGCCCTGCCAAAGTAGCCGGCTATGACCCACGCGCCAGCGGCCCCCAGCCACATCCATTTCAACGCCAGCAAAGTAGCGCGGAACGCCCGCCAGTCGAAACCCCGTCTGATAAGGAACAGGCGGAGCAGCCAAATCCCCGCCGCCATGCCCGCCACGCCGAGCGCCAGCCACTTCCAGTTTCGTCTAATCGGAACGCCTCATTTCCGGTTGCACAGCTTGGTCCGCATCATTCTTGATGCTAATGCATTAGAGCGTTGGTTGCATTGGCGCGGCGGTCCCCAACGGTCCAATGATATACGCTGCCCGCGCGGTCGGCGCGCAGGACTTCGCGGCGTTCCAGGTATTCCAGGTGCGCCAATACTTCGAAAATCGCAAACCGGTAGTGGAAGGGCGAAAGGTGACGATTCCAGAGCTTTTCGGCGATCTCGTGGGCGGTAGTGGCGCCGCCATCAATCAACGCTACGATGCGCGCGCAACGCTCGGCGTGATGCTCTTGCGTTTTGCGGACCCACTCGCGATGGCCGGTGAAAGGCGCGCCGTGCGAGGGCAGGATCAGATCCACATCCAGCGCGGCGATGCGATCGAGCGAAGACAGAAATTCACCCAGGGCATCGTGGCCGGGCTGCCATCCGATGTTGGGGGAGATATGCTGCAGAATGTGATCGCCGGAAATCAGGACGCGCCGCTCCCGGTCGTACAGGCAAACATGGCCGGGTGAGTGACCCGGCGTCCAAACCACTTCGAGCGCGCCGTGCGCGGTGGCGATGATCTCGCCGCCGCAGAGCAGGCGGTCCGGCGTCAGCCGCGCGAAGCTTTGTTGGATCTCGAACATGGCCGCATGGACCAGCGCGCGCATCTCCGCGGAGACGCCGGCGGTGGTCAGTATTTCACGTTGCCAGTCGCGATGCAGATCCGTATCGGTGACGTGGGCCAGCAGTTCGTGGTCCGCCTTATGCAGGTCGAGCGGGGCGCCGGTCAATGCAATGAGCTTGGAAGCCAGGCCCATGTGATCGGGGTGAATGTGCGTGATCAGTATGCGGCGAATATCGCGCCAGCCGACCGACAGGCCTTCGAGCGCGCGTGCCAGTGCGTCGAAACAGGCGTCGGTTTGCATGCCTGTATCGATCAACAGCCAGCCGGATTCGAGACGCACCAGCCAGACGTTGACGATGCCGAGCGAAAGCGGCAGGGGCAGCTCCAGCATGTGTATGCCGGGCACGACCTCGCGATAATCGCCGCCAATTTCGAGATAGGGGGTCAAGCACGATCCTAGCATTTTCCTACTATGCCGCGGTGGCTGCGTTCGGCCAGTCCGGTGGCCTGCAACCATTGAGCGTTTGAAAAACAGACTGACACCAAAAGACTTGTTTCTGGCATGGGGATTGCAATGACTCTAAGCGGAAGGTGGCATATGAAAAAGGGACTGTTGATTCTGACGTTTGCGTTGATGACACTGGCGCCGATGAGCGCTTCGGCCGCTATCCGGGTGGGTATGGGATTCGGCGGGTATTGGGGTCCCTACTGGGGACCTTATTGGGGCCCGGCTTACTACGGCTACGGCTATCCTGCCGCTGGTGAAGTAAAGCTGGATACCAAGGTGAAGAACGCCGAAGTGTTTATCAACGGCGCGTTCGCCGGTATGACGCAACAAGCTAAGTCCATGCACCTGCGTCCCGGCAGCTATAACATCGAGATTCGGGAACTGGGTCAGACTAAGTTCGTCGAGCAAGTCTATGTAGTGCCGGGCAGGACTCTGCACCTGCACCCGCAGTTGTAAAGTCAGTCGTAGGGCAGGTTGTCGCCGCCAACCTGCCCTACAAGCGAATTGTGTTCCCCGAGACGCGGCGGCGGCCCGCCCAGCCCTCCGGGTGTGTCGCTGAGCCCGGGAGTTACCACAGAGTCGCCGCGGTCCAGACCGAAATGCGCGGCCACTTCGGCTATGTTGCGCACCGGCGTAACGCACGCATCGGCCGCACGCAGACGCCCGAACCATTCTTCCGCGGTGCGCGTGCGGAAGATGCGTGCCAATTCAGCACCAACCTCCTCCTGTCGCGGTCCTTCGGCGAATTGATCTGCGATGAAGCGCTCGCAATCGAGCTCGCGGCAAAGCGCCTGCCAGAATTTCGGCTCCAGGGCGCCGACGGCAATCCAGCGCTCGTCCGCCGTCTGGTAAACGCGGTAACAGGCGTAGCGGCCGGTCAGCGCACCATCCCCGCGTACGGGTAACTCGCCCGTTGCCGCATGGAAGCCCAAAGCCACGGGCAGCAAGCTGGCCACACTCTCCAGCATGGAAACATTCACCGCTTGGCCGCGACCGGTCTGGGCACGCGCCGCCAGGGCCAGCAGTACGCCGGTCACCGCTTGCATGGCGCCGGCCAGGTCCGCGATCTGAATCCCGGGAATCGCCGGTGGTCCACCGCGCGCCCCGTTCAGGTCCAGCGCTCCGCCCAGCGCCTGGTAATTAATGTCGTGCCCGGCGAGCGACGCCCAGGGTCCCTCTTGCCCATAACCGGTGATGGATACGTAGATCAGCCGCGGGTTGAGCGCACGCAGCGTTTCGAAACTCAGGCCGAGCCGCTGCATCGTGCCAGGGCGAAAGCTTTCGACTGCCACATCGGCGGTTTCGGCCAGCTTCAGAAACGCTTCGCGGCCGGGGACGCTCTTCAAATCTAGAGTGACGCTCTTCTTCCCCCGGTTCACCATGTGGAAGACGGCGCCCTCGCCATCCAGATAGGGCGGCATCCATCGGGCGTAATCGCCCCGTTCCGGCTCTTCGATCTTCACCACCTCCGCGCCGAAGTTGGCAAGCTGCAGGGTGGCCGCCGCGCCCGGCAGCAGACGCGTCAGGTCCAAGACGACGAGGCCATCGAGCGGTCTCATGGCCTTCTCTTCAGCAGCAGCTTGTCGGAGTAAACGATCACCGGCTCGTTGTTCTGATTCAGCACTTGGGTCTCGAAAGTCACAATGCCGCGCTGAGCGTCCTTCTCCTTCAGTTCGACGACGCGTTTAGCGACGCGCACCGTGTCGCCGATAAACACCGGCCCCGTGAAGCGCAGCTTGTCGATGCCATAGAAGGCCAGTACCGTGTCGTTGATCAAGTTCATTTGGGTCATCAGCCCTGTGGAGATACTGAACACCAGCGCGCCGTGCGCAATGCGCCCCCCGAAAGGAGATTTGCGGGCGAATTCTTCGTTGGTGTGCAACTCGACAAAATCGCCGGAAAGGCCGGCGAAATTCACGATATCGGCCTCCGTCACGGTGCGCCCGCGCGATTCGTGTACGTCGCCGGCGGCGAAGTCCTCGTAATAATGGCTCATGGCGATTGCTCCTCGATTGCGCCCGATGGCGGCAACCAGCGAAATGATTAGAAATGATACCAAAGCGCGGCGCGAATGTAACCCGCGGCGGCGGCCATCCGTAGGAAGCAACATGCGACCAGTGCTGCTATTTCTGTTGGGATCCATACCGGTTTTCGCGCAGCCCTTCTCGGCGGGGATCAAGGCGGGGATTCCGCTCACGGATTTCCTGGACGCGGCAGGCAATGGCACGTTCGACTACAATGCGCCGACACAACGATACATTATCGGCGGTGTGGCGGAACTGCGGCTGCCCCTCGGAATAGGCGTGGAGTTCGACGCGCTTTACCGGCGGTTGAGCTATACCGGCTCGGGCACTCTGGCGGGCAACCTCACCACGATTAGCGCCAGTGGGAGCGATTGGGAGTTTCCGCTATTGTTGAAATACCGTTTTCATTTTCCAGTGGTGAAGCCTTACCTCGATGCGGGCGTCGCCTGGGACACGGTGGCCGGCCTGAAGCAAACCGCTTCGCAGGCCAGTTCGGCGGTGCTCGGAACGCCGGCCCCCGCAGTGACGCAAAACACCACCATGGGATTTGTAGTAGGTGGAGGGGTGGATATCCACGCCGTCTTTCTGCATATCTCGCCCGAGATACGCTTCACCCGATGGAACTCCGCGCAAATCAGCGATGCGCTGGGCCTGTTGCACTCGAATCTAAACCAGGGCGAGTTTCTGGTAGGCTTCACTTTCTAGTCCAGCCGCCCCGCGGGCGATCGCTTCTAGCGGATCAACGGCAGGACGCGCGCCTTGAGTTCGTTCAGAAACATATCCTGCTTGGTGAACACGGCAAAATGACCTGCCCCGTCAATTGTCGCGAAACCTTTGCGCGGAGCGTGTATCGAATTTAGATAGGTTTGGGCCAAACTGGTTGGCGTGGTGAAATCCTCAGCGCCCTGTATGACGAACACCGGCACGGCGAATTCACCGCCGAGAAGCTTTGGGTCGAGCGTGGAGGTCCGCGGGACGAGGTGCTCGGCGCTCACGTTCTGGCCTTCAAACCAGTCGTTAATGTCGCCCAGCGAGTACCCGGGCGCGGTTAGCGCGAACCCCAGAGTGGATGCCAGAAATACGTCCGCTCCTTCAAACCGATTCGACCATTTCCGTTGGATCGCAAAGCCCTTTCCATCCCTATATGGCGGTGGCCCAACTTCATTCAGTTCCTGAAGAGCCTGCCAATTGCCATCGCGGGAGGCCCGCGCCACAAGCGCTGCGTATGCGACGGCGTAGTTTCGCGTAGGATCGGCAACCTGACCGGTACCCACGAATGCATGGAAAAGTTCGGGCCGCGCCTTGACCATGAACACGCCCAGAATCGAGCCCCACGAATGCCCGACGAGCACGATTTTGTCCTTGTGCAGCCTCTTTGACAACAGTTCCGCAAGCTCGACGCCATCCTGAACCATGCGCTCGATGGTGATCGTGGAGGCAGCCGCCGCGCCGTTTCGCCCGAAGGTTCTTCCGGCGCCCCGTTGGTCCCACTGGACGACGGTGAAATACTTCATCCAGTTGCGGAAACCTGCGTAGCCCCAGGGATTGGTCGCATCGCCGGGTCCCCCATGCAATAGCAGCAGGACCGGATTGTTGCGGTTTTCGCCGCGAATCGTGATCCATTGCTCGAGGCCGCCAATCCTGACATAGCTGGCTTCGTCGATTCCGTTGGAAGTGGTAACCGCATAGTCCCGCGCGTTGCGGGCGCGCAGGAACTTGAGCGCGGGCTCCAGTTTCAGGAATTCGCCAGCTTCCGATGGTCTGGAGGATGGTTCCTGCGCAGTCAACGGGACAACCGGAGGGCCGCAAATGACCCACACCAAGGCGACGGTAGCGCGCGACGTTATGCAAGGATTGAAAGCCATAGTAATGGTAATACGTCCGGATCGCCGGACGGTATGCAAAGAACTCGGCCGATACGGCAGGAAGCACCCTACTCCGCGAACAGTAGTGCCACGAGACATCGAACCTGGCTGGCGTCCGGGCTTGTGAATAAAACCGCAGCAATCTTTCGGCCACAACTCGAGCGGGAAGACGATGGCCGCGGGTCCTTCGTCGTACCCGATGAGCAAATGGCCCGCCTAAGGCGAAACGAGTACTATCCACTTTGCGCCGCGTCGGCTGGGCCGTCAAGAGGCAATCGGGTTCGCATCGCCTCTTGTCCAAGGCCGGGTGGCCCGAACTGGATTAAAGCCCAAGACTTGCAGGTTGAGTTCCCGAGTTGAGGTGATACGGAGCTTGAGATTACCGTTCGCTATGGCTTAATTTGGCCCTTCAGCAACGGCCTGTCACATCCGCGACGGGGGGCTTCACCGGAGATCTCCCAGAACGCCGTATTCCCGGACCTTTGGGCCGTAGCGCTTCTCCAGGACCCGGCCAAAGTGGATTCGTTGAATCGGATTAGCCAGAGCCGTGAAGTGGCCCGAACTTCTTGCGAGAGAGTTTTGCAACACCGCCAACACCAATGCCAGGGCTTCGACGGCCTCCCTTGAGCGCGTCGTTTTGCAGCAGACATTTGCAACCTGCCAACCCGTTTACAGGCCTTCCGGCGATGGTTGCAAAACCTACCCAATATGCGACGCTCTTGTCGCTTCGTCAGGGAACGGTCTCAAAGCCTCGGGCAAAGGCAAAATCTTGGGCGCTTCGCTTGCCAGCCCGTAAACTTCGAGACCGGCAAGTACGCCACGCTTTTCAAACACAAAGACGCCGCTTAGATCGTCGTCAGTGCCGAAGGTGAAATCCGCCAAAATATGAAGTCCACCGGATGGTTCGGGCAGGCCATCAATGGAAAGATTGATGCTTGCGCAGCCACAGGGGCACCGCCAAGCGGTGGCCTTTGCCTGTTCCAGTTGCGACAGGAACGCTCGCGCCTCTAGGTTCCCATGCTCGAGCATCCAACGAATGAGCTGCTCTTCGTCTGACGTAAGTGGTCGGTCCATGTCTAAACGGCTTTCATGATGCCCAAAGGACGCTTTGTGAAACGCGGCTTAAATCATTCCCTCGTAAGCATCGTGTTCGCCAATCCAGAACCACACATAGTCATCATCGAGTTTCACGGCAAGGGCGCGATATTTGAGGGTGACCCGCGCAGACCAGAGTTCCTGTCCGGCGCGTTCGGTTAGCTTCTTGAATTGCAAAGAAGGATGACACGGGTTTGCTCTAAGCAACGCGAATTGTTTGTCCGCCCGGTCGCGGATCTCGGCGGGCAAAGCCCGGTATTCTTTCCAAAAGTCCGCATGGGAACGGTGCATTGAATGGACCGCACTAAAGGGGTTCGGTTCTTCCGGCTTTATGGTCGGCGACGGCACGGGCAATACGCTCATCAAAGCGGCCTGCGTCGATGGCGGCTTTAAGCTGCATGTCGCTCGGCTGCAAATACTGCTCGTCAAGCCACAGGTACAGTTGTTCCCGCTGCTCGGGTGTTAGAGCATCAATCGCACGTTCAATTTGTTGCACCGTGTTTAATTCCATGGCTGTCTGTCCTCAGTGTAGCGAACGGCAAGATTACCAGGCGGGGCAGGGGAGTTCAAACGCCACCGGGTTTCTCAAAACTTACCCTTTAGTTTCGCTTGCCAATCCGAATGGCCTGAACATCCTGCATGGGTGGCCTGCCGAAATGACGCCTGTATTCACGGTTGAACTGGCTGGCGCTCTCATAGCCGACTTCAAACGCTGCGCTTGATGCATCCAGTTCAGCCGTCAGCATCCGATGCCGCGCGGCTCGCGGCCGAAGCTGCTTTTGATACTGAAGAGGGCTCATCGCTGTCAGGGCTCGAAAATGGCGGTGCAAGGTAGCCGCACTCATGCTGGCAATCGTTGCGAATTGCTCAACCCGCAGAGATCTGTCGTAGTTCGCACGAAACCACGCCACTGCTTTCGCCGTCCGCTGGCTCTGGTCGCCCACCGTCGCAATTGCCCGCAAACGCCCTCCCTGTGTTCCTTGCAGCAACCGATAGACGATCTCGCGGTGGATTAGTTTGCCAAGAAACGAAATATCATGTGGAGCGTCAAGGAGGTCCATCAATCGGCAACAGGCGCGGATTAGGTCAGCCGTCGCTTTCCCGGTCACCATACCACGCGGCCCGGATGAAGTCTCCTGCACATGGAGGTCTTCTGTGTTTAGGATGTCCCGGACAGATGTCCAACCTCAGAAAGAAGGCAAGATAGGTTTCTCTTCGCTAGCCCCGACCACTTGGCTGATAACTGGGAGTTCGAGAGACTTAACAGAAATTCAGACTGCCCGAAAACGTAATTCATTCTTCCGAGGTCCACGCGCTCTTGGCCTTGCGGGATGATGAGCAAACTTGGCTCGTAGCTGCACGAATTTGGAGGGGTGGGGCAAGTGCTGCGATAAAGTGTGAGCCCCGCAACGCCAGTTGTGCATTCTTCTGCGTCGCCAACTAAATTGCTAATCTTGCTTCCAAGGACGGCCAAAACCTTACCGAGTTGAACTTTTCCGGTTTCATGACGCTCTAGAGAGCATGGGCTTCTGGCCTCCAATTTCTATTGTAAGCATAGCTGCACCGTGCCCGCTAGGGATACACAAGAATCGTTATCATGATAGGAATAGGCAACTATTTGAGAGCATCGGGCTACCGCCCAGCCTCCGAATGTCGCTAGCGTGGAAAGAAGGCGTGAACGGCAAAGGTAACGCGGTCATAAAGCACAGAACGTCACTTGGGGAGAAAACAAATGCAAACACGAAAACTCGCAAAACTGGAAGTCTCGGAATTGGGCTTTGGATGCATGAGCCTCGCTTCGAATTATGGCCCCGCAGCCCCGATCGATCAGGCGATCAAGGTCATTCGCGATGCGCATAGCAAGGGTGTTACGTTTTTCGACACGGCAGAAGTATACGGACCTTACACCAGTGAAACGATCGTCGGCGGCGCTTTAGAATCTGTCCGCGACGAAGTGACCATTGCGACCAAGTTCGGATTTAATCTGACTAGCGTCGGCGGCCTCGACAGCCGGCCCGAGCATATCAAGTGGGCGGTCGAAGGATGCCTCAAGCGCCTGCGCACCGACCGTATCGATCTTTTCTACCAGCACCGCGTCGACCCGACCGTGCCGATCGAAGACGTTGCCGGCGCGGTGAAAGATTTGATTGCTGAAGGGAAGGTTCTGCATTTCGGCCTTTCCGAGGCCAGCGCCGAGACGATCCGACGCGCCCATGCCGTGCAGCCGGTCACGGCGCTACAGACAGAATATTCTCTGATGAACAGGGACCCTGAACGGAATGGCGTTCTCGAAACATGTGAGCAGCTCGGCATTGGCTTCGTTCCGTGGGGGCCGATCGGCATGGGGTATCTAACGACCAAGCTGAACGCTGGCGTGGCCTTTGATGCCAAAACCGATCTACGGTCTGGCTTTGATCGCTTCAAACCAGAGAGCATCGCCGCAAACAAGCCATTCGTAGAACGTGTGTCCCATCTCGCGGCAAAGAAGAACGCAACGGCTGCCCAGCTTGGGCTGGCCTGGCTGCTGGCGCAGAAGCGTTTTATTGTTCCCATTCCCGGCACCAGCAAGCCCGATCACCTGCACGAGAATATCGGAGCGATTGAC
This sequence comes from Bryobacteraceae bacterium, assembly GCA_049516155.1. Lineage (GTDB taxonomy): Bacteria > Acidobacteriota > Terriglobia > Bryobacterales > Bryobacteraceae > Bog-159. The sequence continues at coordinate 12,417 of JBEKTJ010000243.1, forward strand.
ATTCATCTCACGGCTCACGATCTCCGCGAAATCGATCTGGAACTGTCAGGAATCAGCGTGCATGGCGGCCGAATGAACGAAGAGCAGATGCGGGTCGTTGACCAAACAGCAGCTCCTGCGTAGCCGCCATTGTCGCACAAAGGACCCTTTGCTCAACGCGATCGCGCCTGCTTCGCTGGATCTCGGGGGAGCCGCAGAAGTCGGCAAAGGCCCGCGAATTGCGATTCTGGGAAGTGCTGCAGCCCTGTGCGAGTCACGAGCCGCCCTGGACGCGGCGGTTGCGCGCTCGGCGCTAAACTGTGGATATGACTTCAGGGTCATCCTGGAACGTGATCCCGAGACCGGCGATTACTCTGCAGTCTGCCCGTAACTCCCCGGTTGCGCTTTTGCCGGCGGAACCGAGGCTGAGGCCAGAGCGAATATCCGGGACGCCATTGAGCTCTACTGATGCCGGGAGACATCGAGCTGCCTGCGGACGCGAAGCTCTTCGATGTCACGGTTTGGTGAACGCGGGACGGCGAGGCTCACTTCGGACCAAGTGGTCCGGATTCTTCGCCATCACGGCTTTCTCCGGATCGGCACTTCCGGCAGCCACCAGAAGTGGCGGCATCCGTTCACCGGAAGGGCGATCGTCGACGGCAGCGGCATCGAGCCTTTGGAGTGGTTGAATTTAGCGTGGTTTGATCTACCGGCGCACCAAATAAACCGCCACTTCCGCA
>JBEKTJ010000244.1:0-11354 GCA_049516155.1 Bryobacteraceae bacterium
CCCACCACGCCGGGCGGTCCCTGGACCGAGACAGTCCTGCACAGTTTCTCGAACCAGAATGGCGAAGGGTTCCTGCCCCAGGCAGGCCTGGCCCTAAGTTCGAATGGCGTTCTTTATGGCACGACGCAGAACGGTGGCCTGACGGGGCATGGCACCGTATTCGCCGTCACGCCGTGATGAAATAAAGATGGAATGAAGCGCTCGGATTCGCCGACTTGCCGTTGCATGGCGGCCATGTGCCCGCTTGGCTCGCCGAGCGCATGGCCCGTCTGGGAGCAGCCATCGCCGAAAGCATTCTATACCAGTACGGCGCGCCGGAACTGCTAACCCGGCTGAGCGATCCATTCTGGTTTCAAGCTCTCGGCTGCGTCATGGGCATGGACTGGCATTCCTCCGGCGTCACCACCGCCGTGCTGGGCGCGCTCAAGCGCGGCCTGTCTCCCCGCGCCCACGAACTGGGCATCTACATCTGCGGCGGACGCGGCCGGCATGCGCGCCATACGCCGGACGAGTTGCGCGCGGTAGCCGAGCGCCGCGGCCTCGATGGCGACGTACAGCAGGGCATGCACCAGGCGAGCGGACTCGCCCGACGTTATCACTGGCATTCCGCCACCATCCGCGATTTCACCTGCGAGCCGCACACCGCGGTGGTCGGCGCACACCAGGGCGATATCCTAAACCTGGTCGATGCGCACGCCGGGCCCGCGCAGGACGCACTGCTGTCCATCGCCCGCCAACACCCGGATGCCACCCTGCGTGAAGCCCGCCATCTGATCGCGCCGCGGCATCATGACGTTCGCGCGGAAGACGTGGATCTGAAGCGCCTCGGAGCGGTCTTGGCCGTCGCCTATGAACGTGAGTTCCGCGATTTCGCCTCCCTGCTTCTGCTGGAGAACCTGGGTCCGCGCACGCTGCAATCGCTGGCCCTCATCGCCGAAGTCGTGCATGGCGCGCCCACCCGCTTCTCCGATCCGGCGCGCTTCTCCTTCGCGCTGGGCGGCAAGGATGGCCATCCGTTTCCCGTGCCGCTGCAGACGTATGACGAATCCATCGCCGTGCTGCGCCGCTCGCTGGACGCCGCGAACCTGGCCGCCTCCGAAAAGCTGGAAGGCTTCGCGCGGCTCGACCGCTTCGTCCGCGCCGTCGAGCGGCGCTCTTCTCCGGCGGCCGATTTCGACGCCCTCGTCGCGCATGAGCGCGCCATTTCGCCTACGCTTGGCGGGCGCAGCGTCTCGCACGGCCGCAAAGGCGGCCCCAAGGTGAAATCTGCGCCGGCGCCCGCCGCGCAATTGCCGCTCTTCCCCCTGGGTGGCACTTAAACGTGGCACTTGAGCAACGATGCTTTCTCAAACCGCTGCCGCCGCCGACCTCGCGCTCAGCGCCCCTTTGAGCGGCCATGCCCTGCATGCCATCGAACGTGCCCTGAACCTGCATCACAGTAAGTGGGATACCCGGCTGGCCGGCTGTGAGACGCTGGCCCGCCAGGCCCTGATCGTTCGGCAACGCGAGTGGCATTGGCTGGCGCGTACTGCCGAACAGCTTGCGGCCGAAACCTTGGCCCTCGAAACTGAAATATCCCGCCGCCCGGAACTATTCCGCGAGCTCGGCATTCCCGGACCCTTGCGGCGTTGTCTGGCGTCCATCGACTGGCAGGTGTCCAGCCCGCTGCGCGTGATGCGATTCGATTTTCATGCCACGGCCCACGGTTGGGTCGTTTCCGAGGTCAACAGCGATGTGCCCGGCGGTTACGGCGAGGCAACCTTTCTGCCCGCCTTGTATCAGCCGTTCCTCGAAGGCCTGCGCCGCCCGCCTTCTCCGCTCAAGCTGTGGGGAGACGCGGTGGAGTCCGCCTTGGCCGGAGACACCGTTGCCTTCCTCTCCGCGCCCGGATATTTGGAGGACCATCAAGTGGTTCGGGTGTTCATGCAGGAACTTTCGGACCGGCGCCTGGCTTGCCACTGGATACAAAGTCCCGCCGCGATTGATTGGCGCGCGGGCCAGCCTCGTTTACGTTTCCCGCGGGACACTCCGGTCCACGGCATCGTGCGCTTCTATCAAGCTGAATGGCTGTCGCAACTTCCCCGGCGAACCGGCTGGCGGCGCTTACTGGCGTACGCGGGAGCGGTCCTGAACCCGCCGGCTGCGATTCTTTCCGAGAGTAAGCGCCCCCCGCTGATATGGCCGCAGCTATCCGCTTCGACCTGCCTCTGGCGGACTGTGCTGCCCGAATGCCGCGACCCGCAATCCGTGGGCAGCGCGGACCGCGAAGCATGGGTGCTCAAGGCCGCTTTCTCGAATACCGGCGACTCTGTAACGATTGGAAATGTGTTGACTCCTCGCCAATGGGACGAAGCGCTGCGCACCGCTGTCCGGCAGCCCCGCCGCTGGGTCGCGCAGCGCCGCTTTGAAACGGCCCCGCTCGATTCGGTCGACGGCCCGGTCTACCCGTGCATCGGCATGTTTACGATCAATGGCAAGGCGGCCGGAGCCTACGTCAGGCTGTCGCGGCACCAACTGACCGACGGACTGGCGCTGGGGGCTCCCCTTTTGATCCACCCCGAACCGGACGCTCCGCTATGACCAAAGAAAGAGCTCTTGAAATCTGGGCGCGCCCGCGGAATCCGTTTGGTCGCGATTTACCAAAGCTGTGCTCTTCTCGTTTATGGAAGGCCGGCCGATACACGCGCGCGAAGACTCGGTCCCGGATTGGGATGTTCCACTCCAAGCCAATACGGCTGTCTTTGTGGACGCGCCCGGTTCCAAGGGTGTCGCCATCGGACTCTGTCTGGCCGCCCGCGGCTATCGCCCGATCCCGCTATACAATGGTTGCCCGTCCATGGCTGCCGCCGGGTCGTCCGAATGGGCGCCAACGGTCGTCGAAGTCACACGCATCATGGCTGCGCTTCTCGACGGCGCGGAAACGTTGGTCCGTTACGGCTTGCCGGCATCCGCTCCCCCGGCTTTTCTACTGGACGCGAACCGCGCAGCCGCACGCCCCGGTCTGGTTCCCTACAAATACTTCGACAATCGATCTTTCGTATCGGCGCTCGATGTCCCGTCTGGTTCTTTTCTGAAAGACCACGGTATCGATCGCATCGTGGTCGTTCATGAAAAGTCAACGGTACAGCCTGACTTGCTCCTCATCCTGCTCGAATGGCAGCATGCAGGCGTTCAGATCTTCTTCCAGGCGCCATGGCTGCCGTGGCGCCCTCAACCCCTCAAACTGAAACGTCCGCCGGCGATCGTTTCGATGTATCGCAGGCTCAGGATGCGCTTGGGCTATCGACGGAACCATCTCGACGCATTTGGTGTGCTGGTACACCCCGTGACCAGCGGCAGCGGCTAGCCTGGCACGTCGATCAATCTTGCATCTGTCATCTAGAATTTTACGCCGGGAAGAGATTCGTCATCCACGCAGTCCAGGCGGACTGGTCGCGCGCCACGACGGCCGCTGCCGTGTCGCCGTAGAGATAGAAGCTGACGGTGACGAATGCTTTCTCGCCGGCGGGGCACGCCGTGGCAAACACCGTACCCGGAGCGGGCAGATCGACGCGTAACAAGGTGTGTGGATTCCCGGCAGTATCGACTGACTCCACGATGCCGCTCAACGGAGGGGCGCCGTCGCCCACATGGCGCCGCTCGCCCGGCGCTGCCCCCGCGAGATTCAGGGCACCCGCGAGCTTCTCCCACGCGCCCGAGGCCGCCGGCATCGCCAAGAGTTGGATTTGCGAACTCGGCTGGCCGGCGAAATGCTCCAGATACAGCCGCAGAATGCGGAAGAATGAGGGCCAGCCGGATTCGACACCGGTGAGTTGATCGTCCCAATCGTCGGTTTCGGCGAAGAGGCTATGCACCACGCGCACTATGCATGTGCCACCGCCGCGGGCCTCCACAGTCCATTCGGTGGCCATGGTGGGCGCGTTCGGCCCCCAGGACCCTTCTTTCACGAAGCGATGCGGCGCGTCCCATTCGGTGATCGTGTCGGCCGAGTCCATGCCCTCTCCGAAGTGCAAAGTGACCGTGCCGCCGACGCGGCCATCCACCTCGGCGGGCACAAACCATGCGCCCACGCCTGGACCCGTGGCGATTGCTTCCCACACCTGTTCCGGGGTGCCCGGCACTTCCACTTCCACCTGCACCGAACGGCGTCCGTTCGCTTCTTTCCTTACGCTCATACTGCGGTCTCCTTGTTTTTTTGGGGTAAAGGGTGCGCCACCAGAACGAGGCGGTGCGTGCGTCCGCCCAGGGCGGAATCGTCGTGATAACGTGCCGCGAGCTGAGTAATCGCGGCGGTGAGTTCGCTGCTGAATTGCGCGCGCTCGGCGGCCGAGCGGAAGCGGATTTCGGTGTCGATCGAGAGCGTGGCGAAGCGCTTGCCGGTTTCGCGCGCGCGGGCGGCGAGTTCGCCGACTTCGCGGACGACACGGGCCGCCAGCGCGATCAGATAGCCCGCCGACAGCCGGTCGCGGCTGCGCCCAGGGTCGGACGCCGCGGGGCCCATGGCGGCGGGCGACACTACATAAGACGACGCGGTGGCTTCGACCAGGCGCTCTGTGATGCCGCCCCACTTGCGTTCGCTGGTGGGGCGAACGAGGTGGTGGCTCTCCAGGGCACGCAGGTGGTAGTTCACTTTTTGGCGTGGAAGGGAGAGGCGCGCGGCCAGGGTGGCCGCCGACGCGGGCTCCGACAATTCGGCCAGGAGCCGCGCGCGGACCGGGTCGAGCGCGGCGGCGGCGGCCTGCGGAGAGTGTATGACCTCGACATCCAGCACAAGAATATTAGAGCATTGACAAATTAATTTGTCAATAGAAAGACCGCGGCTCCATTGCCCGCGTGTTTCGCTTCGGTGAGACGTCCCGGACCGCCGATTCCTAGCCACACCCGTTCAAGCCCATATTCCGCCAGTGCTATGCTCAAAACAGGCGTACCTATGGCTTTCCGGAAGGCGCTGTACCAGGCGGGATTAACCATCGCCTCCCTCGCCGCGCTCTACGCTTTCCAGCGCCCCTTCCGCCAATTCCCCGGCGTCGAGTACGAGGAATTCGAAACTCCCTCGGACTGGAACCAGCCGGGCGAATGGGCCTTCGCCCGTCTAATGTATCCGCCCGGCCCCAACGACGGCTATGCCGGCCGCTTCGATGGCGACTGGCGTGAAGGTCTCTCGCTCTGGACCCAGGATTATCCCCGCGCCGACCGCCATTTCTCCCAGGCGCTCCGCCGCCTCACCCGCATCCAGGTGCGCTCCGTCGAGCAGCCCGTCAACCTCGACGAAGGCGACGCCTACGATTGGCCCTGGCTCTATGCCGTCCAGGTCGGCGAATGGGGCCTCACCGACGCCCAAGCCAAGGAAATGCGCGAATACCTGCTGCGCGGCGGCTTCTTTATGGCCGACGATTTCCACGGTACTTTCGAGTGGGAAATGTTCGAGCGGCGCATCAAGCGCGTCTTCCCGGATCGCCCCATCGTCGAAATCGACAATAAGGACGCCATCTTTCACACCGTCTACGATCTCGATGAACGCTACCAGGTACCCGGCGAGGCACATCTGAACCTTGGCTACAAGAACAACGGTATCGGCGCGCACTGGCGCGGCATCTACGACGACCAAGGCCGGATCATGGTGGCCATCTCCTACAACTCCGATCTGGGCGATGGGTGGGAGTGGGCCGACGCGCCGCACTATCCCGAAAAATTCTCCGCGCTCGCCATCCGCATCGGAGTCAACTACGTTGTCTACGCCATGACCCACTAATTATCGTGGCGCACGCTCTCAGCGTGCCGCGTCGGCACTCATGCCGGCGCTTCTGTCTCCTGGCTTCTGTCTCCTGACTCCCATATCCCGCAGGGATATCAAGGCGAAGCCTTGCATAGTTAGATTCCGGCGTACCAAGCGTATCCGCCTTCCGGAGACGCCGATCCCAAGCCCTTGCCGAACTGTTTCAAGCTATCGGTTATGGTGAGGCGCGTGATGTATTTCACGCTCTTGTAGCCGAGCTGCCGGGGAACGCGCAGTCGCAGCGGTCCGCCGAATGAGACCGGAAGCTCACCGCCATTCATACCGTGCGCGACGATAGTTTGAGGGTGCATTGCATCCGCCATGTCGATGCTCTCCCACCAGTCCGGCTGGAACGAACGATAGACCACGTATCGCGCTTGCGGCAGAGTCCCCACCACGCCCAGGATGTGCGAAAGAGGCACGCCCATCCATTCGGCTATATACGACCAGCCTTCTTCGCACGCCAGATGGGTGATCTGGCTTCGGCGCGGAAAGCTCTTCAGTTCACCGAGCGCGAAAGATGCGGGGCGCGCGACCATTCCATCTACGGTGAGACGCCAATCCGTGAACGCTCCCTGTTGAAGGCTCTTGAACACGTCGCCCAAGGGAGCGACTTCGTTGGCGAACGGCGGTTTCGAAATCTGGTTGGGATTGAACTCGCGCGCCAGTGAGTGGCGAGTCAGTAACCGCTGCGCGGCGTAAGTCAGCGTTTCGCCCGGCCCGTAGAGGCCGCCGCCATCGGGCGGGATAAGCCCATATCGCCGCGCGAGCTTCACTGCCGCCAGCCCCGAAGCGCCCGCGGTCGCCACCAATCCGGTGGTGATGAGTTTACGTCGTGAGAGCCTTTTCATACACGCTCCATATCTGGGGCCGGCCGCCCGGTGATCATCGCTCGCATCCGGTTTCGGAATCCGCTAAGACAAACCAAAACGACGTGAATCAAAAGAAAGAGCACCAGCAATAAGGACACTAAGAAGTGGATGGTGCGCGCGGATTGCTGTCCGCCCAAAACAGCGACCGCCGCGGGAAAGGCGGACGCGATCGCCGGCGACATCGCCAAGCCCGTCCAAATGACCATCGGAAACAAAACGAAGATAACCACCAGATACGCGATCCGCTGCAGCACGTTATACGACCTGGATTCATCCGCGCGCGCCGGCCTGAGGCGCAAATGCTGCGCGATTATGGCTGAGAGCCGCCGCCCGGAGAGATCCTCGCGCGCGGGAACCAAATTCCGCCGGAAATGCCCTTGGAACAACGCGAAGGCGACGTACAGCAAGCCGGTCAACACACAAACCCAGGCGGATTGGAAATGCAGATAGCGGCTCCAGCCGTTCTGGTCCGGAAGCACGTAGCCGTAGCCTGTGGGGACGGTGGCCCTGGAGGCTGGAATCGGCAGTTTAAATAACGGAGCAGTGAGTACGTTGCCCGCTTCACCCCAATAGAATCGCGGATGGGAAATGAGGATTTCAACGCCGCTCACCAGCAGGGCCATGAAACACAAGGTGGTGATCCAATGTGTAGCGCGCACGACCGCGGAGTGTCGCACTGAATCAGCCATTAACGGATTGTACCAATTCCTTCTTCGATCCCGAAGGAGGTTCCGGCGAGTTCACGTCATCCGCGCCGCGCTGCCTCAATGGCGGCGACGTCGATTTTCTTCATCGGCATCATCGCCTCGAAGGCGCGCTGTGCCTCACTGCCGCCAGCCGCAAGCGCATCGGTTAGCGCGCGCGGGGCGATCTGCCAGGAGAGGCCCCAGCGGTCCTTGCACCAACCGCACTGGCTTTCCGTGCCACCATTGCCGACGATCGCGTTCCAGTAACGGTCCGTCTCTTCCTGATTCTCCGTCGCGATCTGGAAGGAAAAGGCCTCGGTGTGCTTGAACGCCGGGCCGCCGTTGAGACCCAGACAGGGAATGCCCAGCACGGTGAACCGCACCGTCAGCACATCGCCTTTCTTGCCGCCCGGATAGTCGCCGGGAGCCTCGTGAACGGCGATTACTTCGCTATCCGGAAAAGTGACGGCATAGAAGCGCGCCGCGTCATGCGCGTCTTTGTCGAACCAGAGGCAGATCGTGTTCTTTGGCTTCATGTTCGTGTGCTCCTTGTGCTCGATCGGGGCAGTCCCGCCCTCCTAAATCATATCGCCGGCCGGGATCGGCTTCGAGATCCGAAGCTGGCGACTCGTAGATGGCGATCCAATGTCTAACCGTTTTCTATGCGCGCCTTAATATCCGAGTACGCCGTATCGATAAGCCGGCTTAGCGCGGCGGCGTCCGCGGCCGTTCCCGGTCTCAGCTTCACATGGCGCATGAATTTACCGGCGCCTTGCAACAAACGGGCAGGATCCGGCAGCGATGCGCCCTGAAAGAACCCCACGTTGACGTGCGAGGTGAATACATCGACATAGCCGAAGGGCGCATCTCCCAAACATGCCACCGGACAGCCGTCATGCAAAAGCTCCCGGACTTCGTCCCCGCACTTTCGCATCGCCTCAAACCACCGTTGCGCGATGGCCCCCAATTCACCGGCATGCTCTTTCATCCACGCGTCGATGGCGGGATCCCGCTCGACAGCGCCGTTGAATCGCAGCAATTCCGTCGTCTTCACGCACTTAATTTATCATCCAGTGGCTTGACTCTCTCTCTAAGCCTCCCAGGGAAGTGGAAATTCAGCAGCGCCAGCGCTATCGGCGTTCATCTGCGTTCATCGGCGGCCATATCCGGTTTCGATTAGTGTGAAGCGCTCCACCAACGCGCCACGCCGACAGGCTTTTTTAGTCCCCACACCTTGACCTTCGACCTATCCCGGGCGTATATTGAGCTGTAGAAGGTTGAGGTATCGATGCCCTCTCCGCGTTTCCCCATCCCGCAAGGCACGCTTGACATGCTGATCCTCCAGATCCTCTCGCTCGAACCCTCCCATGGGTACGGTATCGCGCAGCGGCTGGAGCAGATCTCGCGCTCGGTGGTCCAGGTTAACCAGGGCTCGCTCTATCCCGCCCTTCACCGCCTGCAGCAGCGAGGATGGCTGCGCGCCGAGTGGAAACAGTCTGAAACCGGCCGGGAGGCCAAGTTCTACTCCCTTACGCCCGCCGGTCGCCGCCAGCTTGCGGTCGAGAAGGATAGCTGGGCGCGCCTGTCCGGTGCAGTCAATCTGATCTTCGAGGAGGGCAGCCGATGATCCGGCTCTACAACTGGTTCCGGCGCGGGTCGCTCGAACGTGGACTCGATCGCGAGCTCCAATATCACTTTGATCGCCGCGTCGCCGACCTCGCCGCCGCCGGCATTCCCGAGCCCGAGGCCCGCCGCCGCGTCGCCGTCGAGCTCGGGCTCGCCCAGGTTCGCGAGGAAGTCCGGGACGTATGGCTCACCCGCTGGTTCCGCGATTTCCTCTACGATCTCCGCTTCTCCGTCCGATCGCTCCTCCGCAGCCCCGGCTTTACCGCCGCCACGCTACTCTCGCTGGCCCTCGGCATCGGCGCCACTACCGCCATCTACTCCCTGGTCGATCAGGTGATTCTGCACGCGCTGCCCGTCCGCGATCCCGCCCGCCTCGTCCTGGTCGATTGGAACGGCGCCGACCTGATCACCTACGTCACCGGCTCGCTGAATCTGATGCCTTACCCCATCTGCCGCGGCCTCCAGCAGCAGACTCGGTTGTTAGACGGCGTCCTCTGCCGCGCCGAAATCGAGGTCAACCTTACGGCCGGCGGCGATCCCCGGCCCGTCGCCGCCGAGATTGTCTCCGGTAGCTACTTTCCCGTGCTCGGCGTGGGCCCCGCGCTCGGCCGCGTGATCGAACCCGCAGACGATGCGGCACCCGGCGCAGGTCCGGTGGTGGTGCTTTCGTATGACTTCTGGCAGGCGCAGTTCGGCGGCGCTGCCGATATCGTCGGCCGCAAAGTCCTGATCGGCAATCACCCCATGACCGTGGTCGGCGTAGCTGCCGCCGGCTTTCGCGGCGTCGACGTCGGCGCCGTGCCCGCTTTCTGGATTCCCACCTCCATGTACGCCGACGCGAACCTCGACACCGGTGATGAGGATCTCCTCAACGGCCACACCCGCTGGCTGCAGATCCTCGCCCGCCTCCGTTCGGATGTTACACTCGCGCAGGCGCAGACCGGTTTGCAGCCGTGGTTCAAGGCGTGGCTCCAGGACAGCACGCTTCGTCCCGGCTTCCCAAGGATTTCGGCCGACCACCGCCGCGAGTACCTTGCCACCACTCTCGAACTCACCTCCGCGCCCCAGGGCCATTCGGTGCTGCGCCGCAACCTCGCCCAGCCGCTCTGGCTATTGTTCGCCGCCACCGGTGTTCTGCTCGGCCTCGCTTGCCCGAGGCCGCATTGGACGCCAACTCCTCGCCGATAGCCTGCTCCTTGCGGTGACAGGCGGTGTTCTTGGCGCGGCCGTGGCTCCGATGGCGATCCGAGGGCTCATCGCGTTCCTGCCACACGAGCTCGCCGCCAACGCCCTGCGCGACACCCTCAGCCTTCGCCTGCTTACTTTCGCCTTCTTCTCTAGCCTGGCCGCCGGCCTCTTCAGCGGCCTGGCTCCCGCCCTCCGGGCTGGTGGCGACGGCTTGGTCAGCTCGCTCCGCGAGCGCGGCGGCACTGGCTTCGGCGGCGTCCGCCTCCGCAAGGCGATCGTCACCCTCCAGGTGGCCTTCTCCCTCATTCTCCTCATCGGCGCCGCCCTCTTCCTCCGCACGCTCACCGGTCTGCTGGCCAAAGGGCCCGGCTTCGATACGTCCAGCCTTCTCTCTTTCGCCATCGCTCCGACACAGAATGGCTATTCCGATGCCGACGCTTCCCGCCTGGTCCGCCGCCTCGACGAGCAGGTCCGCGCCTTGCCCGCCGCCCGTTCCTCCGCCGCTGCCGCATTTGCTTTCCTCACAGGCGGCGCCTGGAGCAACGAAGTGACTATGCAGACCGATCACCGCACCGTGACCGATGGCATCGTCAATTTCAACGCCGTCAGCCCCGGTTTCTTCTCGACCCTCGGCGTTCGCCTCCTCGCCGGCCGCGATTTCGACAAGAGCGACACGCTTCCCGTAGGCGAGATCGATCCCCGTTGCGCCGTTGTCAATGAGGCCTTCGTCAAGCGCTATCTGGCCGGGCGCGATCCCCTCGGCGTCCTCATCGCCCGGGGCGGTAGCTCGGACGTCAAGCCCAATAGCCGCATCGTCGGCGTTGTTGCCGACATGAGCTATCGCGGCGTCCGTGATCGCTCCGAGCAGGTCTTCTTCCCGCTCTTCGAACACGACGACACCAGCGCTACCTTCTATATTAAGGTTCGCGGCGCTCCCGAGCGGGCCATTCCCTCCATCCGCCGCCTGGTCCGCCAGGACGACCCGCGGCTGCCGATCCTCTGGTTCCGCACTCTCGACGATCAGGTCAACCGCTCGCTCAGCACCGAGCGCCTTTTGGCCGCGCTCTCCGGCAGCTTCGGTGCACTGGCGCTGACGCTCTCGTTGATCGGTCTCTACGGCGTGATGTCCTTCGTGGTCACGCGCCGCACCCGCGAAATCGGCATCCGCCTCGCGCTGGGCGCCACGGGCGCTTCCGTCATCCGACT
>JBEKTJ010000245.1:0-10173 GCA_049516155.1 Bryobacteraceae bacterium
CGCATCTGCGCGGGCGCGGCCGAGGGCGTTCTGGAACGAATACTGGCCGGCGAAGAGGTGGGCACGCGCCTGGCGCTGGAGGAGGTCTGCACGGGATGATCAGCGGTCTCAGAGAAGATGCCATCGGGGAGCACGCGGAGTGTGCCCGGCAGCATCGGGAGTTAATAGTCCGAAAAGCCGGAATGCACGATATCGGACCCATTCTGGGCCTGATCAACGGCTACGCGGCGAAAGGCGCCATGCTGCCGCGCACGGAGCTGGAGGTTTCCGAGAACATCCGGGATTTCTCGGTGATCGTAACGGCGGGCGGATTATTGGGCTGCGGCGCGCTGCATTTCTATACGCCATCCATTGGCGAGATCCGATCGCTGGCCGTCGCCGAAGACGCCAAGACCCACGGCATTGGCAGGCGCTTGATCGAGGCGCTGGTGCGGGAGGCCGCGGACTATTCGCTCGACGCGGTGTTCGCATTCACTTACGTTGCCGGTTTCTTCGGCAAGATGGGTTTCGAGCAAGTGGAACGCGGCGAGCTGCCGCTGAAGGCTTGGAAGGATTGCGTGCGCTGCCCGAAGTTCCAGTGCTGCGACGAGATCGCGGTGATGCGTGTGCTGCGGGCGGATTACCGGAGAAGCGTGCAACAGTATCTGCAGCCCGACGAGGACTCGCACTTGGTGCAGTTGCCGTTGCTGCGCGAACCAGACCCGCGCTGACGAAGCGATAGCCCAGTGGAATACCCCCAAATGAGGGGGCAAACTCTTCTGCAAAAATAACTCGCGACCCCGATGTATAATTCCAGGCTCGATGTACTATACTGGAAATCAGGATAAAAAAATCCTTAACACCTGAAGTGAGGAACCATGCGAGCCCAAACGGTTGATGTGAAATCCTCGAATGGACGGGTGCTTTGCAGCACCGTCTTTCGCCCCGGCGGGAAGAAGCTGCTTGGCAAGGGTCACGTAATCAGCGAAGACGATATCCGGGTCCTGGAATCCGAAGGCATGGCATCCATCTGGGTGACCGAACTGGAGGATGGGGAAGTCGGCGAAGACGACGCGGTCTGCGCGGTAGCGAGCGAGATAGGCTGCGGAAGCTTCGAGATCCGCCTGGCGGCGGGTGGCCGGGCTAATCTGCAGGCCACCGAGAAGTGTTGCGTGCTGGTGGACGACGAGCAACTGAAGCAGATCAACTGCGCGGCCAGCGTGGTCATCGCGACGGCGCTCAATTTCAGCTTCGCCATGCCGGGGCAGCGCATCGCTACGGTAAAGAGCGCGCCCTTTGCCGTTTCCCGCACGCAATTGGACGTCGTGGTCGGTTTACTGAAGGAGCACGGTCCGATCCTGCAGGCGCGGCCCATGCGGAACCCCATCGTGGGTGTCTTGTACAGCGATCCGCTAAATGGGGAGCGCGCGCGGCAGTTATTTGAGAACATCATGCACCAGCGCCTGGAGCACTTCGGGGTGTCCGCGAGTTTCGCGCTCGCCTGCACGGAGGATGAAGCCTCGGTCGGCCAAGGCTTGCAGCAATTGCTGCGGACCAAACCAGCGGTGATCATGATCGCGTCCACCACCGCTCCGGCGGGCCCGGAAGACGTCGTCGGGCGGGCCATGGAAAAGGTCGGCGGGCATGTGGAACGATTCCTGGCGCCGGTGGAGCCGGGCAACCTTCTGCTGCTGGCGTATAAAGACGACATCCCGATGCTTTCGGCTCCGGGATGTTTCCGTTCCGCGAAAGCAAATGTGGTAGACTTGGTCCTTCCTCCGCTGCTGGCCCGTTACCGGGTTTCAGGCTGGGAGGTAGGATGTTTGGGACATGGGGGTTTACTCGGGTAATCGACGATCTCCTCCACCCCTGCGGGTTGTAACCTCCGAGCAACCTGCAGGTGCTCCTCACCGGGCGCTTAACTAGCGCCCGGCTTTTTTTTGGGGGCAGGAGTCAGAAGACAGAAGTCAGAATGGGTACCGCGTGGCGCTTTTATTCTGACTCCTGTCTCCTGTCTCCTGTCTTCTTCTCCCCCTAATTTCCCGCTCCTCCCGCGGCCGGTTTCGCTTCCTCGCCTTCGCGCCGCCTGGGCGGCTGCGGCTTGGGCAGCGGCTTGCGGGGCAGCATTTCGTCGCGAGTGGCGGCATCGTAGACCACGGCGGCCATGATGGCGGAGGCTTCCATCAGATCGCCGGGCTGCAAATGGTCGTACGTGTCCGCGGTGGAGTGATGGGTTTCGCTCGAGTAGTCCAGCGGATCCTGGATGAACTGGAAGCCGGGCAGCCCTACGGCGTCAAACGACTGATGATCGGTTCCGCCCGTGTTGCGGATAGTCACCGAATTCGCGCCGTAATCCTTGAACGGATCGAGCCACGCCTCGAAAATGGGGCGCATCATGTCGTTGCCCTGCAGATACGCGCCGCGAATCTTGCCGGTGCCGTTGTCCAGGTTGAAGTACCCGGAGAGCTTGGCGTGCTCAGGCTTGAGCGCCATGGTTTCGCGATCCGCGAAGTGCTCCTTCACGTAGGCGCGCGAACCCAGCAGTCCCTCTTCTTCGCCTGTCCATAAAGCTACGCGCACGGTGCGCGCCATTTTCAGATCCAGCGCCTTCAGGATGCGCATGGCTTCCAACACCACGGCGCTGCCGGCCCCGTTGTCGGTGGCGCCGGTGCCGCCCGTCCAGGAGTCCAGGTGCGCGCCCAGCATCACCAGTTCATCTTTCTTACCGGCGCCGGGCAGTTCGCCGGTTACGGTGAAAGAATCTTGAGTATCGTCCAGGAACTTGTTTTGGATGTCGAATTCCAGGGTCACCGGGATCTTTTTCTCGATCAGGCGGGCGAGGCGGTTGTATTGCTCGACCTCCAGCGCCACGGACGGCGGCGGCACGGGCTTCTTGGGATCTTGCGATCCGCCATTCATGCCGAAAACGATGCCGCTAGTGGCCCGATAGCTTGGGGCCAGCGTCACCAGAACGCCTTCGTCGGTAAGAAACTGATTGACCTTGTCGCGAAATTTTTCGCGCTTCTCGCGCGCTTCGGGATCGAACGCCGCGGGACCGGCGGGGCGCGCAGGCTGTCCGGGGATCAGTGGGATCGGATTGGCGAACCGGGAACGCGGCGACGGATCGGGCGCCAACATCTCCGCTGCCAGTTCGGTGTCGGTGAAGCGCTTCAGGTCCGGGTCGGTTTCCGCCTGTAGCGGCTTGGCGTCCTCCAGCAGGACAATTTTGCCCTTGAGCTTCCCCTTAAACTTTTCCAGGTCCGCATCCGTAGTCAGCGGGGCCAGCACAGGCTCGCCGGAAACCGGACCATTGGTGCCCGGAGTCCAAGGCCGCGCGAAACCGATCAACGGCGCAAACTGCGGTTCCTTCTGCTGCGCGCTGAAATGTATACAGGTCCAGCCGCGCCCAAAGGGCCCCCACTTCTCCAGGCCGGGATTGGCCAAGCCCCATTCGGTCATGCGGCGGACCGCCCATTCGGCGGCTGCCTTCAGACCCGGCGATCCAGTCAGCCTGGGCCCATACACATCGGCCAGATAGAAGGCGTTTTCCATCACTTTGGAGTTTTGAAACTCCTCGGCCTTGATGCGGTTGACGGTGTACAGATCCACCTTTTCGTGAGCCGGCTCTTGAGCCGGCAGAAGCGGGGCAAGCAGCAGCAGCCAAGCGTATTTCATGATTTCACGAGATTATCATACAGCAGACGGGCCGGGAGGCCTGTCCTACATAAGCATGCAGCCTGCCGGACTATAAGCCGGTTTCTGTACCCTTGCGGGCGGCAGCCATTCATCTGGGCCGGACATTACTATCCGGCTCTAGCGACCTACCCGAGAGTTCATAGGAGCGGGCCGCTCCTCCTCTCCTATTTGGTCTTGCTCCGCGTGGGGTTTGCCTCGCCGTCCGGATTACGCCGTCCGCGGTGCGCTCTTACCGCACCATTTCACCCTTACCCGAAGACCAGCGCTTGCGCGTCCGGGATCGGGCGGTATATTTTCTGTTGCACTTTCCGTAAGAATTCCGTCGCCAGAACCCTTCCCGGCCGTTAGCCGGCACGCTGCCCTGTGGAGACCGGACTTTCCTCCCGTTTCCGGGCGGCTGCCCATCCGGCAGGCTACACCCGTCATTATCCCATCTTTGTGTGAAGGAACGCCCACACTATTGACTAAGATCCGCAAAATGTTGTAGATATGGAAAGATCGTCGTTGTATTCTAAATATTTACGAATGGCGTGGGTCCGCATTCGTAAACGGGTCTCGCGTATCGCTAAATGTTGAGGAGATGCTCATGATGAAACAACTCGCGGCAATCGGTGCAATCGGGGTGTTTTCGACGTGCCTATTCGCTCAGGGATTGAACACGAACCAAACCAAAGATCAATGGGAAGAGATCAATTTTGAATTCAATTCCTCCATACTCTCGGACGGATATCCGAGCCTGTTGCGGCTCGCCGAAATGCTGAGCCAGCATCGCGACTATCACGTGAAGCTGGTCGGGAACACCGACTACGTGGGATCCGCGCGCTACAACGACCGCCTGGCGATGCGGCGCGCCGAGACTGTGCGCGACTTCCTGGTAAAGTACGGAGCCGCGGCAGACCAAGTGGCGACGGCCGGCGATGGCAAGAAAGATCCCGAGGTCGACAACAAGACCAAGGAAGGCCGATTCATGAATCGGCGCGTAGTCATGACCGTCACCGATGGTCAAGGCAAGATAGTGGCTGCCGGCGGCGCGACGGAAGTGATGCCCACGCTGTCGGAGCTTCTCAAGAAACAGGAAGAGTGCTGCAACAACATCTTGAAGCGGCTCGACAAACTGGACGATATACTGGCGGCGTTGCGCGATCTCAAGGGCGAGAACGACCGGCTGAAAGGCCAGGTAGCCGAACTCCAGAATCAGGAGAAAGCTCTCGAGGATAAAGTCAACGGGGCGCCCAAGCCGCTGACCAAGGAAGAGACCACGGCTATCGCCGAAAAGGCGGGCACGGACGCCGTGGACACGGCGCAGGCGCGCAACAAGAAGTTCTCACTCCTAGGCCTGGATGTCGGTCCGACTGCAGGCAACCGGCCGTCGGGCGACGTCACCATACAGGGCCGCGGCCAGTTCTTCTCGCCATTTGGCGGCGATGGCACGCACGCGGTGCAGGCGGAAGCCGAGTACTTGCGCTACCCCGGCCGTCAGGAGGGCCAGTTCGACGTTGGTTTGGTGAACCGTTGGGATCATCTGCAGGCCGGCCTGTTCTCCAGCTTCAAGTACATCCGGCTCAGCGAGTACGAAAATGGCGGCAGCATGGGGCAGGGCGCTTTCCTGCTCGATTACCTCTTCAGCCGCGGCCGCATCGGTTTCTACGGAACCGAAGGCTTCAAGAATACCGGCGCACTCACTGAAACGCCGCTGGGCCTGACATCCTTCATCGAAACCTACGCGCGCCCCATGAACCAGTTCGGCTTCAGCACTCAGGTAGGAGTCTGGGGCGACGCCTGGATTCAAGGCAACTTCGGCTATATACATAGCCACCAGGTCGGCGAGTCGGGCCGCCCGGGAGGCGAGGTTAAACTCGTGCAGCCTTTGAGCAAGGAATTCGCTTTCACCGTGCGCGCGGGCCTGAACCCGACACTACTGACAACCAAGAATACAGGCGAACTTACGGTCGGATTGGAATTCGGCAACTTTATGCGGCCCAAGGATTTCACGACCTTCACGCATCCGGTTCCAATGGATGTGCCGCGCATCCGGTATGAATTCCTGACGCGCCAAGTCGGCCACAGCGCTCCTGTGGCGAACGCGGGTCCGCCCCAGTTCGGAGTACCGCCCGGAACAGTTACCCTCAACGGCAGCGGCTCTTACAGCCCAGATCACGATGCGCTCAATTATTCCTGGACCCAGGTTTCCGGCCCCACAGTTGCGATCAACAACGCCAACGCGGCTATTGCCACATTCACAGCCGCCGGATCCACCAACTATGGCTTTACTCTGACAGTTACCGATCAGGTGACCGGCCTGACCGCCAGCGCCAACACCAGCGTGACCACGCAGCGATCCCTGTCTGTGGTGCAATTCTCGGCGACCCCCAGCCAGATCGCCTCGGGACAGTCTTCAACCCTGGCTTGGAACGTGCCCAACGCAACGGCGGTAAGCATCTCGAGCGTCGGTACGGGTCTGAACCCGTCAGGCACGGCGACCGTGAAGCCGACCGTCACCACCACTTATAACTTGACTGCCACCGGTTCGGGCGGCCAGTCCATCACCGCGAGCGTGACCGTAACCGTCGGCGCATCCAAGCCGGCGATTATACGGTTCGCCGCGTCGCCGACCAACATCAGCAAGGGCGGGTCTTCGCTGCTGTCCTGGACCACCACGGGCGCTTCCACCGTTACTATCAATAACGGAGTAGGCGCCGTACCGGTGAACGGTAGCCAGAACGTCTCGCCGGCGGCGACCACCACATACACCCTGACGGCCACCGGGGCCGATGGGGTCACCTCGGTTTCCGCAGCCGTCACCGTGACGATAGGCGGAGCGGTACCGACGGTGGTTAGCTTTACGGCTTCGCCAACGGTTGTCGCCAGCGGCGGCCAATCGTCTCTCTGTTGGAACGTGTCCAACGCCACCAGCGTCACCATCTCCCCCACCATTGGCACGGTGAATTCGGTTGCTTGTGCGACTGTGACGCCGACCGCGACCACTAACTATGTGCTGACGGCCACGAACGCCGTTGGCCCAACGCAAGCCGTAGTCACAGTGAGCGTGGGAGCTGTTCAAATCCTTTCGTTCACCGCCAGCCCGGCTTACTCGCCGGCATCCGGCGCACCCGTAGTGTTGTCGTGGACGACTCAGAACGCCACCTCCGTAATCGTTACGGGCACGGGCGTCAGCGGAAGTCAGCCCATCAACGGCAGCGTCACCGTGAATCCGACGACCAACTCGAACTATACTTTGACCGCGTATGGTCCGGGCGGGCCGGTATCCACCGTTATCCAGGTGTTCGTGAGATAGCGGGATCGACAGTAATTTCGTTTAACAGCCGGGCGGCTAATCACCGCCCGGTTTTTTGGGTGCGAGGTTGGAAATCGCTGGGCGTGTCTGCCTAACGAAGGGCCGCGGCGTCTACCATAGGTGGTAATATCCGTCGCGCCGAGTCAGTTCCAACGGCAGGCCGAACAAGCCCGCGAGCGCGCCGGCAGTGAGCACGTCCGGTTTGCTCCCGTCCGCTACGATGCGGCCCTCGCGCATCAGAATCACGCGCTCGATTTCGGGAATGATATCGGCCAGGTGATGCGTCACCAGGATGATCCCGATGCCGGCGCGCGCCAGCTTGCGCATGGTCTCGCGCAATTCGTGCTGCGCGAAAACATCCAGGCTGTTGCTGGGCTCGTCCAGCACCAGCGCGCGGGGATCGTGTGCCAGTGCTCGCGCCAACAGCACGCGGCGCGCCTCGCCGGACGACATCTCCGTCACGGTCCGCCCCGAAAGATGAGGGATTTCGAGCAGTGCCATGATCGCGGCCGCCCGGCGCTCGATTTCCGGCGTGATGCGATGGTAGGGCTGCACGCCGACGCTGCCGAAAAAGCCCGACAGCACCGCTTCGCGCCCCGTGATTTCGCGCGTGCATAACGCCATCCAATCGTTGGAGACCACCCCCAGCAGCGGGCGCAGGTCGAAGATGTTCCAGCGCTCCTTGCCGAAGATGGCCATGCGCGACCCCTCGCGCACTAGCGGATAGCATTCCCGCGCGATGGTCTTGATCAACGTGGATTTGCCGCAGCCGTTGGGACCCAGGATGGCGACGTGCTCGCCCACGCCGATGCGCAGGCTGATTTCGTGCAGCACGACTTTTTCGCCGCGCATCACCGAGACACGCTGCATTTCGATGAGCGGCCGCGAGTCAGATGGCACGGGTGAGCAAGTCCTCCAACTGGGCGCGCGTCAGCACAACGGGATTAGCCTTCATACTGCTGGCGCGGGCGGCCATATCCACCAGCGCAGGCACGTCGGCTAGGCTGACTCCGTAATCGCGCAGCGGCTGGACTTCCAGATCGTGGCAAAGGCACTCGACCCAGGCGGCCCCATCTTCGGGTGTGGCATCCCCGCGGCCAGTAAGGGTCCGTGCGGCGGTCGTATAGCGTGACAAGGATTGGGAACCTCGCAGGGCGGCGATGTTCACGCGCATGGCGTGGGGCAGCAGCGCCGCGCAAAGTGCCCCATGCGGCGCGTCGAACATGCCACCCAACGGCGCCGCGAATCCGTGTACCGCCCCCAAGCCGGCGTTGGCCAGTGCCAAGCCACCCAGCAGGCTGGCGAAAGACATCTCGGTACGGGCCGCCAGATCGTGCCCGTCGCGCCAGGCCCGCCGCAGCGCGGATGCCGCCAGCCGCATGCCTTCGACGCAGTAGAGATCAGTCATAGCGTTGGCGCGGCTGGAGACGTACGGTTCGATAAGCTGGGTCAGCGCGTCGAGGCCCGTGCTGGCGGTGAGCGCGGGAGGCAGGTCCAGGGTAAGCTCGGGGTCCACTACGGCCAGCCGGGGCAGCATATATGGGCTGCGCAGGCTGGCCTTGAGGCGCTGTTCGGGCGAAGCCAGCACCGCATTGCGAGTGACTTCCGATCCGGTGCCCGCAGTGGTGGGGATGGCGATGAACGGCGCGGATGCTCGGGTCAGGGGTTTCGCCTGCCCTACGGTCTCCAGATAGTCCAGGGGATCGCCGCCGTTGGTCAATAGCGCCGCGATGGCTTTGCCCGTGTCGATGGCGCTTCCGCCGCCCAGCGCAATTACCACGTCGCAGTCACTTTCACGGGCCACTTGCGTGCCTTGCCGAACGGTGTCTATGATGGGTTCGCCATGGACGGGAAACGGCACGCCCGCAATGCCCGTGCGTTTGAAATCCGCGGAGGCACGCGTGACCAGCAATGCGCGCCGCCCCATTTCCGCAACCGCGCCGGGTACGTCGCGCACCGTTCCGGCGCCGAAGACGATGCGCCCAGCCGTGGCGAATTCGAAGCGCATGCCCGAGCTACCAGCCTTCTTCGCCCGGGAAAACGCTGGCGTATATCACCCGGGTACGAGGTTCGGCCATCATCTCCTCGGCCGCATCCCGCCAGGCTTGATAGTGCGCGGTTTCCCTGTGCCGCGCCGGCGCGTCGGCGGTCCGGTAGACCTCTATCAGGAGGAATCGTGTGGCGTCGTCGGCCTGCTGCAGCAGATCGAAGCGCGCAATGCCCGGCTCTTGTACGCTCTGCCGCGCGTTGGCGATGGTGGCCTGCCGGAAGGCTTCGACGGACTCCGCCTTCACATGGATTTGAATGTGCACGATGAGCATTCAGCCATCGTATAACGTGGCGGGCGTGCGACGCCGGGGTAAGATGGAGGCTTATGAAGGCTGAAGAGTATAGTGAGCGCTTGGTGGATGTGGAACCCTGGCAGGTGAAGCTGACCTCGTATAAACTGGGCGAAGTCTACCACTGCAAGGCCGATAACGTATCCCCGGGCGCCGCGCTGGCGCGCACTACCGGCGCCACGCGCGAAGAAGCCGAACAGAAGGCGCTGGACCGCGCGCGGCAGTTGCTCGCCCGCACGGTTCGGCACGAAGTCTAATCCCTTATCCATGCCTAATCCCCCGGCTAACCACTATGACCTGGCGGCGCTGGCCCGCCAGGAGATGATCGACCACGGCTTCGCGCCGGACTTTTCGCCGGAGGTGAAGCGCCAAGTGGCAGCTCTGCGCGCGCACGCCTCTCCGCCGGTTTCGAGCGGCCGATTTGGATCAGATCGAAGTTGCCGAGCGCTTGGCCAACGGCGATATCCGCATCCGCATCGGCATCGCGGACGTGGATAGCGACGTACCCAAAGATTCACCCATTGATGCGCACGCCGCCGCGAATTGCACCACCGTGTACACGGGAGTCCGCAATTTCCCCATGCTGCCGGACGATCTGTCCACCGATCTTACATCGCTCAACGAGCATGCCGACCGGCTGGCCGTGGTTGTCGAACTGACCGTCTCAACCGACGGAACGGCGCAGGATGGCACGGCCTATCGCGCGGCCGTGCGCAATGCGGCGCAGTTGGCCTACAGCTCGGTTGGCCCGTGGCTGGAAGGGAAGGCCGAGCCGCCCCCGAAGTTGGCGGCGTCGCAGGATCTGCAGGCGCAACTTCGTTTGCAGGACGAAGCGGCGCAGAAGCTGCGCGCGCAACGACACCG
>JBEKTJ010000246.1:0-9710 GCA_049516155.1 Bryobacteraceae bacterium
GGATTCCAATCCACAAAAGTGATGGAAAGATCGTCGGGCAGCGGCGCGGATACTTCCACCGCCAGCGCGTTGGCGGCGCCCGGCCGGATGGCATCCGTCACGTTGTATTCGAACAAGCGCCAGGCGCCGGCCATGCTGCCGGAATCCGCGATACGCTTGCCGTTGAGCCACACATTGGCGCGATAGTTGATGCCATCGAAGCGCAGCCACAGGGTCTCGCCCTTATGCTCTCCGTTATGCAGGGGCGCTTGAAACTCCGTGCGAAACCACCAGGGGACGCGGTACGGGCTGTCCGGCGGCATGTGGGCATTCGAAAAATTCATCCCGATCGGATAGCTGGTTCCAGCGAAGGCGCGCAGGTTCATGCCGAAGCCCGGATCGGGATAGACGCGGTCCGCGACCAGCGCGGCCACCACGGTGGATGGCATGGTGGCCGGATACCAGCCGGTGGTCTTGTAGCCGGGCTTGGAAATGGCGTCGCCCGAATCTTCGTCGAGCGCGGATGATTGGATGGCCCAATGCTCGCGCAGGGCTAGCGGGGCGGCAGGCTGCGCGTAAAGCGACGCGGCGGCCAGCGCCAGTATGGCAAGCAGTGTCCTCATGGAAATTGTCCGGATCAAGAGATTACTATATATGTATGCGCGGCATTATTGCGATGATAAGCGCGGCCTTGTTTGCCGCCGCTTCTACTCCGGCGCAGACCGCTCCCGCATCCACGTCATGGCAACTCGTCTGGAGCGACGAGTTCAACGGCGTCGCCGGCTCGCTGCCGAACCCCACCTATTGGACCTACGATCTGGGCACCGACTGCTGCGGCAACGACGAGTTGGAAACCTATACCAACGCCCCGGAAAATGCCCACATGGATGGACTCGGCCACCTGGACATCCACGTGGAGAATCCCTCTGCGGGCGTCTATACTTCCGCGCGCATCAAGACCGAGGGTCTCTATGGGGTGGAGTATGGCCGCATCGAGGCCCGCATCAAAATACCTTTCGGCCAGGGCATGTGGCCGGCGTTTTGGATGCTGGGCAACAACATCACCAGCGTGGGCTGGCCAACTTGCGGCGAGATCGACATTATGGAGAATGTCGGGTTCACCCCCTCCATCGCCTATGGCAGCCTGCATGGCCCGAATAATTACAACGCGACGGCGCAGTATCAGTTGCCCAATGGCCAGCAACTATCGAACGATTTTCATACCTTCGCCGTGGAGTGGTCGCCGCTGCAGATAGCATTCTATGTGGATGGCAACCTCTATGAAACCGACCTCGCGTCGGGCGCCGGAAGCGGCTGGGTCTTCAACGTAGCCAACAATCCCTTCTTTATTGTCTTGAATGTCGCGGTCGGAGGCGATTGGCCCGGATCTCCAAATTCCACGACGCAGTTCCCGCAGGATATGCTGGTCGATTACGTGCGCGTTTACCAGGCCGCCAACGTCGCCGGACCGGCGATCAACGCGGGCGGCGTTGCGGATGCGTCAACCTACGGGCCGGCGTTGGCTCCCGGCAGCCTGGCAAGCATCTTCGGGACCGGCTTGGCGGCTGCCACGAACAGTTCAACGTTCGATACCGCCGCCGGCGCATACTCCGAGAACGCTTCAGGCGTGCAAGTATTCGTGAACGGCGCGGCCTCGCCGCTTCTCTATCTGTCGCCGGAACAGATCAACTTCGCGGTTCCATGGGATAGCTTGGTGGGCACGCCGCTGAACGTCGAAGTGATGCTCAACAACGTGCTGAGCAATGCGGTTCCCATTACCTTGGCCAGCACCGCTCCATCGTTGTTCGGGTCGGTGTCGGCGGTGCCGGGCTCTCTCTACGGCATCGCGGTGGCATTCCTTACCTGCCCGAACGGCGCGGTGTACCCACAGGCCGGCGCGTACTGCACGCTCTGGGGCAATGGTTTCGGGCCTACAAATCCTCCGCTCACCGACGGCACGCTGGCGCCTGCGTCGCCACTACCGTGGACGGTGAACAAATGCGCCCTCACCATCGGCGGAGTCACCGCCAATGTTACTTATTGCGGCGCCGCACCCGGCGAAGCGATCTACCAGTTGAACTTCGAGTATCCGCCGGGGGTGGCGGCCAGCGCCGGTAACAGCGCCGTGGCTACGGGGACGCTTAGCATCGGCGGGAACGCCGGCAGCCTCACGATCCAAGTGGCGCCGGGAGGCTTTTGAGCGGCCGGGCGCGCACCGTTAAGCCTTAGGGGCAAATGGATCTGGCACGCCTTTCGGCTCCCTGAACCTGGAGCGGATGTCTTTGATCAATTGGGACGCCTGATAAGTGCGGCCCTTTCTATCGCCAAGGGGAATGAGAAGCCCTTGGTCCACCAGGAGTTTCAAGTCTTTGGTTGCCACCTGAATCGATACATCGGCGACGGCCCTATATGACGCATTTCTAACTCGGAGTCCGGACGCCGCATCGGAGAGCGCGAGCATGGTTCTTTCGTGCAGCCTTCTCTTTTTAACTTCCACCTCGAGGGCATCCCAGGTCTGCCGCACTTCTCTGGTCCTGCGCAGTATTGTGGTGGCTTGCCGGAAGTGTGCCGTAAGACAAAACCTAATCCATGGGCGGGCGTTGCGGCGCGGATTCCAACTGCCCGCTCCCACATCCCGCAAGACATCGTAATACTCACGGGTGTTCCGGCCGAGGTATTCTTCAATACTGGAGAACTCCGGGGCTAAGGCGCCAGCCCTCGCTAGGATGAGAGACTGAAGGCACCGCGCCATTCTTCCATTGCCATCCGAGAAGGGGTGAATCATAACAAAATTGAGGTGCCCCATGGCAGCGCGAACCATACTGGCCATTGAATTATCGGCCTGGTTGAGAGAGGCGACTAGCTCATCCATCAACTCCGGAACTTGTTCGGCATCTGGCGCTCTATACACAATCTCTTTCCTGGTTTCATCCACGACCTGAATCGGGCCGGGGCGCCACCTTCCAGGGTGCTTGCTTAGGTCGTACTCAATCATCATGAAGTGCAGGCTGCGCAACAAATCCGTGGAGTACCTGAAATGCGGATCTTCGGCAAGCTGTAGGACGTAGGTCATGGCGGAGCGGTACCCGCGCACGGCCCGCCAGTCCGCGTCGGCTGCGTCGAGGGGCTCGTCGCCTTCCACGGCGGCTATGGCGTCTTCCACTGTCACATTAAAACCTTCAATCGAATTCGACGCCATAATCGCGCGTGCGAATAGCGCTCGCCGCAGCAGACCGGGCCACCTCTTGGGCGTTTGCACCGCATACTTCAAATGCTGCCTGAGTTCCTCAATGCGCGAAGCAACTTCAAGCTCCGGATCGTCGAGTTTGGGAGCTTCAAAAAGCATAATGATATCCTGTTGACAACAGCATTATATACTGATATTATCAGTATATTGTATTTTTGTAAACAGTATTATAGCCGTGCCAGGCGATTGACCGGCGTTGCCAATCGACATCGGGAGGGTAATATATACGTATGCGCAACGTTATTGCGATCATATCCGCGGCCTGGTTTGCCGCTGCATCCGCTTCGGCGCAGACCGCCCCGGGGCAATCGCCGATCACGTCATGGCAGCTCGTCTGGAGCGATGAGTTCAACGGACCCGCGGGCTCGCTGCCGAACCCCGCCAATTGGAACTACGACCTGGGCGGCGGCGGCTGGGGCAACGGTGAACTGGAAACCTACACCAACTCACCGAACAACGTTTTTCAGGATGGCCAAGGCAACCTGGTGATTCAGGCGATCCGCGACTCCAGCGGAAATTTCACGTCGGCCCGCCTGCAAACCGGCGCTCCGGGCGCTTCCACGCAAACCACCGATCTGAGCTGGCAATACGGCAGAGTGGAGGCGCGCATCAAGCTGCCCTTCGGTCTCGGCGTCTGGCCGGCCTTTTGGATGCTGGGCGAAAACATCGACACCGTAAGCTGGCCCACATGCGGCGAGGTCGATATCATGGAAAACTTCGGGACCTTCAACAATAATGCCACCGTCAATAACGGCACGATTCATGGCCCTACCAGTAGCTCCGCCGGAGCGGCCGATTACAACGGGAACGCCGGCATAGGCGCGTCGATCACGCTGCCTTTCGGCGAGACGGTGTCCGGCGACTATCACGTCTATGCCATCGAGTGGTCGCAGGATTCCATCGAATTTTTCGTCGATGGAGTTTCCTACGAGACACGCACACCCAGCTCGTTGCCCTCGGGCGCCCCATGGGTTTTCGACGCTCCTTTCTTCATCCTGCTGAACCTGGCCATCGGCGGCCCCGGCACTTTCCTGGGCACGCCCGATCCCAACGCGGCCTTCCCCAATCAGCAGATGCTGGTGGATTACGTGCGCGTTTACCAGGCGGCAAGCACCGCCGGGCCGGTAATCAACGCGGGCGGCATAGTGGATGCGGCCAGCTTCGCGCCCGCGCTGACCCCCGGCAGCCTGGCCAGCATTTACGGTCCCAGCCTGGCGGCCACCACGAACAGCTCAACGTTCGATGCCGCGGCTGGCATGTTCCCGGAGGATGCCTCGGGCGTGCAGGTATTCGTGAACGGCGCGGCATCGCCGCTGATCTACTTGTCGCCGGAACAGATCAACTTCGCGGTCCCATGGGATAGCCTGGTGGGGCCGCCGTTGAACGTCGAAGTGATGCTGAATGGGGTGCTGAGCAATGCGGTTCCCATCACGCTGGCGAGTACCGCTCCCTCGGTGTTCGGCGTAAACAGCGTGGCCATCCTGACCTGCCCGAACGGTTCGGCGCCGCAGCCGGGCGTGGACTGCACGTTATGGGGCAACGGTTTCGGCCCGACCACTTCCCCGCTTAGCGATGGCACGCCAGCCCCCTTAGCGGCGCTATGGACGGCGAACACATGCACACTGACGATCGGCGGCGTGGCCGCGCAGGTCACTTACTGCGGAGCGGCGCCCGGCGAGATCATTTACCAGTTGAACTTCGTGTATCCGGCGGGCGTGGCGGCCGATGGCGCGACGGCTACCGGAACGATCACCATCAATGGCAACACCGGCAGCATCGTAGTGCCCGCCGGATAATTGGAGGGCGGGCAATTTTGCCCGCAGCCGCATTGTCAGGCGGCTACTGCAGCACCTGGAACGGCACGTTGCTCGATAGCATGCCGACGGGTGTGACTACCTGGACGGTTCCGCTGGTCGCGCCCGCGGGAACCGTGGTCGTAATTTCGGTAGCCCCAACCACTTCGAAGACAGCCGCAGTGCCGTTGAAGCTGACGCTGGTCGCGCCGGTCAAGTCAGTTCCCAGAATCCGGACGGCGGCCCCGACGTCGCCGGAGGACGGCCTTGTTTCCACGAACGGGGCCAGGCCAGCAGACAGGCTAAACACTGTGCCTAGGTTGTTGGCTCCGCCTTGGTAGGTGGTCCCATAAAAGTCCCCGTTGGTGGCTTGGACGAGCCGGGCATAGGTGTATTGCCCGTCCGGGCACCCAGGTTGGGCGCAGAAGCTGTGCAGCGTCGTGAACGCGCCGCTCGGCGTGATTTTGAAAACCGTCCCACCGGCGTCGTCCCCGCCATAAAACGTTGTCCCGTAGAAATTTCCATCGGTCGCCTGGATTAGAGCCGCCTGGGGATCGCTGCCGTCTGCGCACCCGGCTTGAGAGCAGAAGTTGTGTAGCGTTGTCAGGGTGCCGTTCGGAGTGATTTTGAAGATCGTCCCAGCGTCGCTGGCGCCGCCATTCGCAGTGGTCCCGTAGAAGTTCCCGCTGGCGGCAC
This sequence comes from Bryobacteraceae bacterium, assembly GCA_049516155.1. GTDB lineage: Bacteria > Acidobacteriota > Terriglobia > Bryobacterales > Bryobacteraceae > Bog-159. Next base: position 5,716 of record JBEKTJ010000246.1, read on the forward strand.
GGACCAGCCCCCCATAGGGGTATTCGCCGTCCGCACACCCAGTTTGGGAACAGAAACTGTACAGTGTCGACAGGGTACCGCTCGGGCTGATTTTGAATACTGTTCCCCAGCCGTTGGCCCCGCCTGCTTTGGTTGTCCCGTAGAATTCCCCACTGGCGGCCTGGACCAGCCCCCCAGTGGGCGCCTCCCCGTCCGTACAATACATTGGCGGCGAGTTTTGGGAGCAGAACGTGTATAGAGTGGTCAGCGTGCCGCTCGGGGTGATTTTGAAGATTGTCCCAGAGTTGCTGCCGGTGACCCCACCCCCCTCGGTTGTGCCGTAGAAGTCGCCGTTGGCGGCCTGGACTAGCCCTGCGTAGGGGATTATGCCGTCCAAGCACGAGCCCACGGAGCAGAAGCTATGTAGCGTCGTGAACACGCCGCTTGGGGCGATTTCAAAAACCGTGCCCGCCGGCTCGGAGCAACAGCCGTCAGCCCCGCCATAAGTCGTCGTTCCGAAGACGTCCCCGTTGGCGGCCGGAGCCAGTGCCGCGGTGGGTTGGCTGCCATCCGTGCAGCTATCGTCAAAGTCTTGCGCGCAGAAATTGTAAAGGGTAGTGAGCGCGCCACGCGGCGTGATTTTGAAGGCCGTACCAGACAGGTTGCTCCCGCCACCGTACGTTGTCCCGTAAAAGTTCCCATCGGCGCCCTGGATTAACCCCGCGTATGGGTAAGCGCCGTCAGTGCCGAAGAAGCTGCGCAGCGTCGTAAAAGTCTGCGCGGACAGGGTGGTACATAGCACAAAAACCGCGCCCGCCCGCCTTCCCCATTTCAGTTTGCCCAACGAGTTCGCGATTCCTTTCAACGATGCGCTCCTCTGATGCACGGACCTCCGCCAGGCCGCGCAACCTCAAAAAAGAGAATACACCCATCGAGCGGCTGAAATGATTGCTTTTTCAGTTAATGGGTACCACCGAATCGGGAGAGAGGGTACTGTACCCTGCCGCCGTTTCGCAGTAAGCGGTCCCATACGGGCCGCATATGTTCGATCTCGCACTCAGTACTGAACATTCCAGTAAAAACTGTACGCCGCGCGCAAACGGCTGTATCATGAATGGCGGTTCCACCGTGATCGAGTTTTTCCAGACCGTCTCACGTCTCTCCCGTTGGATCCCCCCGCTCTCATTCCACCCGACCGAAACGTCGAATCAAAGAATCGACAATCAAACAAAAGGAGCAGCTCGATGAAACCAATCGTTAATAAATTGACCAGCCCGCACTCGGCCATAGCGTACGGCGTTCTTGCGCTGTATGCCACCCTGACAACTGCCCTTCCGGCACAAACCTACACCCGGCTGCACAGCTTCAATAGCCACTACGGCGCCAATCCCGCCGCCGGACTGGTCCAGGCCCTCAATGGCGATCTCTACGGCACAACCGTGAATGGCGGAGCCTCCGGCAACCCATATGGCACCCTCTTCAGGATCACCCCGGCTGGCGCCTTCACCAGCTTATACAGCTTCTGCTCCCTCAGCGGATGCACCGACGGCGACAGCCCCTCCGCCGGGTTGCTCCAAGCCACCAACGGAGATTTGTATGGCACTACCCAGACTGGCGGGACGAACCTCAATGCCTCCGGCAACGGCGCGGGAACAATCTTCAGAATCACCCCCGGTGGCGTCCTCACGACGGTCTACGACTTCTGCGCCCTCAGCGGCTGTGCCGACGGCGACGCCCCCCAGGCCGGCTTGATCGAAGGCACGAATGGCGACTTCTACGGGACCACCTACGAAGGCGGCGCCAACTGCGCCCCCAACGGCTGTGGCACTGTCTTCAAAATCACTCCCAGCGGCACGCTGACCACGCTTTACAGCTTCTGCTCCGTCAGCGGATGCACTGATGGCGAATATCCGCAAGCCGGGCTGGTCCAAGCCACCAACGGGGATTTCTATGGGACAACCGTGGGTGGCGGGGCTCACGGCAACTACGGGACGGTCTTCAAAATCACGCCCACCGGCACATTGACGACGCTATACAGCTTCTGCGCCGTCAGCGGATGCGCGGATGGCTCCCTCCCCTTCGCCGGATTAGTGCAGGCTACCAACGGGTACCTCTATGGCACAACCGGCGGCGGCGGCGCGGCCGGCCAAGGGACGGTTTACAAAATCACCCCCAGCGGCGCCCAGACGACAATCTATAACTTCTGCTCACTAAGCGGATGCGTGGATGGCATAGAACCGATGGCGGCCCTGATCCAGGCAACTAATGGGGACCTCGGCGGAACCACATATACGGGCGGCGCCAACGGCGGCGGGACAATATTCAGGATCACCCCTAGTGGCACGCTGACCACGCTATACAGCTTCTGCGCCCTAACTAACTGCGCGGACGGCGCCAACCCCGAGGCGCCTGTCGCCCAGGACACCGATGGGGTGTTTTACGGGACAACCTTTAGTGGCGGAGCTTACAGCGCCGGCGCCGTCTACAGCCTGTCGGTAGGTCTGGGTCCGTTTGTGGAAACACTGCCTACATCCGGTGCGGTGGGTTCGGCCGTCAAGATCCTGGGAACCAATCTGACTGGCGCAACCAGCGTCAACTTCAACGGCACTGCGGCCGTATTCACGGTGGTTTCCAGTTCCGAAATCACCACTACCGTACCCGCCGGCGCCACCACCGGAACAGTTCAGGTGGTAGCCAGCGGCACACTCTCGAGCAATGTGCCCTTCCGGGTGCCTTAACCCAAGAGCTTTCGCGGCATCGCCCTCCTAACACCGACGCTTCTTGCCGATGTTGGCGCGTGCGGGATCCGGCCCACTTCCGCTTTCCAAAAATGACCCAATCTCTCCGGGCTATGCGGGGGCCTCGCCACCGTGGGGACCGTAGAAAATAACCCACACGGTGAGGTCGTCGGTAACGTCCTCAAAACGATGGTCGGTTCCCGCAGCCACGAACAGAAGGTCGCCTGACTCGAATGAGTCGCGCTTGCCGCCGTGAAGTAGGACGCCTCGCCCGCGAATGATGGCGTAGAACCTCGTCCTAGGCGTGCGGAGTCTGTTGGGTCCGGGGTACAGGCGGCCTGAGGGCGAGCTTTACGTCAAGAGTGCCGCGCTGCAAAACGCTGACAGAGTGCTCACCCGCGGGGCCCGGGATAGCCGCTTGAACCTCGGCAAGACGGATCACAAGGCTACGATCTATCGTGCTCATGCTTGACTCCTCGTTGTTGCAGTTACAGTGTTGATTTTAGAATGAGCCGGAGGTCTGCCGCCGCCGCGAGCGGCGCGGAAGTGGTCGCGCTGGAAGGCGCAACGACGATACCCGAGACGACCGGCGCTGGGAGCGTCTGCGGGTGCGCCATCCGTCCGCGTCAGCGGCGGTTGCTGGCGTCACTGGCGGAGGGCGGCCAGCTTCTGATACTTGGCACGCTTGCGGCGCTTGTGCCGCTTCAATCGGCCCAAGGCCTAATGGACGCGGTGATTCACGTACCGCGCAGTCTTGCGGACTACTTTGATTTCGCGCGTCAACTGGGAGGTCTGTATCGTCGAAGATCGTACCGCCGCCAACGGAAAACTGCTTCTTGCAATCGAGGCAAACGTAACGCGGGCCGGAAGGAATTGTCGCCGTATCGCAGCGTTCGCCCAAACCGCCTCATCCCCCGCAGGGTTTAGGCGGATCGACGCCGTTGCCCGGCGTGTGGTCCCACGATAGCCACCGGAGCGGACGCACAGCCAGCGGCGCTCGTGGACGTTCATATCTTCCTCTCATCCGCATAAGTCGTGACGGGTCACTCATCTGTAAAGAATACCCAAGCCCCAACATTCCAACCACTTACAGCCCCTCTCCCCTCCCCGGAACACCGTAAATCAACCGCCCCCCTGTTACCCTGAACGTGACCGGCCCATCGCCCCATCGCCCCGTCGCCCCCTCGTAACATCGACGCCTTTTGTCGATGTTGGCGGGCGCAGCCCGCCCATTTGGCTTCATTCGTTCAATTAAGGCTAACTATATGGCAACAAAGA
>JBEKTJ010000247.1:0-9666 GCA_049516155.1 Bryobacteraceae bacterium
AACGCGGTAACCAGACCTGGATGTCCGATCACCACGCGGCTGATCCAGCGCATCGGACGGCGGGTCATGGCATCGCCTCCGGCGCCGGTTTCTCCGCCACAAACAATACGTGCGCCAGCGGTAGGCGGTTCACAAACCTACGCTCGACGATCCGCATGCCGGCCGATTGAAGGACGCTCCGGTATTGCTCCACTGGCAGCGTTGCCGGATTGCGGCCGGCCCGTCCGAAAAGGAAGATCAAGCGGTCGAAGCCCAGGGTGATCGTTTTCAGAAATGTGCGCTCGCGGTCGTGTACCCGGAAGATGAACTTCCCGCCGGGTTCGAGCGCCGCGCAGCAGCGCGCCACCAGCATGCGTTGATCCTCGGCACTGAGATATTGCAGCACGTCCAGGATCAAGATCAGGCCCGCCGGCGGGATTTCGAAGCTGCGCACGTCGGCAACCCGCACGTCCGCATGCATGCCAGCGAGGGCCTGCTGTGCGGCCGCGATCCGCTTGGGATTCAGATCGCAACCCACCAGCGGGCGATCGCGATCTGCGAAAGCTACGAGCGCCAGTGCGATACCGTAACCGCAACCAAGATCGACCGCGACTCCCGAGCCCAGGTCTTTCGCCGCCAGTATGTCGAAGATCCGGTCGAGCCGCAGTTTCCACCGCACGAAACCACGATCTGCGCGCGGGCAACCCGCGAACAACTGGTTCACGAAGCGGATCGGTTCGGCCAGCCCTGGGCGCACTACGAGGAAGGCAACGAGTGCACCGATGCCGCCCAGAACCGCGCCTAGAGGCACGCTGCCGGCCACCCAATCGGATAGACCTTCCTTCAGCCCGCGGGCGCTGAGATCGGGCCACGCTAAGGCATGCCATTTGCCTGTGAGCAGAAAATGGCCGAGCGTCACCGAACCCGCCACCAAGAAAGGTTGAAACAGCGGATTGTTGATAAAGGTGGCCGCCAGCGTGAGCGGTTTATTCAAACCGAACAACACTGCCAGCCCGATCGCCGCCAGCGTCTGGAAACCGTAGATGGGCACGTTACCGATAAAGATACCGACAAACACCGCCGCCGCAGCGCGCCCCGGCGTCAGGCCCTCGTGCCACAGCGCCGCCACAAGCCTTCGCATCGGGGCCATCAAGCGGAAACCACCAACTCTCCGCGGGCTACGATTTCTCCCTCCACCGTCACCGTCCCCTCAATGTAAGCCATCGCGCCGGCATCCGTCAGCTTCCGGGTTTCAATGCGCAACTCTTGGCCCGGAGTCACCGGCTTCAGAAATTTGAACCGGTTGACGGCGGCCAACAGCGGCACACTCTGACTCTCTTGCCGGATAGCGGACCCCAGCATCACGCCCGCCGTCTGGGCCATCGCCTCAATCAGGAAAACACCAGGCAGGATCGGCCTCGCGGGAAAGTGTCCCGCAAACGCAGGATGCTGCAGACCGACGAATTTGCAGGCGACACAACGCAGACCCGGCTCCAGTTCTTCCACACGATCGATCCACAGGAACGGATCGCGATGCGGAATGATCGCCTCAACTTCGCCGCGGTCCATCACTTTGGCCGGTACACCTCGAAAGTGGCCGGAGGGATAGGAGCGTCGAGCGACGTAATATCGATCGCGAACACGCTGTTCACGCCGCTGGCGCCATCGATCTCCAGTGACCGTAGCAGGAAGCTTTCTTTCGCCAGCTTGACTACCACGTAGTTGAGCCTGCGCCGGAAACGCTCGGATCGGGGCACCAGCTTCATTTCGTAAACTCCGCCATTCTCCCGCACCTGGATCGCGAAGTTCTTCTTCAAATTCTCGATGGATTTCTCCCTGCTGAAGTAAGCCTGAGTTTGCCGTACCTTGCTGCCTACCTCAATCACTTCGGTGTGTTTGCCGCCGCCGGTGGTTACGTTCAGGTAGTCCCGATTGAAGCGGATGCGGATCGGGTCCGGCTCCGTATACTCCAGTGCGAACCGGTCCATGCCGTCGGCGCAAAACTTGCCGCGAAACACCATGGGCTTCGCCAATAGCTTGGACGTGCGCGTCTCGACGATCTTCCCGCACCCCGACGCGTGCTCAGTCTGGGCTCTCTGGACGCCGTTCCAAATTCGCATCAACAGATCGTCCGATTGCGCCGCGAGCGGCCCGGCAAGAACCGCAATCCAGCAACACAGGCCTGCGCTGCGCCAAAGCATCCTCATCTCAAACCTTCAAGTAGCGGAAAGCCAGGGACCACAGGCAGATGCGCACCGTGTCGCGTACCGGATTCATCTTCGAGCGTGCGTGGCCCCCCTCGTACACCGTGCGTACGGGAGCCTCCGCGATGCGGCCGCCCGTCCGCGCTATCTTGATCAAGACCTCCATTTCAAATTCGTAAAACCGGCTGCGTAAACGAAGACTGCGCAGTTTGTCCATGCGCAGCAACCGGAAGCCGCACTGGCTATCGCGAATCTCATGGCCCACCAGCGCCGATGCAATTCTGCTGCCAAGCGTGTTCGAATAATACCGCGCCACCGGCATAGCCGCGCGGTCGAACGCACGCGTGCCGATCACCAGGTCCGCGCCCGTGTGTTGCGCGGCCTCGATCAACGCCGGAATATCTTCGGGGCAATGCTGGCCGTCCCCATCGAGCATTACCACGTGGGTGAAATCCCTGGCCGCCGCGAATTCGATGGCCGTGCGCAGAGCCGAGGCCTTGCCCCGGTTGCAGGGGGAGCGGAGTGTGATCGCGCCGGCCGCCTGGGCGATCGCGGCGGTTCCATCGCTTGAACCGTCATCGCTCACCACGACCTGGTCCACGTGCCGCCTGGCGCCTTGCACGACGCCGGCGATGTAGCTCGCCTCGTTATAAGCGGGAATGAGCGCGCAGATCCTCATTGCGCATACACTGCGGACTTCGTTTCGGTGGCCGGCACAACTCCCGCCGGGACGAATTCGAAACCGCGTCTCCTAAGTTCGTCGATGATGCCTGGGAGGGTTTCCAGCAGTACGCGCGCGCCGGCATCCCGATGGTCGTGCATCAGTATGATATCGCCCGAAGCCACTTTGTCGAGGATGCGGCGGGTCAGGGTTTCCGGTTTCAAGCCCATGGTGTCCCACGTGCGCAGCCGCCAGGAGACGTATTCCAGGCCGGCATTCTTCAAATACGGACCCAACAACGGGTGGCGCAGCCCCACCGGCGAACGGAAATAGCGCGGCCGGAACCCGCAGATCCGCTGCACCGCCTCTTCGCCGCGTTCGATCTCTTCTCGCAACCGCGCCGGCGTCAGAAAGCAAAACAGCGAGGGATGCGACCAGGTGTGGTTTCCAATCAAGTGTCCCTCGGCCTGTTCGCGCCGCACGATCTCCGGATGTGCCTGCGCTCTTTCGCCGACCACGAAAAATGTGGCACAGACGCGCTTCTGCCGGAGTATGTCGAGCAGCTTGGGAGTATCCACCGGGTTCGGGCCGTCGTCGAAGGTGAGTGCCACGCAGCGCCGATTCCCGCAATCCACCGAAGAGCGGTTCGCCACCAGCCACTGGTTGCGCGGGTTGAAGAGCAGGTACAGCATGATCGCGGTGCCCGTGGTGTAAATGGCCGCGGTGACCAGAAACCGCCGCTGGCTAAAGGGGTACAGCAGTGCCAGGGAGACATTAGTCAGCACAAACAGCAGCACGAAGATCGCGGGTCGCGTCATGCAAGCGCCATTTTAGCATCGGCTGCGCGCGCGGCAGCGGGCGTTTCGTCGGGTTCCAAGACCACGCGGAATCGGCGCTTGACCCTGGCCTTGCGCTTTGGTTATCCTAAACACGTTCTGCTCTACATCAAGCATTCCCACGTACTCATTCCCACGTTGGAGGACGAATGAATCCGCAAGAAGTATTGGAATACGCAAAGAAGCACGAGGCCAAGCAGTTGGACCTGCGCTTTACCGACATCCCCAGCCTGCAACACCACGTTTCCTATCCGATCGGCGAACTGTCGGAAAGCAGCTTTGAAGAAGGTTTCGGCATGGATGGCTCGAGCATTCGCGGCTGGGCCGCCATCAACGAAAGCGACATGCTGCTGATTCCCGATCCCACCACGGCGCTTATGGATCCGTTCGGCGACACGGCTACACTGGTGATGATCGGCGACGTGATCGACCCGATCACCAAGCAGCACTACGAGCGCGATCCGCGCTGGATCGCCAAGAAGGCCGAATTGCACCTGAAGAACAGCGGCGCGGGCGATACCGCATTCTTCGGAGCGGAAGCCGAATTTTTCATTTTCGACAACATTCGCTTCGACCAGAATCAGCATTGCGGTTTCTACTTCATCGACGCCGAAGAAGGCCGCTGGAATTCGGGCCGCGAGAAGGACAACCTGGGCTATCGGCCGCGCTATAAGGAAGGCTACTTCCCGGTGCCTCCTACGGATCACTACCAGGACCTGCGCAGCGAGATGGTGCAGACCATGATCCAGTGCGGGCTCCACATTGAATGCCATCACCACGAAGTGGCCACGGGAGGCCAGTGCGAGATCGACCAGCGATTCGACACGCTGGTGAAGTCCGCCGACAACATGATGCTGTACAAATACATCATCCGCAACGTGGCCAATCAGTATGGCAAGACGGTGACCTTCATGCCGAAGCCTTTGTATGGGGATAACGGCAGCGGTATGCACACGCACCAGAGCATCTGGAAGGATGGCAAGCCGCTGTTCGCGGGAGACTGCTATGCAGGCCTCAGCCAGTTGGGGCTGTGGTACATCGGCGGCTTGTTGAAGCACGCGCGGGCGCTTTCGGCGATCATCGCGCCCACCACGAATAGCTACAAGCGGCTGGTGCCGGGCTATGAAGCGCCGGTAAACCTGGCGTACTCGCGGCGCAACCGCTCGGCGGCCTGCCGTATTCCGATGTACTCGGCCAGTCCCAAGGCCAAGCGGGTGGAGTTCCGCCCTCCGGACCCGGCGGCCAATCCGTATCTGGCATTCGCAGCCATGTTGATGGCCGGTCTCGACGGCGTGGCCAACAAGATCGATCCCGGCGAACCGCTGGACAAGGATATCTACGATCTTTCGCCAGAGGAGATGCGTAACGTACCTTCCATGCCGGCCTCGCTCGAAGAGGCGCTCAGTTGCCTGGAAGACGATCACGGCTTCCTGATGAAGGGCGACGTCTTCACCGAAGAATTGATCGAGACTTTCATCGATTACAAGCGCAAGAACGAGGCGGATGCCATCCGGCTGCGGCCGCATCCATACGAGTTCGCGATGTATTACGACGTCTAATTCACGTCTAACTCAAGACGCGAGCGAGATAATCAGTCCGCCAACGGCGATGAACGCGCCACCGATCAAAACGGCCGCGCTGGGTTTCTGGTGGAAAACCACCCATGAAATCAACTGCGCAAACAGAAAGAAGAAGACCACGTAGAGACCTAGCAAGCGGCCGAAATCCCACGGGGGCGAATTAACCGCGAAGCCGTACAGGAACAGGACCACGGCTCCCGCAGCGAAGAAGAGGTATTTAGGAGCAGCCGCGGTAGAGTGCAGGCCCATACGGACCAATGCGTCTCCCCCCGCTTCGAGCAGCGCGGCCAGCATCAACACCAGGACTATGAGACTCTTACTCATGGGTGATGGGCAACCAGCAGCAGTAAACCGAAGATGACTACCGGGATCAGCGCGAGCATCGCGTAGAATAGAACCTTGCGCGCCCAAGGCTTCCGCCGCCGCTTCCAGTCGCGCAGCTCGGCGCGGTCGGCCACGCCCACCCGATCCTGATGCTCCAGGTCCCAGGCGAATTCGCGCGCGCTGGCGTAGCGCTTTTTGGGGTCGCGCTCCAGGGCGCGGTAGAGGATTTCCTGAAGCTGGGGAGAGATGCTGGGGTCGATTTCGCGCGGCGGAACCGGGTTGTTGAACATGCGGTCGTTCATCGTCTGGAACGGATTATCGCCGGAAAATGGCGTCTTCCCGGTGAGCATTTCATATAGCATGATACCCAGCGCGTACAGATCGCTGCGGGCATCGCCGCGCTTCCCCTTAACCTGTTCGGGCGAAATGTATTCGGCGGTTCCCATGACTTGCGAAAGCTTCGTGAACGTCAGCCGCCGCGATCCCGACTTCGCTGCGATGCCGAAGTCAATCAGCTTGACGCCATCCCGATCGTCGACCATAATGTTGTCCGGCTTCAGATCGCGATGCACGATTCCCTGGCTGTGAATATACTCCAGCACTTCGCAGATATGGAGCGCGATGCGCACCGCCCGCTCGGATGGAAGCTTCCCCCGCTCGTTCAGGATTTGCCGGAGCAGGCGGCCATCCACCCACTCCATCACCATATAGAGCTGGCTCCGGTCCTCGGCTGGTAGGACCTTCATCACGCCGGGATGGTCCAGCGTCCTGCCGATCTCTTCCTCTCTGCGAAAGCGATCGAAAAAAACCGGATCGCTCTCGACTTCCGGATGCGGGATTTTGATTGCCACCGGCCGGCCGGTACGCAGATCCGTACCGCGAAAGATGGATGCCATGCCACTATTCGCAACCAGCGTATCGATGCTGTAATGGTCGAGCCGATCGCCGATTTGAACGGGAGCCATAGTCGGTGACACCGATATTATCGCGCGCAACTTCCGGCTTCCGCAATAGCGTAGGCCCTTCTGTCTCCTGTCTTCTGTCTCCTGTCTTCTCTTCTCTCTCAGTGCAACCTATACGGACGGCCTCGGTACATGCCTACACGCTCTACGCTACGAACCCGGACAGCCAATACACTGATATTATCGCTGCCGTCATTTTGGTTGGCCATAGTTACCAGGTCGCGCACGGCAAGGTGCAGGTCCCGATTCGGCATCAGGATGCGTGCGAAGTCAGTCGCATCTACAGCGCCGTGCAGCCCGTCGGAGCAAAGTACCAGCACGTCTCCTGGAAACACCGCGTGCTCAGCCAACTCCACATTCAGGGACATATTCGTCCCCAAGGAGCGCGTGAGTAGGTGCTTTGTATCTGTTGCGGTGGCTTCCCGCACCGACAGTATCCCCAAGTGTAACTGCTCGTTTGCCACAGTATGATCGCGTGTCAGGACGCTGACTTGTTCCTTACGGATGAGATAACAACGCGAATCGCCGGCATGCGCCACCACTGCCCGGTCGTACCGCAGGGCGCAGGCTACCATGGTCGTCGCCATATTGACGCCGCCAGGTGCTGCCGCCATTCCCATATCCAGCACGCGCGCGTTGGCGTCCTGGACGAGTCGGGCCAGCAAAGCGGGCAACGGTTCTCCGGGACGCGCTGCGCGAAACCCGGAGAGCACACTCTCTATCGCCGCGCGCGAAGCAACTTCACCGCGCGCTTGCCCGCCTACTCCGTCAGCCAACGCAAACAACCACCCATGCGTGCGAGCCTCCTGTGGCTTGGCCGGAACTGCTGAACCCAAGTAGTCTTCGTTGTTCCGGCGCACCCGCCCCGGATCGGATAGCTGGGCGAATTCCACCTCCATCCCTCGATTATCCGCCCGTCGCCGCTCACCCTGCCTGCGAGCGTGCGGCGACCAGCGTGGTGCGTCCGGAAACCTTGCTGGCGCGAACAAAGTAGATTCCACCGTAGATAGCCCACAGCAATGCGATGCCCAGGGCCAGCAGTGGCTCCATCTTCGTGCCGTACCCCATAAACGGGCCGATCAGGTAGAATAACATGCACGCTAGATTGGCGGCCAAGCCGAAGATAGGAATCAGCAAATGGCGGACAAGGCTGAACTTCGGGTGCTTATGATAGGCTACCAGACAGATCATGCAACTTAGCCCGTAGAGCAGGAAGGTACCGAAGTTCGAGGCCAGAGTCATGGTGAGCAGGGAGTGAGGCAGCGCCGCCATGGTGTCGTGGGTTGTATATCCGAAGCTCGACCAGAACCCTTGCGGCAGCGCTTTGATAGCCGCATCGGTGGGCGCGGCCGCATCGCCGAACGGCATCATCACCGCGATACAACCGATCGCCGCGGAAATCGCAGCCAAAGTCCAGATGGCGCGATGCGGGCTTAGGTTCTTAGCGTGTAACTCGCCGAAGTATCCGTGCAACTCACGATCCTTCCCCATGGCGTAAGTGACTCGCGCGCCCGTATTCATGCAAGAGAGGGTAGTGCCGATCAAAGCCAGGAATACGGTGAAGGCCTCGCACAGCATAAAGATCCGTCCGCCGCCGGGACCGAACAGAGCCGTGCCTACCACGATCATCATGTCGCCGATAGGAGCCGCCGAAGCTCCGGCGCTTTGCATAGTGTAGCCGCTGTTCAGAAAATAATTGGCAGCGAAGTATTCGAACAGATAACAGAACAAGCCCTGCACCAGCAGTGACACGATGACCGCGATGGGTATATCCCGCCTGGCGTTGCGGGCTTCACCGCCCATGGCGGTTACCGATTCGAATCCAACCAAAATCAGAATGGCGACGGTGGCCTGAATGAACGCCCACCCTAAGTTGTGAAATCCGACGACCGAGGCCGGCGCAGCATGCGCTAGAAAGTTGCCCGTTTTGTCCTGTGTGGGATACGCGATGCGATAGGGAACAGGCTTGGCGGCGGCATCCAGTTTGGCCTTGGGTACGCCATTCGCATCGCGCACAACCGTTTCCGTAGCTTGTCCGTTGACCATAACCTTCTCCGTCGCGAACTCATAGCTGTAGGCCTCGCCGGACGTAGAGTCGAATTGGTAGGCGACGCTGCCTGGTGCATGGTTGATGCGATAACTTAGAGCCAGCACGGAGAACAAGACAAGCGCGCTGATCTGAATGACGTTGATGGCGATGCTGACCGTCGTGGAACCGTTGATGCCGCGATGCGCGATGTAACCCACCAGAAACGAAAAAGCGATCGCCACGGCCATCATGAATGCCGGACCCGGATTCGAGGCGTTCATGAAGTTCGGCCAAATGGTGCCTACCAAATAGCCACAGAGCACGCCCATGACGCCGACCATGACGCCCGGATAAATCCAGTAATAGAGATGCGATCCCCAGCCGACGATGAACTTCGAGAGCCGCGCATACCGCCAGGCTCTATCGCTATTGAGAAAGGCCTGTTCCGCAAAATAGTAAGAGCTGCCCGTTCCCGGATACAGCTTAGCCATCTCCGCGTAGCAGACCGCCGTGGCCAGGCAGAGCAGCAGCGCCACCACGATGCCGATCCACATGGATGGCGCGGTGACTCCGGTAGTCGCCTGGATCTGGAACGTCAGCCACAGAAAGGCGCCAGGGGCGATGAGCGCCATCGCGTTCATCGTCAACCCAGTTAGGCCCAGGGTGGACTTCATCCGGACTGGGGCGGCATCTGCCATACACGTGTCCTCCTGTTCTGCGCTAACGATTCGATGCTGGTATCATAGTCGGAACCCAACGTGCAAGGAAGCATAAATTTTCTATCGCTCGGATAAGGGATTTATATCGCACACATAAAGAATTTATATTGCGACCCGGCGGCGCGCCTCCGGTGAAGCTCCTTGGTTTTCTGCTGATGGCGGCGGGATGGGCGATCGCTCTGGCGGCCGTGGCGCTCTTGAAGACAACCCTCGATCGCGGCCTGTTTGTACTGGCCGGCATCGCGGTGGAGGTGCTGGGGCTGGCGCTGGCAGTGCGCGCCCACCAGCCCGCGCGGGGAGAAAGCCAGTGACGCCGGCGGCAGCTCTGTGCCTGATTTTCATCTTCCTGGTGCCCTTGGCCCCCGCCGGACT
>JBEKTJ010000248.1:0-9615 GCA_049516155.1 Bryobacteraceae bacterium
GGCATGTCGAACTTCACCATCCAAGTGACCGACACCAACAGTGCCACGGCCACCGCACAGTTTGCCATTACGATAAACCCGGCACTATCGATTACCACCACGTCGCCCTTGCCGACGGGTACGGTGGGGGTGAACTACTCGGTTACCTTGATGGCTACTGGCGGCAGCGGGATCTACACGTGGGCGGTGAGCGTAGGATCCCTACCGGCTGGACTGTCCCTGGCTGCGGCCACGGGTGTGATCAGCGGGCAGCCCACCACTGCCGGTACGTCGAATTTCACCATCCAAGTAACCGACACCAACAGCGCAACGGCCACCGCACCGTTTGCCTTGACTATCAATCCGGCGCTCACCATCAGCGTTACACCGAACTCCGGTAACGCGGGACTGTCCCTCCAGATAGCGATCACTGGAACCAACACAAACTTTGTGCAGGGAGTCACGCAAGCCAGTTTTGGGCCGGGCATCTCGGTCGGCGGCGCTGCGGCCGGCGGATTCGGCCCGGTTACGGTAACCGATGCTACCGACGCGACCGCGGAGATCGCCATCAGCGCCACGGCGGCTACCGGCTCCCAGACGGTGACCGTGACGACGGGGGCGGAACAGGCCTCGCTGGTTAACGGTTTCACGATCCTGCCCGCTATTGCGTCCGTCAGCCTGACCACTACCTCCACGACGCCGCTTGCACAGGGCTTTAGCGGATTCAACGATGCGTATCCCCTGGACGGAGTAGAGTACTGGGACCCCAAGTGGATTGCCGCGGTGACGCCTTTGAAGCCCGGCTGGCTGCGGTTCCCGGGCGGAACAGTATCTACCGGATTCGATTGGGAGACCGCGCACATGAATCCCGCGTGGCTCAGTGTGCTGCAGCCCAATATGCCAAGCGATCTTTATAACAGCCTGGTATTGGCCGAGGATCTGGCACAGGCCAAGGGAGGCGCCTGCTTCTCAGGCGGCGGCTGCGTCTCGGACTACGCCACATTCATCAAGACGCTGGGAGCCAACGGAATCGTGTCGTTCAACGGCTTTTCGGACACCAATCCGAACTCAGCCGGCGAAATGGTCGCCGCCGCCCAGGCAGCCGGCATCGACATCGTCGAGTGGGAAATCGCGAATGAACCCTTCGTCTTCCCCAAGATTTTCCCGACTCCCGCTTCTTATGCCGCGGCCGCATACAACCCGTACTACCTGGATATCAACTCGGCCGACCCCAGCGCCATCGCGGGCGTTTTCTTTCAAGGACAATACATTCAGCTCTTCGGCGACTACCTGACGTGGGACGCCGGGATGGCGGCTTATCTCCCGCAGTACTGGCAGGGCGTAACCTACCACGTGTATCCCATAGACAATTCCGCCATGGCTGTAAGCGATGAGGAGCAGACCCTGAACGGCATTCTGGCGCATGGCACCACCGACTGGTACACCTCATCGATACAACCGCTGATAGGGCAGAACACTCCCGTGTTCCTCAGCGAGGTGAACAGCGACGGGTTCGCCACCATGCCCTTTGAGTCGTACATCTATAACGGGATTTTCCTGGCCGAATTTGTGGCGCGCATGTCCACGGTTCCGCAGGTGCAGGCAGTCGGCATCAGCAGCCTGTTTCTTTCGAACGATTTCAACCAAGGTATGATTCGCGCCGTGGACGACTATCAGAGCTACCTGGTGGCCGAGGTTCAGAAGAACCCTAACTACTCCACCGATACCTCGACCAATCCCAACACCCAGTACCAATTCTATTATTCGACAGATGCCCTGGCCATGGAGGTTGCCAACCTGGCGATCAACAACAGCAATGCCACCTGGCCTACCACGGTGACTGGCGGACCCACGGTCCCGATCGAAGGATATGACGGCAATCCGGTGCCG
This sequence comes from Bryobacteraceae bacterium, assembly GCA_049516155.1. Classification (GTDB taxonomy): domain Bacteria; phylum Acidobacteriota; class Terriglobia; order Bryobacterales; family Bryobacteraceae; genus Bog-159. The sequence continues at coordinate 1,870 of JBEKTJ010000248.1, forward strand.
GCTGTTTTTGCACAAGGATATCAGGGCACGGATGGGACATCTTACCTGTTGATTACGAATAAATCCAACTCGTCCGTGCAGTTGGCCATTGAGGTCGACGGGAACGTGTTGCAGTCGACGGTGACGGTTTCCTACATCTCGAACGCCAGCGACACCGCGGAGAACACCGCGACGGCCCAAAACACGGTACAGATTGTGACTACCACTTCCCCCAACCCGATCACTATAGGGCCTTATAGCGTGACGCGGGTGGAGTGGACTCCGCCCACCGATGCAATCCCCGGGCGATCGCATCGGCATCCTTTGCCTGGCAGGCAACGATAGCGGGGGACAGACCAGGAGGCCTATCCCACTTATTTACCCACCACGAACAAATGTCCGTCGTTCTGCGAATATATTTTCCCGTCGCCACCGATCGAAGCGGGCGTGTACGCTGCGCCCAGGGCGAGTTGTTGGAAGATCTCCTGTATCACCGATCCGCCCTGCTGGATGGCGAACAGGTTGCCGTCTTCGCTATTGGCGTATACGACGCCGTTGGAATCGATGGCCGGACTGTTCACGCACCATTCAAAGCCGGCAGGATGGTCCGATACGCAAGACAACGTGCCGTCCGGGTTGCGCGTGCAGCTATTGGTATTCGTGTTTTGGAAGCTCCACTCGATATTGAGGTTCGCGTCAAGCTGGGTGACGAAGTACTGCTCCGGCGAAGCAGGGTTACTAGTCGTTCGGTCCGAGGGACAAAACGTGGCATCGTCGCAGTAAGAACCTAGGCCGCCGTAGTGGTTGTTCTTAGTCACCAGCGACCAGGTAACGCCGTGCGGGTAAATGGCCGGCGTGGTGTCCCAGCCGAACCCGAAAGCGCCGAGGTAATTGCCGCCGGCATCGAAGTGCATCAAGTGACCCTGGGCATAGTTGTAGCGGTTCCAGGTACCGAAGAGGATCGTGCCATCGGGCGCGACGACGGGCGTAGCCGACGCGTCGTCCAGCACGCTGCCATCGCCCGGCTGATTGGTCAACGGATCGACGCCTGGTAAAGCGCCCGCGGTGCATCCGCCAGGAGCGCCATTGGGTGGAAGCCAGCCTCCGTTGGCCACCGAAACTCCGCAACCGTCGTGGAAGCGGTTGCGTAAAGAGGCGATCCACTTGAGGCTGAGATCGGGATTCAGCGCTAGCAGGAAAGAGTAGCGGTCGTTGAAGTGCGCGCGGCTAACGGTATAGATCGTTCCGTCGGGCGCGATGGCTGGAGAGACGTTGATCGCGGCGCGCTGGCTGCCGCAAGTGCTGGTTTCGGGAACCGCGGTGGTGGAGGGCGGCCACGGTAGTTGCGAGGTATCGAAGGATGTGACGCACTGGCTTGCGGGACTGGGCGCTTGAGACGAAGTCAGGCTTTGATAAGTGGCCATCGTCACCGTGCCGGCCGGACTGACCTTCACCACCCAGGAATTAGTCGCATCGTTGCCATAGAAGCCGTTGGCGGTGACCACCTGGATGGCGTTGTAGTACAGATTGCCGGCGGAATCCACCGTGAGGGGACCCGTCTCATACGTGTTCGGATCGGTTCCAAAGGGAGCGAAGCGCTGAATCAAGGCCCCGCTCGCCTTGTTCAACTCAATGACGCTGCCACTGGCGCCCGGCAGATAAACGACCGCGCTGCCCAACGCCGCATGAAACACCGGTTCCCAGAAATCGTTGCTCGACCCAGGCGCCTTCCAGTCGCTGGCGTACCCCCACTGTTGAACGAGTTGGCCGTTCTGCCAAGTAAACTTGTTCTCGCCCCAGATTTCGGTAGCGAAGGACGCGGCGCTATAACTGCCTGACTTATACTCCATATAAATGTCGTTGCCGTCGACCAGCGGGACCTGAAAGTGAGCTACGAGCTCGTTGTAGTTTTCCGCTTGTTCCTGCGGCACCAGCGGATCATAGACTATGTTCGCAAGGATTTCGTTCAAGGTCTGTCCAGCCACGCCAGGGTTACTGGTGTGTTGCTGGTTTTGGGCCCACTGGGGCCAACCCGCGCCAACGGCGATGGCGGTCTGGACGGCGCCGGTCACTCCGCCGATTTGTATCTGCACCGAAGCCGCGCCGGCGGCGGGCTGGGTCGAGGGCATGGTGACATTGATCTGGTAGACCCCCACGAATTGCGGCGACAATCCCGCGAAAGTAACTGGCGCGGCGACGCCGCCGATCGTCACTGTTGGCGGAGTTGCCACGCTTCGCAGGGTATCCATCGAGTTGTCGCCGGAGATCGCCGGCGGGTTTACCGCGCCGAAGCCGCTACCCCATAGAACCAGCGAGTCGCCAGGCGTGGCCGGATGACTTGCGATGCCCGGAGTCGCGCCGGCAGGCGCCGCCAGCGTTCCGTCCGGATTGACGGCCACCGAATAGCCTGCGATGGTGAATAGGGCGGGCGAGAAGGGCGCTACCTGGACGGCCTGGGGCGCTGAGGATGCCGAGCCGTTCGAAACCACTACGCTCACCGCACCGTTCGTGGGAATCGCCCAGGGAAGCTGGGCGTTGATCTGCTGCGGCGAGACATAGAGCAATGGAGCGGCGACACCGTTGAAGCTGACGGATACGCCGCCCAGCGTGGCGGGCAATGGGACGGCGCCGGCGGATGCGATCCCCGAGGCAAGGTTGGAGCCAAAAATGGAAACCAGCGAGCCGGGCACGGCGGGCCCTTTGAAAGAAGCTGCGTCAACCACGCCTCCGGGCTCCACAACCGGCGCCTGCGCCATGGCGGACGCTGCCCACACCAGAAGAAAGCCGATAAATGAAGCGAGTGCCCTCATGCGCGGAATTCTACCATGCGGAGCCGGCCTCAGCCCCCCAGGAGTCCTACGGACCGCTCGCTCTTTATGAACGGATGGACGCCAGTTCTGCGCCGCGGGTGCGGAATTCGTAGCGTTCAATCTTGACGGCGGCCTCGCCGTGATCGCTTTCGATTATCCAACCGCAGATCTCCAGCTTCATCCGGCACGTATTGTTCAGCATGGCCGGCCAGTCTACCGACAGCCGCATTTTCTGGCCCCGTTTGAGCGGTTGCTGGATGGTTAACCGCAGTTCGCGACTGCTGATTTCGAGCGTTTTGCCGACACCCACGGCAAAGATCCGGCTACCCTTTACGCATTGGTAGCGGACCGCCTGTTGAATGGGAAACCGGCGCCGCGCGTGCTGCGCATTGCCGGCGCCTAAAACGCTGTTCATCGTGGACATTGGAACCTTACTCCCGACCGCCTCAGGCAAGCATATCACAACATAAAGATTATGTAAAGTTCACGAACTCTGCTTCCCAAAATATGGCTACGGGGCATCGATCAAGATGTCGCGTTCGCGGCCGTATTGGTAGTACGACAATTGCTTTCAGCCGACGATCAAACTGGTAGAGGCCCCGGGTGGAGGGCAAGATCCATCGCAAGTGCGGCGTCCAATCAACAAGGTGCGGGACGCGAAAAGCGGACGCAGGATGTATAATCGTCCGCAATGACTCAACTGCACCCCTTGGAACCTCTGTCGGCGGCTGAAGTGGAGAGCGCGGTAACCCTTCTGCGGACTCTGCCTGAACTCACGCCGGCCACGCGCGTGATCAGCGTGATGTTGAAGGAGCCGCCCAAGGATCTGGTGTATGGGTGGCCGGCGGTCGGAACGCCGGATCGCGAGGCTGAAGCCGTTCTGCTGGACACCGCGCGCAACGCCTGTTTTCACGTCAACGCGAATCTGACCACCGGCGCCGTCGCTCCGCTGTGGTATGCGCCCCCGGGATCGCAGCCTACAATGTCGGTCGATGAGCAGGTGGAGTGCGAGCGGGCCGTGCTGGCGAGCGACGAGTTCCGCGCGGCCCTGAAGCGACACTACGGCATTGAGGATACATCGCTGGTGATGGTGGATATCTGGAGCGCCGGCAACTATGGCGCGGAGGAAGATCGCACGCGCCGTCTGGCCCGGCCGCTCTGCTTTCTGCGGAGCGACGGCACGGACAACGGCTACGCGCGGCCGATCGAAGGCATCCGGCCGGTGGTCGACCTCAACATCATGCAGGTGATCCGCGTTGAGGAATACGGCGTCTGGCCGCTGCCGCCTAAATCGGGCAACTATTCCGCGGAGCGCGTCCCGAACCAGAGGCACGACGTCAAACCCCTCGCGATTACGCAACCCGAAGGCCCCAGCTTCACGCTGGAAGGCAACCGGATGAGCTGGCAAAACTGGAAATTCGTCATCGGCTTCAACGCGCGCGAGGGCCTGACGCTGCATCACATCCGTTATCGCGACCAGGGCCGCGACCGGTCCATTCTGTACCGCGCGTCGCTCACGGAGATGGTGGTGCCTTATGGCGACCCGAGCCCGCAACAGGCGCGCAAGAATGCTTTCGACGTTGGCGAATACGGCATGGGCATGTGCGCCAACAGCCTCAGCCTGGGCTGCGATTGCGTCGGGCATGTGGTCTACCTTGACGCGCATCTTTGCGACAGCCGCGGAGGCCCACTGACGATCGGCAACGCGATCTGCATCCATGAAGAGGATTTTGGCATTCTCTGGAAACACACGGACCGGCGGCTGCCGGATACGCCCGAAGTGCGCCGTTCGCGCCGCCTGGTGGTGTCGTCCATCTCCACCGTGGAGAATTACGAATACGGATTCTTCTGGTATTTCTATCAGGATGGCAACATCGAGTTCGAAATCAAGTTGACCGGTATTCTGTCGCTCGGCGCGCTGCAACACGGCGAGACTTCTCCTTATGGAGCGCTGATCGCGCCACAGCTCTATGCCCCGAATCATCAGCATTTTTTCAACGTCCGCCTGGACTTCGATTTGGATGGCGCCGCCAACACCGTGCAGCGCATCGACTTAGAAGCGGACCCTGTGGACGAACACAATCCATTCGAGAACGCTTTCCAGGCAAGAGCCACAACGCTGGCCACTGAAAAAGAGGCGCGCGGCCACTTGAAACTCGAAACCGCGCGCACGTGGCGTATCATTAATACGTCCGTGAATAATGCCGTGGGCGAACCGGTGGGCTACAAATTCCTGCCTGGCGGGAACTCGTTTCCGTTGGCCTCGCCGAATGCCTGGTGGCGCAAGCGGGCGCCCTTCGTTAACCATCACGTCTGGGTGACGCCATATCGCGCGGATGAGCGTTACGCGGCCGGCGATTATCCGAACCAGAGTTCGGGCGGCGACGGGCTGGCAAAATGGACGGAAGCGGACCGGCCAGTCGCGGACACCGATATCGTGTTTTGGTACACCTTTGGACACACGCATATTCCGCGGCCCGAGGACTATCCGGTGATGCCCGCCACTTACATCGGCTTCCTGTTGAAACCGTACGGATTCTTTGAAATGAACCCCGCCAATGATTTGCCGCCGTCGGCGTCAAAGTCTTGTTGCGATAAGCAGGTCCGCGACGCCGACGGGGCGGCCTCGCTTTGATGAATGTCCAGTTACAGGCCACAGACTGCCGGAGAAAATACGGAACTTCACCATCACTGAAACTTGGGAGCAACCGACCATTCCCATGAAGAATCCACCCCATCCCGGCGACTTCATCCGGACAGAGATCGTCGAACCGGCAGGCCTGTCCGTTACGGACGCGGCCAAAGCGCTTCGGGTGTCTCGTCCTGCCCTTTCCAGTCTGCTGAACGGCAAAGCCGGGCTGTCCGGGGACATGGCGTTGCGCATCGAGAAGGCTTTTGGCGTGAAGATGGACACGCTTATGCGGATGCAGGCCTCATACGAGATTGCGCAAACACGCCGGCGCGAGAGCGAAATCCGCGTGCGGCGGTTCGCCCCGCTTGCGGTCGTGCGCCCCTAGGTGAACTGGGGAAGGCCCGGATTATAGGGCCGAGGCCGTATCCTTCCCGATGTTTGATAGCGCAGCCGGTCGGACTTCTTCGCGGTGGTGAAAATAGGGCAGCTTTCGATCGCTAGCTAGCGTCTGCCAGCGCTCGGCGGAGGAGGCAGACCACGAAAGGCGATGGTCTGCCCCACCAAAGTGAACAGGATTGCGCCTAGCCTTTGTAGCGCGCCAAGTGCTCACCCGGCAAAGAGAAGTTTCAGCGGTCGGGGAACGCATGGCTCTTCCACGCAGGCGCCATAGGCCATAACCTCTATCAAGCCAGCCAGCCGCGCTTTTCCTTCCATCTCCCCCGCGTGAAATCGGGGAACTTCACTGGCCCACTGCCTTGCCCCACCGAGGCTTCGCTCAGCGGACCGGGCGCGCTCCAGGCAGCGGCATCGTACACATCCAGGTCCGGCGCAAGCCCTTTGTGCATACACTCGATCAGCCGGTAAATCATCAGAAAGTCCATGCCGCCGTGCCCGCCCAGCTTGCGCGCCAGCTCGCCCTCATGCTTCCACAGCGGATGCTCGTACTCATCCTTGTATTTGTCGATCGGTATGTACGCCTCCGCCTTCGGATCGTCGAAATAGATACGCGGCGGATAGTCGCGGAAGATCCCCTTCACCCCTGCGATCAGATTGGTCCGGTCGTAAGGATGCGGATTCACCACGTCGTGCTGCAACGTAATCACCAAGCCGTTAGCCGTCTTGATGAGCGATGTATTCAGGTCGCCGCAGATGTATTTTTCCTTCCACTTGGGACTGTTCTTGGGCACGTTGGCCGCACGCCAGGCGTCCAGGCCGCGCTCGGGAGAACTCATCGACACCAGGTAGTCGAAGCGGTCGCCCCGGTTGATGCCCATGTAGTTGGCCACCGGCCCGAGCCCATGCGTGGGATACAGATTACCATTACGGCGGGTGTGCGGAAGGCGGCGCCACAGGCCCTCGCTGCGGTCTTCGAACAGCAGCCGGCGCAGGTCGTGCAGGTACGCGCCCTCGCCGTAGAGCAGATCGCCGAGCAGGCCGGCCTTGATCATATTCAGCACCATCAGCTCGTTGTAGCCGTAGCAGCAGTTCTCCATCATCAGGCAGTGGCGGCGGGTCTTCTCGGATGTATCCACCAGCTTCCAGCAATCTTCGATGGTGGCGGCCGCGGGCACTTCGACGAAGGCGTGCTTACCGTTGTTCATGGCCGCCAGCGCCATGGGGACGTGCCACTCCCAGGGCGTGGGAATGTAGACGAAATCGACGTCGTCGCGCTTCACCAGGTTTTCGAAGTCGCGCTCGCCATTGGCGTATACGGCAGGCGGATGCTGGCCCGCGCGTTCCACCGTCGCCTGCGCGTGCAGCGCGGCGTCCTTCACTACGTCGCACACAGCGGTGACCGTCAAGCCGTCCACGCCGAGGTATTCCTTCAGCATATCGGAGCCGCGTTCGCCGCATCCGATCAGTCCCATGCGGACGTTGGGGCGTGGCTCAAACGGCATGCCGATCACGGATTGGTGGCCGCTTTGCTGCGCCGCCGCGGCGGATTGGCTGAGGAGGACAGCGCCTGTTCCAGCGGCTGCGCCGCGAAGCAGATCCCGCCGGGAGAATGGGGGTTGATTCGATTGCATGCTTTTATAGTATGCGGAAAAGCGCGTCCTGGAGGACCCGCGCACAGTCGAAACCCACCTCGCAGCCCTGTTTCGTTATGCTATGGCCCGGGACGGTGAAGAAGTGATCTGCACGTGGTAACCCAGGGACTGCATTTCTCGCAGTAGCCGGCGGGCGCGCTTTTGGACAGCCTTCGTGTTGAGACGCATCCCGTACTCGACGTAGCGCACCCCTGGATGCAAAATCTTCCACGGGAGGCGGCAGCGTCGATGGGCGATGGCCCAGATTGCTTTCTTGTGCCCCAGCCGTACCACCAGC
>JBEKTJ010000249.1:0-9404 GCA_049516155.1 Bryobacteraceae bacterium
CTGAATAGCTGGCCGGACAACGTGAGCCTGGACAAGGCGCGCCGGCTGCTGTGGCCGATCAAGCAGAAGTACGGCCGCAAAATCTCGTGGGCCGACCTGATGATCCTCGCCGGAAACGTAGCGCTGGAGTCGATGGGTCTCAAGACCTTCGGTTTCGGCGGCGGGCGCGAGGATGTCTGGGAGCCGGGAGAGGACATTTACTGGGGGCCCGAGGGCAAGTGGCTGGCGGACGAGCGCTACAGCGGCGACCGCGACCTGGAGAATCCACTCGCCGCCGTGCAGATGGGCCTGATCTACGTGAACCCGGAAGGTCCCAATGGAAAGCCCGATCCGGTCGCCGCGATACGGGATATCCGGGAGACGTTCGCCCGCATGGCGATGAACGACGAGGAGACGGTGGCCCTTATCGCGGGCGGACACACTTTCGGCAAAGCCCATGGCGCGGCCGACCCGGGCAAGTATGTCGGCTACGAACCCGAAGGCGCCGCGATCGAAGAGCAAGGCTTCGGCTGGAAGAACACTTTTGGCAACGGCAAAGGCGGCGACACAATCAGCAGCGGGCTCGAAGGCGCATGGACCACGAACCCGGTGCAGTGGGACAACAACTACTTCGAGAACCTGTTCGGCCATGAATGGGAACTGACGAAGAGTCCCGCCGGCGCTTACCAATGGACGCCCAAGAACGGATCCGCGGCGGGCACCGTGCCGGATGCCCACGATCCATCGAAGAAGCACGCCCCGATGATGTTCACGACGGACCTGGCGCTGAAGGCGGACCCGAGCTACGCGAAGATTTCGAAGCATTTCCACGAGAACCCGCAGGAGTTCGCGGACACGTTCGCCAAGGCCTGGTTCAAGCTGACGCACCGCGACATGGGACCTATTGCGCGCTACCTTGGCCCGCTGGTTCCCGCAGAGCCGCAGATCTGGCAGGACCGCGTGCCCGCTGTGGATCATGAGTTGATAGGCGAGCAGGACATAGCCGCGCTGAAGGCCAAGATCCTGGCATCCGGACTGTCCATCTCCCAACTGGTGACGACGGCTTGGGCCTCGGCGGCCACGTTCCGCGGCGGCGACAAGCGTGGCGGCGCCAACGGGGCGCGCATTCGCCTGACGCCGCAAAAGGATTGGGAAATCAACCAGCCGGCCGCACTGGCGCAGGTGCTGAGGACGCTGGAGGCGATCGAGAACGAGTTCAACGGCGCGCAGTCCGGCAGGAAGAAGGTCTCGCTGGCCGACCTGATCGTTTTGGGCGGCTGCGCAGCCGTGGAGGCAGCCGCGAAGAAGGCCGGCCACGATGTGAAAGTTCCCTTCTCGCCGGGGCGCACGGACGCGTCGCAGGAGCAAACCGACGCACACTCCTTCGCCGTGATGGAGCACACCGCGGACGGGTTCCGCAACTACCTCCGGAAGGGACGCCGAGGAACGGCGGAGGAACTGCTGGTGGATCGGGCGCAGTTGCTGACGCTGACGGCCCCCGAGATGACGGTTCTGGTGGGCGGCATGCGCGCGCTGGATGCCAATTTCGGGCAGTCGCAGCACGGTGTCTTCACCAAGCGGCCGGAGACGCTGACGAACGATTTCTTTGTTAATTTGCTCGATATGAGTACGCAGTGGCAGGCCTCGTCTACAGAGGAAGGCGTGTTTGAGGGGCGCGATCGTGCGACGGGCGAAATCAAGTGGACCGGCACCCGGGTCGATCTGATCTTCGGTTCGCACTCCCAGCTCCGGGCACTCGCGGAAGTCTATGCATGCGACGATGCGAAGGAGGCGTTTGTGAAGGACTTCGTGGCGGCGTGGAACAAGGTGATGAACCTCGATCGCTACGACCTTGCTTGAGGTCGGTGGGAAGAGACAGCGGTCAAGCCGGTGCTGACCCGCGTTGGTGTTGTTTGGATGGGCAATAACGGAGGGGGTTTTGGGGCTCGCGCGTGCTGGGTCACGCCCCCTCTGATTCTGCTAGGTCTTAATGGCTGAAGTCGCTCGAGTTCCGGAACGGATAAGACCAGCCGTGCGCTCGATCACACAACTTTCGCTTTGCAACGATCACTCACGTAAGCCTCTATCCGTGGGCAGATCAGAAACTTGATGGAGCATGACCGCGCTGGTTCCGCCATGACCAGTTAATCTAGACATCCGGATCGAAAAGCCCACGCACCAGCAATACCGGAACTGTAGTTGGGCAGAAACTCTTGGTGTCGGGTCCAGGTGGGTGTCCGGATGTGTCGCGCGGGCGACAAATGACCCAACTTTACTGTCGGTTGGCGCTAGGATGACCCGGAACTGGGTGGCTACACTCCAGTAAACGCTAAGAATTCCCCGCGGACGCAACGTACTGGAGCGTTGACGCCCGAGCGCGTCGGCAAATCCGTCCCATTTTTGGCATCCGCGTGACTGGGTTGTCCTTCTCCTGCAACTCTCGCCTCAATTGTTTACGAATCAACGCGTGGCTTCCTCGCGCAAAGAATCCCGGGGGGCTTCCGTTGATCAAACAGCCGAGTAGGGTAAACCCTATTGATGAGGGCCTGCGTCAAGAAGCTCACTCATCGACATGAAGGCCACGCTGTCCATTTTCCGGCGCAAGTGCATAGTAATGCTATAGACTTTATGTCAATATAAGAACATGTCCGATCGGTATTCGCCAAATCGCCGCCAGTTGCTCCAAGCTGGGGTGGCATCATTGCTGGCGCCAGCAGCTCGCGCCGCTACCCGTCCGCCCAATGTGATTTTCTTCCTGACCGACGACCACGGCTCCTGGGCCGCGAACTGCTACGGCTGCTCGGACATGCACACTCCAAATTTGGACCGTCTGGCAGCCGAAGGCGCGCGCTTCACTCGCGCCTACGCTTGTACGCCAGTATGCTCGGCCAGCCGCATGACCTACCTGACGGGCAAACTTCCATCGCATCATGGCGTGCAGGATTGGCTCATGGGTGACGATAGCGTCGGCCCCAAGGCCCACCCGTTCCTGAAAGGCCAGACCGCGTTCTCCGATGTCCTGGCGAGCAACGGCTATACCGTCGGCCTGTCCGGCAAGTGGCACATGGGCGGGGACGAGCATGCACAAGCGGGTTTCTCGTATTGGGCAACCGTGCCTGGCGGCGGCGGAACCTACAAGGATCCGGCATTCGTCAAGAATGGCCAGCAGGTTCCCACCAAGGGCTACAAGACCAATCACGTGGGCGATTACGCCCTCGAATTCATCGAACAGAATCACGAAAGGCCGTTTTGCCTCTACTGTCCATTCTTCGCTCCGCACGTGCCTTACGACTACCAACCGGAGGACTTCCGCCGCTTTTACAACAACTCCAGTTTTCCTTGCTTCCCCAATGAGCCGATTCACCCATGGCACACCCGCACCATCATGGGCAACCAGCGATTTCCCATGTTGGACGACTTCAACAACCGCGAAAGCAAGCTGAGCTACTCCGCCCTGGTCACGGGCATGGATTACAACGTCGGCCGCATTCTGCGGCGGCTCGAAGAGCTAGGCATCCGCGAAAATACGGTGATCGTTTTCAGCGCGGACCAGGGCCACAATTGCGGACATCATGGCATTTGGGGAAAGGGCAACGCTACTGTTCCCATCAACATGTACGACACCTCGCTGCACGTGCCGTTGATCTGGAATCAACCCGGCCGCATACCGGCCCGCCAGACGCCCACGCCGATGGTGTCCTCCTACGATTTCTTTCCCACGCTGCTGGACTACCTGGGCATTCAGGCCGCGCCGGAGCCGCATCGGGTGGGGCGCAGCTACGCGCGCTTCCTGCGCGGCGAATCACCCTCCTGGCATAACGAACTTTACTTCGAATACCAGTACGTGCGCGGTATCCGTACGGAAAACATGAAATACGTGGAGCGCACCAAAGAATGGCCCAGCGAGTTGTTCGACCTGGAATCCGATCCCGGCGAGCGCCAGAACGTGATCGACGACCGGCGTCACGCCGCCCAACTGGCAGCGCTGCGCACGCGCCTGACGGATTTCTTCCAGAAGACCGGAGCGCCTCCCATTGACCAGTGGCGGACGACCACTACGCAGGATCTGTGTCTTTACGGCAGGTAGTTACTCGGTGCTTTTGTCGTCCGGCAGCTCACGCTGCCAGCCCGAAATCCCGGTCATCAGTTCATCCACCATCGCCGGGTTAGCGCGCCGCAGATTCCGGGTTTCCCCCGGGTCCGTATTCAGGTCGCTGAGAAAGACTTCGTCCTCGCCCTGCAGGTGCTCATTCTGCCTGGGGCTTCCGTCCGCAATGAAGCCTTTCACCACCAGCTTCCAATTCCGCAGCCGGGCGGCCGTCTGTCCGCCGGATTTCCAGTACAGCGCCGGATGGTCGATGCTGCGTCCAGTGCGAAGGTGCTCCAGCATGCTGACGCCATCGATTTTCGGTCGATTCGCGGCGGGTAATCCGGCGGCCTCCAGGAACGTCGGCAGCACGTCAAAATGCGCACCTATCTGGCCGCTGACCTGCCCCTCGCGGATCACTCCCGGCCACGACCAGATAGCCGGCACATGCACGCCGCCGTCAAACAGGCTGAATTTGAATCCGCGGAGCGGACCGTTGTGGCCGGCCGTGGCCGCTTGATCGTGCAATCCGGCGCGCGCTTCGCGGGTAGCTCCATTGTCCGATGCAAAGAAGATCGCAGTATTTGAATCCAGCTTCAGTTTTTCGAGAAGCGCGCGGATTTCCCCCACGCCGTCATCCATTGCCGCGAGCATGGCCGCATACACCTGCCGCTCCGGATCGAGGCCCGCGAAGCGCTCCACATACTCCCGCGGAGCGTGCATCGGATAATGCGGCGCGTTGTAGGTCAGGTAGAGGAAGAACGGCTTGGCCTGATTCTCGGCGATGAACCGTTTGGCTTCCAATGTCAGGCGGGTGGTCAGGTATTCGCCGTTGCAGAAAACTTCCCGCTCGTTCCGCCAGAGATCGTGATAATTCGGGCGTTTCGGTTCGCCCCAGTAATAGCGATGCGAGTAGTAATCCACACACCCGGCGTGAAATCCGAAGAAGCTGTCGAAGCCAAGCTTCCGCGGATAGGAGGCGTGTTCGTCGCCCAGATGCCACTTGCCCACTGCTCCCGTGGTGTAGCCGCGCTGCTTCAGCACGCTGGCGATGGTGGCACGATCCTCCGGCAGAAAGCGGCCGTTCACCGGCACGCCCACTCTTTGCGGCCAGCAACCGGAAAGCAAGCCAGCGCGCGATGGAGCGCACATGGGCGCGTTGGCGTACCAGTTGGTGAAGCGCGTTCCGGAAGCGGCTAGACTGTCGAGATGGGGAGTGCGCAGGTCTCGCGCGCCCTGGCACCCCATATCGCCGAAGCCATGATCGTCGGTCAGAATTACGATGAAGTTCGGAGAGCGTTGTTGTGCTTGTGCCGGCAGCATGCCCGCCGCGGCCGCGCCCAGAAATTCGCGTCGGCGCAAAACGTCGATGGACATAGTAGATTATAGTTTAGCCCACAGGATTTCTTGGCCCAAATGACCGCTCTGGAAATTAATGGTGAGATCGTCGAACGCGAACGCTTCCGCCGGGAGGCTGCGCTATTGCGCCAGGAATCGGGATCGGCCGGCAGCCTCGAAGAGGAGATGCAACTGGCAGCGAAAGCCGAGCGAATCGTAATCGATCACGTGCTGTTGGATCAGGAAGCACGGCGCCTCGGATTGACGGTGGGAGAAATGGAGATCGCAGAGACGCTCACGGCACTGACACCGCGTTCCGATGGCGTGGCCGGCTGCCGCGCCGGCGTAGCCGCAGGCGAAATTCGCACGGAGGTCGAGCGCCGCCTGCGCATGGACCGGCTTCTGGAGCGCTGGTTCGCGTCGCTCCGTCCGCCCCGGCTGGAGGATGTGCGCAAATACTATAGGCGGAACCGGGAATCCTTCCTCAGTCCGGAAATGGTGCGTGTGTTTCAGATCGTGAAGAACCTGGCGGAGGGCGAAGATCCCGCACCTGTGGCGGAGCTTCTGGCGCGCGTGCGGCAATCGCTATTAGCCGGTGCGGATTTCGCTGAAATGGCGCACCAGTTTTCCGATTGTCCCGAGCGCGGCGGCGATCTGGGCTATTTTCCACGCGGTGTGATGGTCGAGGAATTTGACGCCGTGGTGTTCTCCGCGCCCGTGGGCGAACTGAGCGGCGTATTTCGTACCCGGTTCGGCGTTCATATCGTCCTGGTACAAGAACACCGGGACGAAGGCGTTCGCAGCTTCGAAGAAGCCCGTCCGGAGATCGAATCGGCCATGCTTGGCGTCGCGCAGGATCGGGAACTGGGCGCCCGCCTGGCCGAACTGCGTGCGCGGGCTGTGATCCGCAAAGTGTCGCTTGCATCATGACTCCCCGGCTCAATCCCTGTTGCGTGCCGAGCAAGCAACGTGCCCAATTTCTCGCGATATCGCAGACCGCCGCGGCCGCGCGCCGGCGCGCCATCGGCGGCTCGACCGAATATATGGTCCGGCTCGACGGAGGCCGATTCCTGATGGGCTCGGACGCCGCCATCGGATATCCCGCGGACGGCGAAGGCCCCGTGCGCGCAGTCACGCTCGAACCTTTCTATATCGACCGCTACCCGGTTACCAACGGACGGTTTGCGGAGTTCGTGAAGGCCACCAGCTATCGTACGGAAGCCGAGCGGTTCGGTTGGTCCTTCGTGTTCGCCGGCCATCTGAAAGATAGCGGCGCCGCGGTCGCGCCTGTCCCAAATCTCGACTGGTGGCGCCGCGTCGATGGCGCGAACTGGCGCCATCCCGAGCCCGGCGCTCTCATCGACGGCAGGGAGTCTCATCCTGTGGTGCATGTCTCCTGGAATGACGCGAGCGCGTACGCCGACTGGGCGGGAAAGCGCCTGCCCACCGAGGCGGAATGGGAGTATGCGGCGCGCGGCGGACTGGAGCAGAAACTATATCCGTGGGGCGACGAACTGACTCCCGCCGGCCGCCACCTTTGCAATATCTGGCAAGGTGAATTCCCCACGCACGATACCGCGGAAGACGGCTTTGCGGGAACCTGTCCCGTAGATGCGTTTCCGCCCAATGGATACGGACTCTATTCCGTCGCCGGCAATGTGTGGGAATGGTGTTTGGATTGGTTCTCGCCCGATTTTCATCGGATTGGCGCCCGCGTCAACCCGGTGGGAGCGCCCAGCGGAACCGCGAAAGTCATGAAGGGCGGGTCGTATCTCTGCCACGCTTCCTACTGCAATCGCTATCGCGTGGCCGCGCGCACCTCGAACACACCCGACAGTTCCACGACCAACATCGGCTTCCGTTGCGTCCGCGATGACGCGGGGTCAACTTGATCAGGCAACTTTGATGGTCGCTTCTTGCGGTGAGACGCCATCCGGATCGTTGATCTCTGCGCCGTGCGGGGCCGGCACCGGTCCCTTCAGCAGCGGGTCTTGGGTCGTTTCCATCCAATGGTCGAGTTGCGTGCTCATCTCCTGCTTCACCGTGCCCAGACGAGCATCGGCGGCGAGATTGTGCGTTTCGTTGGGATCGAACACCAGATCGTAGAGTTCTTCCGGGGGTACCGGGCGCCCGCTCCAGCCGGCTTCCAGCCAAACATCTTTGCTGGGACCGTCGTCGCAGTTCGGAAGCACCGGACGGCCGCGTCCGCCGAAATTTCGGACATAATTCCAACGCCGCGTGCGCACGGCGCGCTTGGGCTCGTACGCCGCATGATAAGTGACTTCGGAGAAAACCCGCTCGTTGATCTCGGCCCGTTCGCCGCGAATAATGGGCATGACCGACCGGCCTTGCAGCCAGGCGGGGGCCGGCGACTCAAGCAAATCGCAGACGGTGGGGAAAAGATCGATCTGCGACACCATGGCATCGCAGACCTTGCCGCCCCGGAAACCTTGCGGGCCGCGCAAGATCAATGAGACGCCGGTGCCATGCACGTTGAGGTTGCATTTCATGGCGGGAAACGCGACGCCGTGATCGGTGGTCGAGACGACCAGAGTCTCTTCCGCCAGCCCGGCGGATTCGAGCGCGCGCAGAATGTCCCCAATGCCTGCATCGAGCGCTCTGGCGCTGGCATGAAAGGCGGCCATGTCCTGGCGGGTGCGCAGGGTGTCGGGGACTGTCGCTGGCGGCCGGGTGAAGCGCTGATCGTCCTGCGGACCGGGAGTGTGAAAGACGCGGTGGGTTTCGAAGAATCCGGCGTCCAGAAAAAACGGCTGCTTGGGAGCGTTCTTCAGGAACTCGACCGCCACGGGCGCCACGTCGGCTACCTTGGTACTGACAGTCGGGAGCACGCGATCGTAGCCGATGGTCTCGGGACGATTGGCGATGTGCTGGATTCCGCAAAGGGCCGAAGTATAGCCGACGTCGCGCAGGGTGTAGAGCAAGTGTTGCCGGTAATCGTTCAGAACAAACCCGCGATGCGCCAGGCCCAGCATGCCGCTCGAGTGCGCGCACTGTCCGGTGAGCAGGGCCGCGCGGCTGGGCGAACACGTTGGCGCGGCGCTGAACGCTTGGCGGAATAGCACGCCCTCACTGGCCAAGCGCTGCAGGTTGGGCGTCGGCACATCGCACCCGAACGGCTGTATGTAGCGGCCGGTGTCGTGCGAATGCATGTAGATAATGTTGGGGCGGCGCGCGGATCGGGTATTCTGTTGCGCGGCCGCGGTGGCCGCGGCGGTAGCACCCAGGAATAGTCTGCGGGTGGCGGCCGACATGGCTATGGCTCAATCCAGACTGGCGAAGCCAGGAAAGAGAATCCAGACAATACGGCTCTTCTCATGAAGGAATTTAGTTTATCGAATTGCTCGATTCTTAGCAAGAAAAGAGAACCCCGCGCAACCCACACAAACAGCGGGGGCTGGCGCCAACGGCAGCCATTTCGATCTCTGGCGGAGAGACAGGGATTCGGAATATTACCCGTCCTTTAGGATCTGCAAGTTGCAGATTGCACGTTGCCTGGGATGCCATAGACGCCACCGATGCCATGGCGCGTTGCCCGAAATTGCCCGACGGGGTGCTGCTGGCGCCCGCCGTGGCGCTCATCGGCCGGTCGCCTTTTGCACCTCTTCCTTCATGTCGAGGTTGCGCACCAGGCGGTGCAAGTAATTCGGATGAACGCCGAGTAGCTTCGCGGCTTCCGTATAACTGCCGCCCGCACGCCCGATCGCGGCCAGAATCGCGCGTTTCTTTTCTTCCCTCACGGTCTGGTGATATCCGCCAATCGCCTCCGATGCCGCCGGAGCGTCCAGCACGGCTTCCGGCAGGTCCTCCGGAATGATGAGATCGGTCGCGCCAAGCACAATGGCGCGCTCGATAGCGTTCTCCAGCTCCCGCACGTTGCCCGGCCAGTCATACGCTTCCAAATGGGCCAGCGCTTCCGGCGAGAGCCCGGATAGCTTGCGCGTGACTCGTTTGCCGTGTTTGGCGGCGAAGTATCGGGCCA
>JBEKTJ010000250.1:0-9341 GCA_049516155.1 Bryobacteraceae bacterium
TTCGGCCTGGCGGACGGTATCGGCGGGAGGTTTTCGTTTGTAGGTGTGCCAGGCAAGCCGGAGACGTCGGGGGTCGAGAATATCACCTCTGATTCTTCGGGGAACCTTTGGATTGTGGTTTTTGAAGGCGACAAGTCCCGTGTCATGCGGCTTCGGAACGGCGCGTGGACGGATTTCCCCGATACCCCGGAACTCCCTAGTTACCGGTGCGGCGCTCTGTTCGGCGATGCGGCCGGACGAGTCTGGCTGGGCTTCGACGGGGAGGTCGCGGTCTATGAGAATGACCGGTTCCACCGGTATTCCGCTGCCGACGGGTTGCCCCATGGCAGGATACGGTCGATTTCGAGCGACCATATGGGTCGCGTTTGGTTTGGTTCAGAAGGCGGGCTGAGCCGCTTCGATGGCCGCCGTTTCGCAACGCTTACCAAAGAAAATGGGATCCCGGGAGCTGCGGTTTCGGGGATTGTGGAGGACGACGACGGCTTCTATTGGATCGCAGGAGCGCTGGGGATCATTCGTGCCAGCCCGCAAGAAGTCGAGAAGGCGCTCAAGTCTTCTACCTATCGAATGCAATCGTTGTTTCTCGACACTACGGACGGTCTACCTGGGTTACCGAATCCAGCGTCGTTTCCAGCGGCAATCAAGACACCCGACGGCAAGCTATGGTTTGCCACGACAGACGGAATCGCGGTCGTCGATCCGCGCCGGCTGCCGATGAACGGGGTTCCGCCCACAATCCTGATCCAGACCGTAACGGCGGACAATCGGCCATTTGCAATTTCGCCGGAGTTGCACTTACAGCCGAAGGTACGAAACGTTGAAATCGGGTTCGCGGCTCTGAGCCTGTCGATACCCGAACGCGTCTTGTTTCGCTACAAGCTCGAAGGTTACGACGACGAGTGGCGAGGTCCGGTAACCGATCGTTCGGCCTCTTACACGAATCTGCCGCCGCGAGATTATCGTTTCCGAGTGATTGCCTGCAACAACGACGGAGTGTGGAACGAGACTGGAGCAACGCTGGCCTTCAGGATCGATCCGGCGTTCTATCAGACAGTCTGGTTTCGCCTCCTTTACCTGGCCGCGGCGGTAGGCATACTATTGGCCGCGATTCGTTGGCGGATGCGACTGATGGCGGATCGCCTGGCCACACAGTTTCACGAACGGCTGGCCGAAAGAACCCGAATCGCGCAGGATCTGCACGACACGCTGTTACAGGGATTTATCAGCGCGTCCCTCCAGCTAAACCTCGCGAACCGGAAATTGACCACCGATTCGGAGGCAAAGCCCCTCGTGACGGAGGTGCTGGAGTTGATGAAAAGGGTGATCGACGAGGGCAGGAGTGCGGTTCAGGGGATGCGGTTGACGCAGACCGAGTCGAGCGGTCTTGAGAGATCGTTCTCCAGAATTCGAGCCGAGGCGATCGCCGACGAACCTGCCAATTTCCGCGTATTGGTCGAAGGGCCTGAGCAGCCGTTGCATGCGCTTGTTCGAGACGATGTCTATCGCATCGGACGTGAGGCCATCATCAATGCCTTTCGACACTCAGGGGCCGCGAATGTCGAAGTGGAGTTGCGATACAGCGATCGCAACCTGCGCCTGTTTGTGAGGGACGACGGACGCGGAATTGAGCCCCAGATCTTGCGCGACGGCCGCGATGGCCATTGGGGACTTTCTGGAATGCGGGAGACCGCGGAGCGGATCGGTGCAAAGCTTCGCTTGCAGAGCCGCCTCAGCGAGGGCACAGAGGTGGAACTGACCGTTCCTGCAGAGATCGCCTTCGCTGCCCCGCCCCGTCCTCCCGCGCAGCGTTGGTGGCGAATCTTTCGACGTAGAAGCCGCTCGAGTGAGCAATTCAAAAATACCCCATAAGAGCGATTCGCATCTGAACGATTCGCGTTTAGCCTGAGGTGGAGGCGCGCTTTAGGTCGCGGCGCACGGGAAGGGATTGGTGCAACGATCTTTCTCTACTTTTGCGCTCGGGTGGCCCGGTATTGGCCTGCTAGTTTTGCGGACTGCACTCGGGGTTCCGCTCCTCGTTGAGGCCGCCGCGGTCCTGGCAGAGTGGCGGAGCACCACCAGCCCGCCGATCATTATCGCGCTGATATCATTAGCTGCCGGCGTTGCGCTCCAACTGGGCTATTCCGTCGGGCGTGCGGCCATCGTTGGCGCTGCAGCCGTGATCGCGGTCCACTTCTCCACCCTCCATGGAGAGCGTCTCAATCTCTTCTCATCAAGGATCGCCTGCTTCCTTGCAATCTCTATCGCGATCGCCCTCATCCTTCTAGGGCCTGGAGCATTCTCCATTGACGCGCGCCGGTTCGGACGGCGCGAAATCGTCATCCCGCCGCGCTCCACGCCGAAGTAATTCGCTCTTGAAGCCTTATGGACAAAGCCAGCCTAATACCTCGGAAGGAGTATTTTCAAATTGCTCCAGCAGACTACCTGAAAACCGCTCCATCGCCTGATGCGTTCATCTTGACAATTCCATCATACTGCTCGCTGAAAGGAGTTTTTCAAAAATGAAAACATCTACGCAGACCAAACCGAGTAAAAGCGTCATGACGAAGCTTTATGCGGTTGCAGTGCTCGCTTCTATGCTGATCGGTGCGACCATGAACGCTGCTGCGGCGCCGCCGACCGGCGTCAAGAACGTGGTCCTGGTGCACGGTGCCTTCGCCGATGGCTCCGGCTGGGAAGCCGTCGCGAAGATCCTTGAGAAGGACGGCTACGCGGTGTCGGTGGCGCAACCCCCCGAGACCTCCTATCCCGACGATCTAAAGTATACGAGGGCCGCAATCGACGCCATGGGCGGGCCGGTCGTTCTCGTCGGCCACAGCTATGGCGGATCTATCATCACCGAGGCCGGCAATCATCCAAACGTTGCGGCGCTGGTCTACATCGCGGCCTTTGCGCTCGATGAGGGTGAGAGCTGTGCGTCGATCGAACAGGCCGTGCCGCAAGCCTCCAAGGCTTTCAAGCCGGACACCAACGGCAACTGGTGGATCGAGCGCGAGCATTTCGCGGCCGACTTCGCGGCGGACGTTCCGCAGTCCGTGTCCCACTTCATGGCCCAGTCGCAGGTGCCGATCTCGACCGACTCATTCACCCACAAGGTCACGTCGCCCGCCTGGAAGACCAAGCCCACCTGGTACATGGTGGCCACCGCGGATCGGTCGATCAATCCGGACCAGGAGCGCATGATGGCGAAGCGCGCCAATGCGAAAACCGTCGAAGTGAATGCCAGCCATGTGGCCTATATGTCTCACCCGAAGGAGACAGCCAAGCTCATCGAAGAGGCTGCCACCTCCGCACACCTCAACCAGTAGCTAACAGTCTTTACGGTCAAAGGAGAATAATCATGAAAGAGCATATTAAGAACGTTGTCTTGGTGCATGGTGCATTTGCCGACGGCTCCGGCTGGGAAGCCGTCGCTAACATCCTCAAGGATGATGGGTACAAGGTGTCGGTGGTGCAGCACCCCGAGACTTCCTACGCCGAGGACCAAAAGTACACGAAAGCGGCCATCGACGCCATGGACGGGCCAGTGGTTCTGGTTGGCCACAGTTATGGCGGGTCCGTCATCACTGAAGCCGGCAATCATCCAAACGTTGCGGCGCTTGTCTATATTGCGGCATTCGCGCTGGACACTGGGGAAAGCTGTGCCACGATCGAGCAAGCCTTACCGCAAGCCTCCAAGGCGTTCAAGCCGGACAGTAACGGCAACTGGTGGATAGAACAGGAGGATTTCGCGGCCGACTTCGCAGCGGACATTCCGAAGGATAAGGCGGCGTTCATGGCGGTGTCGCAGGTGCCGATTTCCACCGACGCGTTCACCCACAAGGTCACGTCGCCAGCCTGGAAGGCCAAGCCCACTTGGTACATGGTGGCCACCGCGGACCGGTCGATCAATCCGGATCAGGAGCGCATGATGGCAAAGCGCGCGAATGCGAAGACGATCGAAGTGAATTCCAGCCATGTGGCCTATATGTCTCACCCGAGGGAAACAGCCAAGCTCATCGAAGAGGCGGCCACCTCTGTGCCCGTCAACCAACGGCCGTTTTAATTGAGGGCTCGTCAGCCGAGAGCGTGGCCGTCTGAGGAGAAGACAATGAAGGATCGCATCGCTATAGAAGGAAGAGATGGCGCATTTGGCGCTTATATCGCGCGGCCGAAGGCCTTGCCGGCTCCGGCTGTGCTCGTTCTGCAGGAACTGTTCGGGGTGAACGCCGACATCCGCAAGACGTGTGACGAACTGGCCGAACAAGGCTTCGTTGCGGTCGCGCCCGATCTGTTCTGGCGTCAGGAACCGGGCGTCGACCTGAGCGTCACCTCCGAGGCGGACTGGCAGCACGGCCTTCGCCTTTATCAAGCCTATGACCGGGACGCCGGCGCCCGGGACGTCAAGGACACCGCCAACGTTGTGGCCAAGGTGCCCGAATGCAGCGGCAAGGTTGCTGTACTCGGCTATTGTCTCGGCGGGCTGATGACCTTTCTGACGGCCGTGCGTTACGGGGTCGACGCTGCGGTCGTCTATCACGGAGGTGACACGGAGAAGTATCTGGGCGAGGTCAACGGGCTTGATGCGCCGCTGCTGATGCATCTGGCCGAGGAGGACGAGTTCATTTCCAAGCCTGCGCAAGCTGAGATCAAGGCGGCGCTCGCCAGCAAACCAAACGCGACAGTCTACAGCTATCCGGGTCAGCATCACGCCTTCGCCCGCCATAACGGGATGCACTACAATGCCGCGGCGGCAGCGCTCGCCAACGTGCGGACAAGCGAATTTCTACGTCGACAACTGGGGTGACTTCGGTCGCTCCAGCCGTTTCGGCGCCGCGTAGGAAGGTGATTGAAAATATGAAGTATCCAGTAGCCCTGATGTCAACTGAAGAGGAGTACAGCGACTCTTGCCCGGGACTTCCAAGGCGCCAAAGAGGAGGAAGCTCTGGCGAATATTTCGAGACGCCATCCGCGATTACCTGGAAGTAGCGAAAGATATGGCCGGCGAACGCAACTTGCGTGAAGTGGACGTTCCGGCGTAGCATGTGCCGAAGATCCCCGGAATACCTCACCTCCGCGCGGTCGGGGCTCTCGAAAGACCCGGCTTCGTCGTTGCCAGAGAAGGCAAGCATATTGTCATGACGGACGGCGTCCGGATCGTGACAGTCCCGAGGTACGATCCCGTGGATGCAGGGCCGCCCTATGCAGTGGCTCATTCCGAACGGGGCTAGCACGGGCGGTTGTTACGGCGGCGACAATCCAATTGACGCAGACAGGCTTTGGGGCGATTACGTCTACCACGTCGCCACCTACCGGGCTGCTGCGCCCTTAGAACCTGCGCGTCAACAGAGGGGTCAGAACCTTTTCCATCCCCATCATGAAGTGCTGCTGCTGGGCCGTCGTCGCATCCGGCGGGATAACCATTCATAGAGCCTTTGCTCGCTCCAATTGCGGAACAACGTGGGCCGCGGCATGTCTTGACCGGAAGCGTAAGACAGCAGTTCCGCCATCTGCTGCAGCGTATCCATGCGTAGCCATTCTTCAAAACCAACAAGGTGCTCGTGGCGCAGGGCGCGTTCGAGTTCCGCTCCGCCTCAAGGCAGCCCAACGACCTGCTCGCCGCTCCGAACGCGGCCAATGCCGGCTTCCCCGAACTTCAGGGCCTGCAACTCCTCGATCGCGCGATCGCCATACTGGCACGTATCCGGCTCCCGAAGAGAGGCGAGAAAAACGATTCGCTGCAGCATGGACGGTATTATGCACACGGTCGAATGTACGAACGCAGCACAAGTATTGTTGGAGCCGAACTCGTCATGACTGCCTGCAATGGATCGCGATTTCGCCCAGGGAAACTTTGGGACGCCAGTGGTTTTAAATCGGATGCCGGGATTTCGCAGTCGCACGCGTGCGATTCGCCAGCATGCAAGAGAAACTCAAGCAGATAGGTGCGGGCACTCTATTGGCCACCGCCGGAGCGAGTTTATACGGTCAGGGCGTTTGCACGTGGCGGCCACGATTAGGTAGTGGGCCAATTTGGGACTTGGAGGGCGGGCAATTCTGCCCGCAGCCGGCTTTCGGCCGGCTCTGGCCGCCTAAAAAGGCGGCTGCGGCCAAGATTGGCCGCCCTCCAAAATCCAAACCTGATGCGCTCGGTTTCCGGATCGAAGGATGGAATCCATCGGGAAGCGGCTCGCAGCCAATATCGGTTGCCCCACATGTTACGGGGTACCTTTCGAAGCCTGCCGGATGTCTGTTGTGGCCAGTTAAGTTGTTTATTTCAAACATTATACAGCCAGTTTACCGGTTCGCACAAAATTCCGCTAAACAATACTTGACAACTACACGCTAATATTTTATGATTGTAATCGGATGACGTTAAGTCCAACAATTCTAACAAGGAGCAACACAACAATGTCCATCACCCATACCGATCCGTTGGCCAACCTACGCTTTTTTGAAGACGCCTTCACCCGGATGCTCAGTGAGCCGCGCGCTGGCCGGCCCTGGTCGCCCGCGGTGGACATCTTCGAGACCGAGGACGAACTCGTGCTCAAGGCGGATGTCCCCGAAGTGGATCTGAAAGACATCGACGTACACGTCGAAAACCAGACCCTGACGCTGTCCGGCGAACGCAAGTTCGAAAAGCAGGACACCAGCAAGGGTTACCATCGCATCGAACGCGGCTACGGGCAGTTTACGCGTAGTTTCAGCGTTCCCCAGACCGTTGACACGGAGCAGGTCCAAGCCGAGTACCACAACGGCGTCCTAACCGTGAAGCTTCCCAAAAAGGCGGCCGCCAAACCGCGGCAAGTCAAGATCGATGTGAAGCAGTAAGTAATTGCAGTCGAATTGCGAGCGTGGGCGGCGGGGTCGAAAGGCCTGGCCGCCCCGTGTCGTTTTAGCAAGCGGTTTCCGATATCCTTAAAGAAAGCAGGTATCTGTGATCAGATTCGATAAGTTCACGCAAAAAGCCCAGGAGGCGCTGCAGCAATCGCAGGAGGTGGCCGGCAAGGCCGACGGCCAGGTGCTTTATCCGCTGCACTTGCTGGTGGCCCTGGCGCAAGAACGGGAAGGCATTGTACGCCCGGTCCTGGAGAAATGCGGCGTGCAGCCGGACGCCATCGTGGCCGAAGGCGAGCGCCAGTTGGAAAGCATCCCCAAGGTGAGCATGCCGCCGCAGCCCGGCTTGTATGCTTCGCAACCGCTGAACGAAGTGCTGGAACGGGCCTTCGACGAAGCCAGCCGGTTCAAGGACGAGTTCGTATCGACCGAGCATATGCTGCTGGCCATCTCGGCCCAGAAGCGGGACCCCGCTGCGCAACTGCTGGAACGCGCGGGCGCCACCCACGAAGCCATATTGAAAGCGCTGGTTTCCATCCGTGGTACGCAGCGGGTGACCGATCCCAACCCGGAAACCAAGTATCAGGCACTGGAGCGCTACGCGGTGGATCTGACCAAGTCGGCGCGCGATGGCAAGCTCGACCCGGTGATCGGCCGCGAAGACGAAATCCGCCGCCTAATGCAGGTGCTGAGCCGGCGCACCAAGAACAATCCGGTGCTGATCGGCGAGCCCGGGGTAGGGAAGACCGCCATCGTGGAAGGCCTTGCCCAGCGCATTGTAAAGGGCGACGTACCCGATCAATTGCAGCACAAGAAGCTGGTCGCGCTGGATCTGGGCTCCATGGTGGCGGGCACCAAATTCCGCGGTGAGTTCGAGGACCGCCTGAAAGCGGTTCTGAAAGAGATCACGGAATCGAGCGGCGAGATCATCTGCTTTATCGACGAGTTGCATACGCTGGTGGGGGCGGGATCCGCCGAAGGCGCCATCGACGCGGCCAATATGCTGAAGCCGGCGCTGGCGCGCGGCGATCTGCGCTGCATCGGCGCCACCACCCTGGTCGAATACAAGCGCGTTGAGAAAGACGCCGCCTTGGCCCGCCGCTTCCAGACCGTCTTCGTCGGCGAGCCGACTGTCGACGATACCGTCGCCATTCTGCGCGGGTTGAAGGAGAAGTTCGAAATCCATCATGGCGTGCGCATCAAGGATGCGGCCATTGTGGCGGCCGCATTGCTTTCGCAGCGCTACATCACCGACCGTTTCCTGCCCGACAAAGCCATCGACCTGATCGACGAAGCGGGCGCCGCGTTGCGCTTGCAAATCGGCTCGATGCCCATCGAAATCGATGAGAAGGACCGCCGCATCACGCACCTGGAGATCGAACGCCAGGCGCTGGGCCACGAGCGCGACGCAGCTTCCAAAGAGCGCCTGCGCCACGTGGAAGACGAGTTGGAAACATTGCGCGGCCAAACCGCCGGCCTGAAAGAGCGCTGGAATCGCGAGAAAGCCGCCATTCACGGTGTACGTAATCTTAAGGAAGAGCAGGAGCAACTGCGCAAAGACGAGGAGCAGGCCAGCCGCCAGGGCGACTGGGAGAGAGCAGCGCAACTCCGCTATGGGCGGCTGGCGCAAATCGAGAAGGATATCCAGGCTGCCGAGCACGATCTGGAGGCTATCAAGGATTCCGCCATGCTGAAGGAGGAAATCGACGACGAGGATATCGCCCGCATCGTTGCCAAGTCCACCGGCATCCCCGTCACACGCATGTTGCAAGGGGAGGCGCAAAAGCTGGTCCGCATGCCCGAGCGCCTGAAAGACAGGGTGGTGGGCCAGGACGAAGCCGTGCGCCTGGTCTCGAACGCCATCCTGCGGAACCGCGCGGGATTGAGCGATCCCAACCGGCCCATCGGCAGTTTCATTTTCCTGGGACCCTCCGGCGTGGGCAAGACCGAGTTGGTGCGCGCGCTGGCCGAATACCTGTTCGACGACGAGAAGTCGTTGATCCGCGTGGACATGTCCGAGTATGGGGAGAAGCATTCCGTGGCCCGTATGATCGGCGCGCCGCCCGGATACGTGGGATACGACGAAGGCGGCCAACTCACCGAGCAAGTGCGCCGCCGGCCGTATTCGGTGGTGCTGTTCGATGAAATCGAAAAGGCCCATCCGGACGTGTTCCACTCCATGCTGCAGATTCTGGACGACGGGCGCCTCACCGATGGGCAGGGCCGCACCGTGAGCTTCAAGAACACGGTCATCGTGATGACCTCCAACGTGGGATCCACCAGCATGCGCGAGGTGGGGCCTATCGGATTCTCGGTGCACACCAAGAACACAGCCAACGAAGCCACGCGCAAGCGCCTGCTGGACGCGTTGCGAACCACCTTCCGGCCGGAGTTTCTGAATCGTATCGACGACATCATCGTATTCAATTCGCTGAGCCGGGAGCATCTCACTCTGATTATCGATATCCAGTTGCGGCGCGTGAGTAAGTTGTTGAAGGATCGCG
>JBEKTJ010000251.1:0-9274 GCA_049516155.1 Bryobacteraceae bacterium
ATGCAGAAACAACAGCGCGTCGATCAACGTCGACTTGCCGGAATCGTTGGCTCCGAGAATCAACTGCGTGCGTGCAGGCCTGTAATCGATATTAACGAAGCACTTGAAATTGTCGATGTAGAGGCGAGTCAGCATCTAAATCAACGCGGAGGCCATCGCCGCCGAATAATGGCAGGGGAATGCTGTCCGCTTCCGCGTACTGTACGGCTTTTCCATCGCGGCCGATAGCAGTGATGGTGCGTGCCTTTTGATCGACAATCCAGAAATCCTGGCAGCCATTCGCCAAACAAAGCGAGGCTCGCTCGCGTAGTTCCGCCCAGGTATTCGACGTGGATTTGACCTCGATAACCAGATCCGGCGCGCCATACAGGTTGTCGTCGGGGTCGATCATGTCCCAGCGTTCTTGCGAGACGAAGGCGACGTCCGCCGCGCGAAAGTCGAACTGCGGCACCGCTCGGAAGGGCACCTCGATTCCAACGAAACCCAGGCCGCCGGCTCTCGGCTGCAGCAACTCGAGGAGGTGTGCCTGCAGTTTATAATGCCTCGACTTTGGACGTGGCAAGGTGACCACCTCTCCATGATGCAACTCATGCACATAAGGACCATCGTCAAGCGGGAGGTCCCGGAACTGCTCGACGGTCATTAGCGCCGGTAGGGTTGCCATCATCGCCCTCGCATTCTATTATTGCCTAAACCGCTCAGTCATGCCATCCCCCGCTTCAAAAACTTCACGCCCTCAAACGCAATCGATTCCGGCGAAGGCGCGATGTCCCGCCAGATGGACGCCGCCGCCGACAATTCGCCCAGCGCGAAGCCGAAGCTTTCGATGGTCAGCCAGCCGTCGTAGTGCACGTCGCGCAGCGCCTGGAACACGCCAGGCCAATCCACGTGGCCGGTGCCCGGAATGCCGCGGTCGTTCTCGCAGGTGTGTACGTGTTTCAGATGCCGCCCCACCATCCGGTAAGCGTCCGCCACATCCTTCTCCTCGATGTTGGCGTGAAAGGTATCGAACAGGATGCCCACGTTGGGGTGGCCGATGGCATCGCACAACGCTACCGCATCGGCCGCCGTGTTCAGGAAGTAGGTCTCGAACCGGTTCAGCGGCTCGATGGCGATGGTCACACCGTACTCGCCGAGCGTCGGCCCGATCGCCTGATAACAATCCACCGCGCGTTTCCATTCCTCACTGGTGCGGCGGTGGCCGGTCATCAACCCCACGGGCGAGTAGAGCGGTCCGGCAACGATTTTCGCGCCCACCTCGGCGGCGGCCTTCGCGCAATCCTGCATGTGGACGCGCGTCTTCTCGCGCACCGTGGCGTCGTCGGAAATCATGTTCAAGCCGCCGGTAAGGATTGAGCAGATAGTACACTTCAGGCCGTTGTCGGCCAAGCCGCGCCGGATATCGGCGGCCGCGAATTTCGTGGGATCGAAGAGCGGCACTTCGACGCCATCGAAGCCCGCCGCCTTGATGGCCGGCAGCAGCGGCAGGTTGGACCGGTCGAAATTCGCCGTCCAGATGAAGGTGTTCACGCCGAATTTCATTGCACAAGTCCCTCCGCGTCCGGATTGCCCGGACCGAAATGTTTCAGCATTACCAGGTTTTCCCGGTCGCTGCGATTGCGCACTTCCACGCCGCGCTGGGCGGCCGCCGCGCTGACGAACAATTCGTCCTTGGTCATCGCTCCGTAGCGGATCAACGAAGGCGTCTCCACTTCCGTCTTGCCCACTGCGCCCCAACCCTGCACTACGATCAGCCCATACGCGGCCGCATCGTGAATCACCGCCGAGCGCCCCGGCAATACGGTCAGCTCTTTCGCGGAATAATGCGGCGTCGAGTAGACCACCCATTTCTCAGAGTAGCCGCACGCGCCCATTTCGTCCTCCCCGCGCACGGGCCGCGGATGGAACAGCCGGTGCTTGGCGAACTCCGGATCGACGTTGGCGTCCCAATCCAGCATGCCAACGATGTAATCCAGATCGTGATGGTGTTCCGGCGGCACGTCCTTGACCAGCAGATCCCAAGGCACCGCGCGCCCTTCCACCAGGGACTGAAACATCCCGAACACATCCGAATTCACCTGCGGCTCATAAGTGACCAGCGAACCCGGAGCATGCAGGATGCCGGCATCGATCTGCCATCCGGTGCCCGGCTGCAGGCGATACGCTTTCGAATGATACAAGATGCCATTGTCGCCCTGGTTCCAGCGTTCCAGGCATCGCCGCACATCGTCCGGCGTGGCGCCAGGCTCCAGCCCCATAAACGTGTATGGGAAATTGTTGTCCTTGAAATTGTACTGCGGCGGAAAGTAGTAGGCCTCCGGCTTGCCCTTCTGCCCGACCTTCCGAGCATGCTCTTCCATTTGGTGCATGTGGTGCGGAATCGGCCCCAGATTGTCGAAGAACTTGCAGAGCACGTTCCAGCCGCCATACCGCGCCATGGTCTGCGCACCCAGGATCTCGTCGCCAATTTCCGCGATAGCTTCACGCAGCAGCACGCGCTGAGTGCCGATCGCAATATAGCTCAGCCCCTCGTCTTCCGGAGTGCCGGGACCATTGGCCGCCTGCGTCGTCGACGAAAACCATCGCTCGTCGATACCGCCGCGATGCGCGCCCAGCGCATAGAGGTCGCGCGGATCCAGTTTCAACCGCCCGCCGGGCATCAGAAAGGAACGCGGCACCCAACAGGGCGCAAGTCTGACGATGCCCTCGCCGGTTGAGAGGGCTTCCCGGATAAGAGAGGTTTTGGACATAACGGTGGCTGCCGCAGGGACAGGCCGGGAGGCCTGTCTTACCTAACTTTCACGACGATCGGCTCGGAAGCGTACTCGTTCTGTTGGCCCGCTCGCGTTTCGATATTACCAGATAGCACAATGGGCAGATCCATGGCCTGCGCATTCGGCAGCGCTTGCAACGTGAAGGTGACGTGGTTCTCGTTCTCGTGGATCAATACGCCGTTCAGACCCACATTAGCCACCATAACTGTCGGCGGCAAATTGTACACTTCCACCGGCACGCGTCCGCCGAAGTTGTTGTTGCGGTGGATCTCGACTTCCACCGTGGCCGTCTTGCCCGGCTCCAGCACCACTTCGCGCGTCTTGGCCTCCATCGTGATGTCCGGCTTCGGCATGAGCGCGATCAGCTTCAGCTTGTCTTCCGGGCTGGCCCAGTGCGCGATCTGCCGCGCGCCATCCTGCGCCTTGCCGCTCACGCGCAAGGGCACGGCGCTATCGAGATGCGCGTTCTCATCCGCGCTCAGCAAGATTGTCGTGCTGGCACGCCCCGGCTCGATTACGCCCTTGCTGGCCGAAAGCCCCGCCGGCAAATCGACGATTGACACGTCAATCGGCCCATCGAAATCGTCGAGCCGCAGCGCGGTGACAGTTACAGGAATGCGTCCGCCCACGGGCACATTGGGATTGCGCGGGTCGACGCTCAACCGGAAATCCGGCGCCGGCGGGCGCAGTGCCAGCCGGTATGCGTAGTCTTCGCCCGGCGTGCCGTGCAAGCCGCGCACATCCCGCAGCCGCACGACATATTCCCCATCGGCCGGCGCGGTGAACCGCAAGCGGGAATCCTTCCCGAAGCCGGGACCACCATCGTCGTTGCGATACGGTAGGCGCACCAGCGGCAGACCGTTGCTTACGAAAGTTTTTCCCGGCGGATAGACCTGCACCTTGTACACTGGCGTATCGATAGAATGCGCCTCGGGGGTGCTATCCAGCAGGCCGAGCCGCTGCCCTTCGAAGGATTCAAAGCGGATGTCGTCGTCCGGGCCGCGCGGCATGGCACTCACCTGAATCAGCTCGCTGCCCACCATCAGGATGTTGCCCACAGCCATACCGGTCCACGACAGAATCCGGATTCCGGATCCCGATGAGCTGGGGTCGTTAAGCGTAACCGATGTCGCCAACTCGCAACGCACGGTGGCGCGCTCCACCGGATTGCCTTTCGCATCCAGAATTTCGAGCATCGAATCGAGCGGCGACCCCAGCCGGTTGGCATTCACTTCCAGCACCAGCTTCTCGCCTTTGCGCGCCTTGAAACGGAAGTCGTTTTCGCCTGCGAGCAGCTTGCCGTTCACGATAACGGGCGCTGTGATGGCCTGTGCGGCGGCTACCGAAATGTTCTTGCCCGAGGATTCGGTCTCCGGTTCGCTATCGACGGCCAGCTTCAACTTGTTAAAGGTTTTGCCGGCGGCGAGCTTGGGCCGCACCACCACCGCCGATTCGTATTCCGCGGACGCCTCCCCGGCAACTGCGACTTTGCCCGCGCCGAGATTGTACCCGGTCAGCGCGATTTGTTCTGTCTGACCGACCCGAACGCCCAGCGGATACGCCGACAGCGCCAGCGGAAACTTGCCCACCTTGATGCGATAGAAATGCCGTCCGCTGCCGCCTTCTTCGTAGTCCGCGATTTTGATATAGTACGCGCCGGCTTTATCGAAACGATGCGCGAAATATTGCGCCGACCGGCCGCCATCCAGGCCGTACTCGTGAACCAGCGCCTGATCCGCATCGTAAATGGCGACCACTGGCTGCAATGCAGAGCCCAGCATGGCGGCGCCGTTCTCGAACACCAATTGCTCGCCCGCCTTCACCGTGACCTTGTAATAATCCACGTCGCCCGGTTTGGAGATCGTGCCCACCAGAATCGCCGGCGTGTAGACTTCCACGGCGTCCTCCGGCGTGTCGTTCGGCTCACGGTCGGCGCTCTCGCCGTAGTACGGCTCAATCAGGAAGCGACCCGCCGGACTGGTGCCCAGCGGCGTTTGTAAGCGAAAATCGACCGGGCCGACGTCCGCGTCGGGACTGATATCCAACTCCAGCGTGACTTCATTGCGCGGCGGCAACGGACCCACGTCGACCGTGGAAATGCCGCCATTCGAGCCAAGCCGGACATCCGGACCGTCGGGCAGTTCCTTGATGCGCAGAATGCGCGCCTGGATGCCCGGTTCGCTGAAGAATACCGCGCTGGCTTTGGCCAGGTTGAGTCCTTCGACGGTCAGTTCCGTGGTGGCGCCGCGCGGTACGCCTCGCGGAGAAACCGAAGCGATGGTCGGCGGCGTGGTGCGATTGCCGGTGGGCCAGTCGGAAGTGGTACTGGCCGCGAAGGCGGCCGCGGTACAAATGAACGCGAGGAGTGCTTTCATAGCTAGGCCCCCTTGTGAGGAGCGGGGCCTGGAGGCCCCGCGCAGACCTGGAGGTCCGCCCCACAACGATAAATCTCGTACGAGCCGTCGAAGCGGCCCACGGCGAAGCTTTTCCCATCGGGCGCAAACGCAACGGAGAGCGCCCAATCCGGTTGCCGCCACGTCTTCACCACAGTCAGATCGTCCGCCTTAAATACCTTCACCTCTTTGTCGGCTGAGGATGAAATGAGGTAGTTGCCGTCGGGCGACCAAGCCAATTGCAAAATGGCATCTTCATGCGCGATGAGCGAATTCAGCAGCGTGCCGCCTTTCTCGCCCAGCGACCATACTCGAATCGTCCGGTCAAGGCCGCCTGCCGCCACGCGCTTGCCTGCCGGATCGATCGCCAGCGTATTCAAACCGTCGGTTGCCTCGCTCAGCGTGTACAGCCGCTCACCCGATGCCACATCCCAAACCTTCACTCCGCGATCCGCCGAGGCCGAAACCAACCGCTTGCCATCGGGCGTGAACGCCAACGCATACACCGCGTCGATATGATCCTTCAAAGTGCGGATTTCCTTGCCGCTGTCGACATCCCACAGCTTGATCAGCTTGTCGTAGCTGGCGGTCGCGATAGACTTGCCATCCGGCGCAAACTCCACTGCATAGATACAATCCGTGTGGCCCGCGATCGTGCGCAGCGCGGCGCGCTTTTCGACGTCCCAGATCTTGACCTCGCCGCCACGCGCAGGCAGACCGCCGGCTGCCGCCAGCAGTTTTCCATCGGGCGAAAACGCCACCGCGCGCACGTCTTCAGCCTCGCCGTGCAGCGTCGCCACAAGCTTGCCGGTCTCCGGTTCCACCAGCCGGACTTCCTGGAACGTGCCCAGCGCCACGAGTTTGCCGTCGGGCCGGTAAGCGAGCGCACTGATGAGCGGCTTCACTGCGGTGCGCGGCTTAATCTCCGGAATCGCGGGCGCGCGCTGCGCGGCTACCTCGCCCGGTGCCGGCGGCTTCGCGCCTGCATCGATCCACTGGCGAATGATTTCGATTTCGCCGTCCGCCAGTTTCTTGCCGTTCAGCGGCATGGCAGGCATCACCGCACCGGTGATTCGCAAATACAGGAGGCTCCCGCCGCTCTTGCCAGGCACGATTACAGGTCCGCTATGGCCGCCCTTTTGGAGACTCACGAACGTGTCGAGATCCAGGGCGCCCATCGTGACATTGCCGGCATGGCATCCCGCGCAGTTCGCAGCAATGATGGGCGCGACATCCTTCGTGAAGGATGGAGCTTCATCCGCGCACATCCGCATTGCGAAGCAAAGCAGGACACCCCCCGCGAGGGGAACAATACTTCTCATTCCGGCATTCTCCAAGCTACTCCCATTTAGCTTACACCCGATTAACGATTGCCAAGCACCTACCTCGGCCATTCGGGGCCATCGGCCGCTCACTGCTACTACACACGTCGGGATGCGCCGTTTGGTTACATTTCCCGATCGGCTTGCGGTGACGCTTATGGGCTTTCGCCAAAGCGGCGATGGGAAGCGGCAGCTCGATGGGAGCGCTGCGAATTTCCCCTGCGCTTCCCGCAGTCGGCCCCGAATCGCCGACCGAGCAGCCCTGGATCTCGACAGCGCGCCGGACGAGGGCGACTACCGCTACGCGGGGCCCCTCGCGGCCCGAGGATCAGCACGGCCCGGTACAATGACCGCCGCTTCCGCGCGGCGATAGCGCTCCATTTCCAGAGCCCGGATCCGGCAATTATACTCCCTTGGCCGCTGCAGGAACATGAAGCGTTCAAAATGCCGTAGCAATGAGCCTTACTTCTTCTGTTGCTCTCTGGCGAAGTAATAGGTGACGGCCGCGGAAACCAAGCCTGAAACCACCGGCAGCGAAGTATTGAAGGCGTTCGTGAGTGCCGCTGCCCCCGGCTCTGCATATTTGCCATTCCATTGAAGGACCAGGACGACGACGTAGTGCCCGACAATCGTAAGAGCGAGTAAGGCCACCAGTATGTAAGCGAGCAGTTGTCTGGCTGGCTCCGGGTCCCTAGGGGGGCTTGCTCCCACGCCACCAGCTTCGGCTGAAACCCGTCCCCCTTCGATGGGAGGGTCCTGCGCCGCGTTGGCTAAGGCGGTGCTTGGCTCAAGAGACGGCGGCTCTTGCTTCCCTCCGCCTTCCAGGACGGGCTGATTTAGCAGTACTGCCTTGTCAGCCGTATCCTGATCAGGTGGAGGAGATTGCCCAGCTCTTGTGGATTCCTCACGGGACATGGACGCGCCTATCGTTTTAGAGGCGGGCTGCTTAGGCCTTGATCTATGCAGACGCCCCGGCAACTCGCTGTAAAGAAGGGATGATTAGGGTCTTCTCTTGCCCGGTTTTGGGGTTTCGAACGACGACTTCGTTAAAACCCTGTGCAGCTTGGCCTTGTAGTACTTCGCTCAGCGTGAGCGATTCGCGAACAGCGGTCCCCAGCGAACCAAAATCACCATTCTTTTTGACAGCGTTCAGCGTGTCCAGACTGTTTTGATCGAAAGTGAAAACCACTCGTTGAGACATTGCTGATAATACCTCCTGACACTATGCTAGATGTGATATCGCTGTTTGTCAATAGTAGTGATTGGTAATATGCTTTCTACAGCACAGACTAGACACACAGTTTGGGGGAAACCATCCGGGTGCAAAAGTCATCCTCGAGGCTCGCAGAGGCGACGAATGTGAAGCAACTGGGCACGAATTCTCTCATTAGTCTCCGGGTTTTGCACAAAAATATCAGTAAACCCTTCTTGTACAAGCGCTTCTAGCATTCTGGAGAGCTCATCCAGAGGCACAATAATAAATTCGGACAGCGCCAGGTCGCCCTGGACGCCCTCGTTATTTGGAATGAATCCATCGCTTGGCGACATACCCATACCGGGCTCCTTCTGATGGGCGTTTGCTAATGTGGGAAACACCCACTGAAAACAGCATACACTTGTTGCCAACATCTGTCAACACCATAACGATATCACTATACTTCCTTTCATGACATCGCATGGGATACGTATCAGAGTGGTTCTGGGTTCCAAAATTCGCACCCCCATAGGTGCCGATGGAGGTTTCAGTCCGCCCGGGGCATCATTTGCCGATGTTTCGAACGTCGACTAGTGCATTTTCGCGCACGGCATCGGAGGGGTTGGCCACCACCACTTCGCCTGCGGAGAGGCCGGAGACGACTTCGATCTCGGAGCCTAAATCCTGGCCGATACGGATCTGGCGCAGGTGGATGCGATGGTCCGGTGCTACTACCGCTACGCGGGGGCCCTGGCGGCCGAGGATCAGCACGTCGCCCGGCACGATGACGGCCGCTTCCGCGCGACCGGTTGAGAAGCGCACTTGCGCATACATGCCGGGCATCAGTATGCCGTGCGGATTGGGCACTTCGAGCACCGTCAGCATGGCGCGCGAGGTGGCGTCCAGCGCATTCGCTATTCGCTGGACGTGCGCAGGGAAGACCTGGCCGGGCAACTCCTGCACGCGCAACTCGGCGGTCTCGCCGGGGTGCATCGACGCGACATTAGTCTGTGGCACGTTGACGAAAATGCGCAGCACCTGAATCTGCGCAATGTGGAAAAGCTCACGCGCCGTCCCGCCGTTGCCGGAATTGATCAGCGTGCCGATATCGACGTTGCGCGCGGTGATCACACCGTCGAACGGCGCGGTGATGCGGGCAAACGCCTTCATTTCTTCCAGCCGATGCAAGTTGGCTTCATTCGCGCGGACGGTTTCCTGCGTGGTGGCGATGCTGGCCTGCGCTTTGGCCACCTGCGCTTCGTTCACGGCGAAGTCAGCCTCTTTCTGATCGGCCTCCTGCTTCGCAACCACACCCTTAGCAGCCAGCCGCCGCCAACGCTCGACGGTGAGGCGCGCCAGGTTCAGATTGGCTTTGGAAAGGTCCAGGTCGGCCTTCACCTCGTTGAGGGTGGACTGCGTTTGCGAAACGGCGGCGCGCGCCTGACGGATCTGTTGGTCGAGCTCGGGCGTGTCGATTTCGGCGAGAAGCTGGCCGGTCTTGACGCGATCGCCATAGTCGACCAGGCGCGTCCGGAGGTATCCATCCACGCGGGCGAAGATGGGCGAATCGACCAGGGCCTGCATGTCGCC
>JBEKTJ010000252.1:0-9891 GCA_049516155.1 Bryobacteraceae bacterium
GACGCCGGAGAATTCGAAATAGGCCTCATCGACGAAGACCACGGCCTTGCGCGCGCGCTTCAGAATGCGCTCGATGGCCGCGAGCGGGAGGCCCGTGCCGGTGGGATTGTTCGGGTTCGCGAGCAGCACCGCACGCGTGGCCGGCGTGATGGCGTCGAGCATGGCGGCCAGCGGGAAATCCATATTGGAACCGTCGTAATCGATCTCGCGCACGCTGGCGCCGGCCACCTGCGCATAGAAGCGATACATGGCGTATGCGGGGCGAAGCAGCAGCACTTCCTGGCCATCGTCTACATAGGTGTTGATGAAGACCTGGATGGCTTCGTCGGTGCCGTTGGTGAAAATGAACTGGTCCGGCGCCACACGGAAGAAATCGGCCACCGCGGCTTTGGCATCGCCATATTCCGGGTAGACCGCCAGGCCGCCTGCGTCCAGGCGCTGCTTCAGAAACTCGATGACGCGCGGCGAGCATCCGACCGTGTTCTCGTTGAAATCGAGGCGCAGTTTATCGGCGCGGCCGGCGGTGGGCGGCGAGTAAGGCTCCATCTTTAGCACGGCTTGCCGTGGACGGATGGTTCCCTTAGTCATGCATGCGCACCTCAACCGAGCGGGCGTGGCCTTCCAATCCCTCGGCACGCGCGAGCGTAGTAATGGTGGGAGCCAGCGCGGCGAGCCCGGCGCGGCTCAATTGCTGCACCGATATCACCTTCAGATAATCGGCGACGGACAAGCCGCCCCGCAAGCGCGCTACGCCAGCGCGCTACGCCGCTGGTCGGAAGCACATGATTCGGGCCGGATGCGTAATCGCCGGCGGCCTCGGTACTGAACGGGCCGATGAAGATGCTGCCGGCATGCCGCACGCACGCAAGCAGGCGATCGTCGGGAATGCTGAGGTGTTCGGGAGCGAAGCGGTTCGACAGTTCCATCGCCTCTTCGAGCGACCGCACCAGTATGATGGCGCTATTACGCTCGATCGCCTTGCGCGCGACGGCCGCGGTCGGCAGAGCCGCAAGCTGCCGCTCGATTTCCTTGGCCACCGCATTGGCCAGCCGTTTGGAAGTGGTGACCAGGATGGCGGCGGCATCCACGTCGTGCTCAGCCTGCGCCAGCATGTCGGCCGCGAGATGGCGCGGATTGCCACCGGCTGAGACGATCAGGATTTCTGTCGGGCCAGCCACGAAGTCGATACCCACTTCGCCCGCGAGCAGTTTCTTGGCCGCGGCCACATAGATGCTGCCCGGTCCCACGATGCGATCCGCGCGCGGCACCGAGCGGGTGCCGTAGGCGAAGGCCGCGATGGCTTGCGCGCCGCCCATCTGAAACACCCGTTCCACACCGAGAAGATGCGCGGTGCCCAGAATCTCCGGCACGCGTCGCGGGCAGGCCACGCAGATGTTGAGCACCCCGGCGACCTGCGCCGGAATTACGGTCATCATCAGCGTGGAGGGCAGCGGATAGCGGCCTGCAGGAATATAAGCGGCGACCGTGTCGAGCGGACGCACAACCTGTCCCAGTTGCCGGCCGGGACTGACTTCGCGCAGCGTCCCGGCGGGCATCTGCATCTCGGCGAAGCCGCGAATGTTGGCGGCGGCGGTCTCGGCGGCGGCGCGGAACTCCGCCGAGAGTCCGGCGCAGGCGCGCCGCAGATCGGCCGCGGGCATCGCGACCGTCTTGCGGTCGAGCGCGTCGAACTGGCGCGCGTATTCGAGTAGCGCTTTATCGCCCCGCGCGCGCACAGCTTCCAGGATCGGCCGCACCACCGCCTCGGCTTCGGTAAGCCGGGCCTTGCGCCGCGCCAGAAGGCGGGGCATAGCAGCGGGCGACAGAATCCGAATCATAAGATAGAGAAGTCAGGAGACGAAATTCCGGCTTCCGACTCCTGACTCCTGACTCCTGACTCCTTCTTCATAAAACAATCTTGTTCAGTGGATACTCCACGATGCCCTGCGCGCCCGCCTGCTTCAGCCGCGGGATGATGTCGCGCACGGTGGATTCATTCAGAATCGTGTTTACCGCCATCCATTCCTCGTCGCTGAGATGCGAAATCGTGGGGCGCTTCAGCGCGGGCAGCACCTCCAGTACGGCGCGCAGATCGCTCTGGTGGACGTTCAGCATCAGCCCGACCTTGCCCAGCGCGTTGATGGCGCCATCCAGCAGCATGCGCATGTCTTCCAGCTTGCGGCGCTTCCAGGCATCCTGCCACGACTCGCGGTTGGCGATAAGCTGCGTGTTGGATTCCATTACCGTGTCGATGATCTTCAAGTTATTGGCGCGCAGCGAAGAGCCGGTTTCAGTAACTTCGACGATGGCATCGGCCAGCACCGGCGGCTTCACCTCAGTGGCGCCCCAACTGAATTCCACGCGCGCGCGTACGCCGTGCTGCGTCAGGTAGCGCTTGGTGGTGCCAACCAATTCGGTGGCGATGATTTTTCCCTCCAGGTCGCGCACCGACTCAAAGCCGGACGACTCCGGCACAGCCAGCACCCAGCGCACCTTGCCGAAACTCTGCTTCGAATAGATCAGGTCGGCGACCGCTTCCACTTGCGCTTCGGTTTCGGCGACCCAATCGCGGCCGGTAAGACCCGCATCCAGGATGCCATCGTCCACGTAGCGCGCCATCTCCTGGGCGCGGATGAGCATGCACTCGATTTCGGGATCGTCGATGGCCGGGAAATACGACCGGCTGCTGGTGGTGATGGCGTAGCCCGCGCGGCGGAACAAATCGATGGTGGCGTTTTCGAGGCTGCCCTTGGGGATGCCAAGTTTCAGCTTCATGGCTGGCTCCCGTAGACTGCGGCGGGATCGTAGGCGCGCGGCTCGGATTCCACCCACTGGCCGTTTTCGAGGCGGCGGTAGAAGCAGCTCACGTAACCGTTGTGGCAGACGCCGGGGCCTTGCGGATCGACGCGCAGCAGCAGGGCGTCCTGGTCGCAATCGGTGGAGATTTCTTTCACGACCAGGCGGTGGCCCGAGGTCTCGCCTTTGAGCCAGAGCTTCCGGCGCGAACGGCTGTAGAAGGTGGCGAAACCGGTGTCAACGGTGCGGCGGAAAGCTTCGGCGTTCATATAGCCGACCATCAGGACCCGGCCGGAGTTGTAATCCTGGACGACCGCTGGGATCAGCCCGTCGAATTTGGAGAAATCCAGATGCATGCGAATAGCAACAAAAAAGCCCGCCTTCATTTCCGGCGGGCGTCCTTTTCTTATTTCGATACGGTTCGAATCAGGACACTGCCCGCCGTGCGTGGATTGCGGTGTGGTGGCGATGGCGGGCGGCGGGAACCATAAACGAAGAGTATACCAGAGAGACCGCGCTACCCGCCCAATACGAGACGATCCTGAAAAGCGGATCGGTTTCCAATACAAGATGATCCTGAAAACGCGGATACTGCTGGTTAATGGTCATCCGAATGGAGAATGCCAAAAGGTTGAGATTGGGGCAGATGGAGGCTGGTATCGACGAGCCGGAGAGGTGTGGTTCGTTGGAGAGGGGAGAGCGCAGTTTGCGCCTGGAGTGCTGGCGGGTGCTAGCGGAGCAAGAATAGGGCACACACGGCGGGGCGTGGTACCGGCGTCCCTGGCCAAACTGACACGGAAGTCGATGCTGCGGAGCAGTGCCTCTGTACAGTCTGCGCATTCGCGCGAACTGCCATTCATCTCGATTCTACTGCAATCACCTAATAACACGGATGAGCCGCATTGACCGCCAAAAAGTGTCCCTGCGGCTCACTCGCAGCGCAACGCCGCCATTGGGTCAATCCGCGTTGCGCGGCGCGCCGGCCAGTAACTGGCAAACAGACCCACCGCGGCTAGCAGCGCCGAAACCGTGCCGAGCACCGCGGGATCCAGCGGCCGAACGCCGTAAAGCGATGCGGACAGCAGTCGCGTGAGCCCAGCGGATCCCGCCACGCCCACTGCGAGGCCTGCCAGCACCCAAGCCATGTTGCCGCTGACCACCAACCGCAGCACATCCGTGGTTCCCGCGCCGAGGGCCATGCGCAGGCCGATCTCATGCGTCCGCTGCGTCACCGAATGGCCCACTACGCCCACAATCCCCACAGCGGCCAGCACCAAGGCCAACACCGAGAATACGCTGAGTAGAAGCATTGGGAAGCGCCGCGAACCCGTCGAATCGTGGACCACATCTTCCATGGTTTGGAAGCCGGAAACCGGCCAATCGGGTAGGACATCCGCTATGGCTTTCTTGACCGCCGCGGCGAACGTGCCAGGCGCGTGAATGGTGCGTACAACCACGCTCATCACCGGCCAGCCGGCCTGCATGTATGGACGGAAGAATTGCCGCCGCACAGGCGCATCCAAGCCCTGGAAGTGTACATCTCCAACCACGCCGACCACCGTAAGGCGCGGTCCGTCGGACCCCCCTAGCCGGATCGCTTTGCCCACCGGATCTTGCTTGGGCCAGAAGGCGCGGGCTATGCTCTCGTTGATGACGATTGCCCCCGGTGCGCTGACGGTATCGCGCGGCGTGAACTCCCGCCCCTTCAGGATCGGAATGCCCATGGTCTTGAAATAGTTCGGGCACGCGACACTGTAACTCGCGCCCGGCAGGTGCCCGGGGGCCTCCGGCGGCTGGCCCTCGATCTGGAAGCTGCGGCCCGCGTTTCCTTCGAAGGGCAGGTGCCCGACGGCGCCTACCGAGAGGACACCTGGGATAGCGCCGACGTGCTCGTCGAGATCCTGACAGAAACGCGGCAGACCCGGCGGACCCACGTAGATCTCTTCCTGGGGGACCGACATTCCCACGGTCAGCACGTTTTTCGGATTCAATCCGGGGTCGACACCCAGCAGCCGTGTCATGCTTTTGATCATCAGCCCGGCGCCCGAAAGCACCACCATCGCCAGGGCCACTTCGGACGCTACCAGCACATGACGCAGGCGATTCCGTCCGCCCGAACTGGCGCTGCGTCCGCCCTCCTTCAGAGGCTCATTGATACCGGTGCGCAGCGCGCTTAAGGCTGGCGCGAGGCCGAACAGCACGCCCGTCAGGCAGGATACGAGCAGGGCAAAAACAAACACGCGGCCGTCCATCGGGATCGAATCGACGGGACGCATCGGCAGGTAAAGGTTGTTCAGCTTGAAAACGTAAAACAGGACGCGAGTGCTCGCTGCCGCCAGCAGCAACCCCGCGGCGCCGCCCCCCAGCGCCAGCATGACGCTCTCGGTGAGCAGCTGGCGCGCGATACGGGAACCGGCTGCCCCGAGCGCGCGCCGGATGGCGAACTCCTTCTGCCGTGCCGCGCCGCGCGCCAACAGCAGGTTCGCGACGTTGACGCAGGCAATCAGCAGAATGAATGCGACGGCCGCCAGCAGCGTCAGCATGGTGGTGCGCAGACCCTCCATCCCGAAATCGCCCAAGGGCGAGACCGTCGCGCCCATATCCGCGTCATCCTCGGGATTCTGCCTGCGAACGTTGCTGCCCACGGTCTCCATTTCCGAGCGCGCCTGCGCCAGCCCGACGCCCGGTTTCAGGCGGGCGATGCAGATAAAGCTGTTGTCGCCGCGCCCGAAATCGGTTTTGGTATAGCCCACCGGCACCCAAAGCTGACGCGATCCGCTCCAGAACTGCCATGCGAAATCACGCGGCATTACGCCCACAACCGTGAATTCCGCGCCATCCACACGGATGGTCCTGCCCACCAGCGACGGATCGCCGCCATAACGCGTCTTCCACAGCCCGTAGCTGAGGACCACCTCGTGGTCCTTGCCCAAGGTTTCCTCCTCGGGAAGGAACGTGCGGCCGAACAGTGGCTTGGCGCCCAGCACGTTGAAGAAGCCCGCGGACACGCGCAGTCCCGACACCTGTTCGGCCTCCTGCCGATTGCCAGCCGCCGAAAGGTTATAACCCCGGCCGGCGGAATCGAAGATCGCCATGTTTTCAAAGGATCCGCTCTGCCGTTTGAAATCCCAGAAGTTGGGCGCGGAGACGATGTTCCAATTGTCGGGACCTTTGCCGAAAGTTTCCCACGCCAGCACCAGACGGTCGGCGCCGGGGAAGGGCAGCGGCTTCAATAGCGTGTTGTTCATTACGCTAAAGATGGTGGTGTTGGCGCCGATGCCCAGCGCCAGCGTCAGCATGGCCACCAGCGCGAAGCCGGGATTTCGCGCCAGATTGCGCAGACCGTAGCGGACGTCTTGAAGAAGGATTCCCATCAGCTGTTATACTGCCAGCGATCGGAAAAGTTACGCGCTTGAGGCGCGAATTATTCCCCGATCAATTGGACGAGAACCGACAACTTGAAGGTCCATCGCAGCCTCCTGCCTCCGTGCCATAATTTGGCTATGGAAATCACCTGGCTTGGACACGGCACCTTTCAATTCCGCCTCCCATCGGGCGAAACGATCCTGATGGATCCGTGGACCGAAGGCAACCCCGCATACCCGCAGGGCTACAAGATCGCGCGCGTGGACACCATCGCCGTCACACACGGGCATTTCGATCACATCCACGACGCGGTGCCCCTCGCAAAGGAGTTTTCGCCGGAGGTGGTAGGGATCTTCGAGACTTGCCACTGGCTCGAATCGCAGGGCGTGGCGAACACGCGCCCCATGAATAAGGGTGGCTCGCAGAAGGCCGGCTCAGTAACTTTCACGATGACGCACGCCGTACACAGTTGCGGCATCCTGGACGACGG
The DNA here is from genome assembly GCA_049516155.1 of Bryobacteraceae bacterium. Classification (GTDB taxonomy): domain Bacteria; phylum Acidobacteriota; class Terriglobia; order Bryobacterales; family Bryobacteraceae; genus Bog-159. The sequence continues at coordinate 6,653 of JBEKTJ010000252.1, forward strand.
CAAAATCATTTACGGCGGTGAGGCCGCGGGCTATGTGCTGCATTTCGAGGATGGGCGCGCGCTGTACTTCGCCGGCGATACCAACGTCTTTACGGACATGCAATTGATCGAGCAGTTGTACCATCCGGAGCTGGCTTTCCTGCCCATCGGGGATCTGTACACCATGAGTCCGCGGGAAGCCGCCGTGGCTTGCCGGATGCTGAAGGCGCAGAAGATCGTCCCCATGCACTTCGGGACCTTTCCCGCGCTGACGGGCCGGCCGGACCAACTGGCGGCGCTGATCGGGGATCTGCCGGGCACGGCGGTCTGGGTGCTGGAGCCCGGAAAACCGGTGGAATGGTAGCGAAGCGTAAGCCGCCTGCCCGCCTGAAGCCCAAGCGCAGCCTGTGGCGGCGTCTGCTGTTCTGGGTGGGCGCGCTGGTCGTAGGCTTCTACGCCGTTTGCGGTGTCGCGCTGGTAGGGCTGAAGTGGATCAACCCGCCCACCACGATGGTGCAAGTTCAGCGCCGGTTGGAGGCCGCAATCCACCGCCGCCCGTACCGCAAGCAGTACATCTTCGTGCCGCTCGGGCGCATCTCGAAGGATTTGCAGCACGCCGCGATCGCCGCCGAGGACGAGCGGTTCTACCAGCACCATGGCATCGACTGGATCGAGCTGCATAAAGTGGTGGATGGAGATTTGGACCGCGGCAAGCTCGGGCGCGGCGCTTCGACTATCACGCAACAGCTGGTGAAGAATTTGTTTCTGACCACCAGCCGCTCGGTGGTGCGCAAGGCCGTGGAGTTCACCATCACCCCGGCCGCCGACTTTATTCTCGGTAAGCGGCGCGTGCTCGAGCTTTATCTCAACGTGATTGAGTGGGGTCCGGGCATTTACGGCGCGGAGGCCGCCGCGAGCCGCTATTACGGCATCCCGGCCGCGCGCCTGGGCCGCGAAGAATCCGCGCGGCTGGCGGCCATCATCCCGTCGCCGCTGACGCGCAAGCCCGCGCGCATGGAAGAATTGAGCGCCGATATTCTGGAGAAGATGCGCAATATGGGTTGGTGAACGCGAGACTCACTGCGGGTACGGCTCGCCTGCGTGCACCACCCGTATCTGATGATCGGTAAATACCGCGGGAGTTCCAGCTACCTCTACCTTCGGCATGTGGCAACTTACACAGTTCTTGGTCGCGACGGGACAGGTCTTCTGGGTCGCTCCGTGACACGACAGACAAGCCTTGTCGTAACTGGCCTCTTCGCGAACCAAGTCGGCGTGCGGATCGTGGCAAGCTGAGCAGCGGATGCGTTTGTCGTCCCCCAGGAAGCATTGGCTGTTGGCCAGGCGGTAGGGCTGAAAGCGGACATTCTTCTCGCCAAACAGGCGCAGCCCGACCACGGTTTCCCAAGTGCGGTGACACTGTCCGCAAAAGTTCGACATCTCCTCGGCCGCCATCTCTCCCAGTTTCCGGGGAATCGGCGCCGGCTTGCCCCCGGCCATGGCTTGCATATGCGCCTCGGCGCCCGTGTGACAATGTTCGCAGGTCAATCCCGGCCGCAACGAATCGAGCGTCAACTTATCCTGACTCACACCGCCGGTTCCGTGACAGGTGAAACATGCCTTGATCTCCTGGTCCGATGTCTGCCGTCCCATGGCTTCAGTCAGATCGTGGGGCCGGATCTTGTCGTCTCCCATAGTGACGCCGAGCCCTTCGATTTTCCTGTAGTAACTCACCAGGCTCTCGTAGAAGTGGCCCTGGTATTCCAGGACGAACGTCAGATTGTCGACTCCGAACGCATACCGTACCGGCAACGTCAGTGTGCCTGAGGCGTCGCTTACCGTGTAGGTACTGACGCCGTTCTTGCGCTCCACCCTGTAAAGGTATCCGTTCTCTTCCACAGTCAGTTTGGGATGCGTCTCCAGCGGCTGCTGATTGGGAGGCAATTCGATGCCGATCCCCATGGGAGTCTTCGGCTGCGACTGCGCCTCCGCGCGATGGCAACTGGCGCATGTGACTCTCGCGGGTTTCGGCGGCGCCCCCTGTGCAGCGCCAGCCAGCGCCGCGCAAATCGCGGCAAGCAGCGCTGTCGCCAGGAATGGCCGGCCCCTTTGTCGAAATCCATTAGTCATGGATTTTCCCCGCCGCCAAATCCATCGACAGTCGCCATTCGCGGCGTGCGTCATCGTGGCGGCCCGCCCGAGAGTATGCGCCCTTCAGGGCCATGTGGTATTCCAGCGCGGCCGGGTCCAATCGCTCTGCGGCTTCCAGCCTGGCGATTGCCGGCTGCAAGTCTCCCAACCCCAATAGCGTCTCGCCATAAGCATATTCCGCCAACGGATCGGCGGGGCGTTCCGCGGCTGCCTTCTTCGCAGGCGGCAATGCGTCCGACAGGTCGTTGGCATGCACCAGCAGCAACGCCAGCCTGGCGCCCGCATCCGCATTGGCCGGGTTCAATTCGAGTTCCCGCCGTAATTCCGCCATCGCATCTTCCGGACGGGTGTAACTTAGATAAGTGCCGTATAGGTAGTGAACGCCGGGCACGGCCGGGTATTCCTTGACTAACTCCTGAAAGCCGGCCTCCGCCTTATCGTTCTCGCCAACCATCCAGCACCGCGCCGCTTCGCCTGCTTTCGTTACCGCATCCAAGCTCTCCGCGGGCGCTTCCTTGGGCAGCAGCAACAGGTGCAAGGCGTTTAGGCCTAGCCCCTGGATCAGCATAGGTTCATGCGCGCCGCCCCGCGCGTACCGCGCCAGTTCCCGGTTCCCGGCATCGAAGAGACCCGCCTTCGTCAACAACAGGCCATAGTGAAACCGCACCCCCGCTTCGACTTCGGGCGCCAGATCCTTGCCCGCCAGCCCATGGCGAAGGTGGTCCAGCGCGGGATCGTACTTGCCTGTCTCGAACTCGCACAGACCTAGCAACGACCACGCGAGCGCACGTTTGTCATCCAGCTTGACGAATTCGTCGAAGGCGGTTTCGCAGCCGCGGTATTGGTACGTAGCATAGGAAAGCGTGCCGAGAAACCACCAGCCTTCCACCCAGGATGCACGAAGTTGCACCGCTTGCCGGTAAAGCTCGATGGCTTCCGGGATGCGATTGCCGCGCCGCGCCGAGGCAGCCTCGGCCGCCAGTTCATCAAAAGTGGCCGCATGCGCGCCAATGGAGACGATAATCCATAGCACAGCGGTTCCGGACAGCGCGCGCAACACACCTCTCCCTCCTGACATCTTATCTATTTTCGCGTTTGTGCCGGCGGCC
>JBEKTJ010000253.1:0-9210 GCA_049516155.1 Bryobacteraceae bacterium
GGAGTTAGTGACAGTGACCGACAGACTACAATCCTTGCGCGAGTTGATGATTTTTACAGCCTCGGTGAAGATCGCGATCTTGAATTCCGGGTATAGGCCGATATGTTTGCCGTGCGGACGTATAAAATCATTCATATGGAGGGAGTCGAGTCGATAGCTACTCAGCATTCGACGCCACCTTCCGTCAAACTTTATAAAAGAATCTCGATCAAGAACGCAACCTCCGACCGTAACGAGCTTCGATTGTTCCTCCGTGCCGCTATCGTCAACGTAGCAACCGAACACGACTGCGCGCCTGTCTGGGTCGTCAGAATGGTGCATCACAAACCAGAGTCCCTCCAGTATTCCTAGATCGCGGCGAGTAATGGTTTTTCCACTCACCGTTCACCACCAATGGTAGCACGGCACCCTGTATTAGGCAAATATATAATTGCCCAAAATTGCCAGGCACGGCAAGCGCGCCAATGACTCGAAGCTCGGAAAAAGACAGGGTTCGCACAGGATGCGCACGCCTAGAACTGCCGGCCCTTCAGGAACCGATGCTTACGTGTACATTGTCGTAGGGAACGGCGCAACGATCTATAATAGCTCTGCCAGCGTTCTCCGAGTCGAGTTCTCCGCTTCTTCGGCGTTCAATTGACCGGCCCAGTTACCACCCCACCGGCTGCCCCTTATTCTGCTGGTCGAGCCACGCCTGCAACGGCGCGAAGTAATCCCGAATCGCCGTGGCATCCATCTGCGACTCGCCGGTCAGCTTCGCCAGCGCCTCCGGCCACGGCTGGCTGAGGCCCATTTCCAACATCTCGTTAAATCGCCGTCCAGCCTCCTGGTTGCCGTAAATGGAACAACGGTGCAACGGTTCGCGGCAGCCGGCAATGCGCGCCAGCGCGCGGTGAAACTGGAATTGCAGAATGTCCGCCAGGAAATAGCGCATATAAGGCGTGTTCGAAGCCACGTGATACTTCGCGCCCGGATCGAAATCGTCCTCGCCGCGGGCGACCGGCGGCTCCACGCCCTGATACTTGCGGCGCAACTCCCACCAAGCTTGGTTGTACCGCTCCGGCGGAATCTCGCCCGAGAACACCTTCCAGCGCCACTGGTCGATCACCAGGCCGAACGGCAGGAACGCCACCTTCTCCAGTGCCTTGCGCAGCAGCAGCCCAATATCCTTCGAGGCATCCGGCGCCTTATCCAATAACCCGATCTTGACCAGATAATCCGGCGTCACCGAGAGCGCCATGGTATCGCCCACAGCCTCGTGAAAGCCGTCGTTGGCGCTGTCGCGGAACAGGAAGGGCTGCCGGTCGTAGGCGCGCTGATAGAAGTTATGGCCCAGCTCGTGGTGGATGGTCAGGAAATCCTCCGCCGTGATATCGATGCACATTTTCAGCCGCACGTCGTCCACAAAGTCGATGTCCCACGCGCTGGCATGGCACACCACTTCCCGGTCGCGCGGCTTCACGAACTGCGAGCGTTCCCAAAACGTCTCCGGCAGCGGCGCGAATCCTAACGATGTGAAGAAATGTTCGCCGTAATGCACCATCTGCTTGTAATCGGTCTTGCGGCTTTTCAGAATTTCCGTGAGATCGAAACCGGGATCGGCATCGCGGGGCGCGGCCAGCGGGTAGACGTTGTCCCACGTCTGCGCCCACATATTGCCCAGCAGGTGCGCCGGAATCGGACCGTCCGCCGGGACCACGTCCGCGCCGTAGCGTTCGCGCAGCTTGGTGCGGATGTAGGCATGCAGCGAGAGGTATAGCGGCCGCACTTGCTCCCATAGCCGGTCCAGTTCTTTGGCGAAATCGTCGGGCGGCATGTCGTACTTGGCGCGCCACATGGCGCCATCGTCGGCGAAGCCTAGCTCGCGCGCGCCCTTGTTGGCCAGCGCCACGTAGCGCACAAACTCCGGCCGGATGGGGCGCGCAATGGCGTGCCATCCCCGCCAGGCGTCCAGCAATTCCGCAGGATTACGGCTGGCGGCGAGTATACGCGTGAGGTCTTCCAGGTCGAGGCATTCCGCCTTGGCGCCGTCCTTGCCGGGCGGACAGTATTTGCCTTTGCCGTAGGCGCCTTCCATGGAAGCGGCGATGCGCGTGAGTTCCTCGCTCTCCTTGGCGTCGGCGGGCGTGGCCAGGGTCAGCGACAGCTTCAGCAGCTTGATCTTGCGCGCTACATCCGGCGGCAGCTTCAGCGCATCGAACCGCGTGGATTTCTTCGCCAGATCGACGGTCAGATTGATGAGGCGTTCATCGGCCCGGGCGGCCAGAGCCTCGGTGTCGTCCGTAATGTAGGTGGACTTGACCCAGTCGGCGCGGCTGCCCTCCACCGACAGCACCAGCAAGCGGGCCTCGGCGTCTTCGATGAACTGCTGGGCTTCGCGGACCGTCGGCGCAGCGGCGTGCAATGCGGATGACAATGCAGCCGATAATGCCGCGGCGGCGATTAGGACCGACGTGCGCCGCATATGCCGTGCAGCCACCATCGGCGGCCTATTTCAGCTCCGTCATTATCCCGGGCAGGCTCCACTGTGCCTGCATGCTGCTCGGCCCCCAGCCGAACTCAGCCGCCATCACTTGGCCGACCTCCGCCTGGCTCTTACCCTCGCGAATTAAGCCCTCCGCGCGATTCCGCAACTTCTCCACATTGTTCCGGTAGGTCAGCAAGCCGGCTTTGGTCGTCACGGGACCGTGCCCGGGAATCACCGTATCGAAATCGAGTTGCAGCGCGCCGTCGAGAGTTGCCGTCCACGCCTTCAGGCTACCGCCGCCCGTGTAGTCGATCAGCGGAGTCGTACCCGCCATCAAGTCGCCGGTATGGATGGTGCGCAACGCCGGAAAATACACCACGGCATCGCCGTTGGTGTGGCCCCGTCCGAAATATCGCGCGCGCACCTCCTTGCCGCCCAGAAACACGGAACACTCGTCGGTGAATACCACCCGCGCCGGAGTCAGGTTCGCGGGCGCGTTCGGTTGCTTGTGCTCCACGATGTTGGCGCGCGCATTGGCAGTCGAGATGATCTCGGCGCTGGAGATGAACTTGACGTTGCCGCCGCTATGATCCGAATGATGGTGCGTGCTCAATACGTACTTCACCGGCTGATCGGTCACGCTTTTTACCTTCGCCATGATGTTCTCGTAGTCCTGCTCGAACTTGTCGTCCACCAGGATCACTCCATCGCCGGTTATATAAACTGCGACATTGCCGCCGTCCCCCTCAATTTCGTAAAGGTCGTCCTTCACTTTGTTCAGCGTTAACGCCGGAGCCTGTTTGCCCTGGTTTTGGGTGTATGCGACCCAGCAACCGGCAAGCAGGAGTGCGCCTGCGGAGATCCGCGCGATCCATGTTCGGCTCATGCGGAACACTATATCAGATGGTGGCGGTCCGCAAGATGTATTCTATATTGGATGGCGCAATGCCGGTCCTGTGCACTCGACATCCCGGAGCATAGCCGCTTTTGCCCGGCATGCGGCGTGCCGGCCGCTGGTCCGATGCTGGTAGCGGCAACCGCGACTATTGCGCTACGGCCGGGTATCGGCCTGTCTTCCTCCAGCAGCATCGACGAAGGGCGCTTCCTTCCGGGAACGCTGTTAGGCGAGCGCTACCGCGTCATTGGCCCGCTCGGTAAGGGCGGCATGGGCGAGGTTTATCGCGCCACGGATATCCGCTTGGGCCAGACCGTGGCGCTGAAGTTCCTACCGGAGGAAGCGGCGCACGATCCCGGCCGGCTGGCGCGCTTTCACAACGAAGTGCGTATCGCGCGCCAAGTCACGCATCCCAACGTCTGCCGGGTTTACGACATTGGCGAGGTCGATGGCTTGCCATTCCTGTCGATGGAATTCGTGGATGGCGAAGACCTGGCGTCGCTGCTGCGCCGCATTGGGCGCCTGCCGCCGGACAAGGCCACCGAGATCGCGCGGAAACTCTGTGCGGGATTGGCCGCCGCGCACGCGCAAGGCGTACTGCATCGCGACCTGAAGCCCGCCAACATCATGATCGACGGTCGCGGGCAAGTGGTTATCACCGATTTTGGCCTAGCCGGCTTGGCAGCCGAGATGCAAAACGCCGACATCCGCAGCGGCACGCCCGCGTACATGGCGCCGGAACAGCTCAGCGGAAAAGAAGTCTCGGTGCAGAGCGATCTGTACGGGCTTGGGCTGGTGTTGTATGAAGTCTTCACCGGCAGAAAGGCTTTCGAGGCGGATACCTTGGCGGAACTAATCCGGATGCGGGAGTCCGGGCCGCCTGCCAGCGTCTCCAGCGTGGTGCACGATATCGATCCGGGCGTAGAACGGGTAATTGCGCGCTGCCTCGATCCCGATCCGCGCAAACGTCCGCCATCCGCTCTGGCGATCTCCGCCGCTTTGCCGGGTGGCGATCCGCTGGCTGCGGCGCTCGCAGCAGGCGAAACACCGTCGCCAGAAATGGTCGCGGCCGCGGGCGCTACCGAGGGCCTCCGCCCGGCGATTGCCCTCGCTTACTTCTGCGCGATTGTGGCCGGCCTGTTCGCCTTCGTGATCCTGTTTTCGCAACAGACATTCCTGGCGAGGATGCGCCTGGAGATTCCGCCGGAAGCTCTGGCCGTGGAGGCCCGTCGCACCGTGCAGCGGCTCGGGTACACGACACCGCCAGCCGATCGCGTGTGGGGTTTCCAGTACGCCTACCCGTACCTGAGTTATCTCGGCCGTCAAAAGCTGCCGAACGCCGATTGGACGAAGATTGCCAACAGCCAGCCATCGCCAGTGAACTTCTGGTATCGGGAGAGCCCCCAGCCGCTCCAGACGGAGCAATTCGATTCGGGTGGAGAAGTCACGCCCGAGGATCCGCCCCAGCGTCTCTCCGGTATGGTTTCCCTACGCCTTGACCCAGCCGGCCGGCTCGTGGAACTGGAAGCCGTGCCGCCGCAGGTCGAGCAGCGACCGGGGATTCCGGGGCCACTCGATGCCGCCCCCCTGTTCGCTGCCGCGGGCCTGGATCTTGCCCAGTTCAAAGCTGTCGAGCCACAATGGACTCCGTTAGCAATGGCTGACGCGCGCGCCGCCTGGACGGGAGTTTTCCCCGGCCGGCCGGAGAATCCCATCCGCATCGAGGCTGCGTCATGGCGCGGCCAGCCGGTATACTTCGCCATCGTCGGGCCATGGACCGGCCCCAGCCGCATGCAGCCTGCTCAGGCCAGCAGTTCCCAGCGCGCCAATCAGCTTCTATGGACATCCTGTTTTCTGGTGCTGCTGGTGGTTGGCTCGCTCCTCTCGTGGCGCAACCTGCGTCTGGGGCGGGGGGATAAGCAGGGCGCCTTCCGCATTGCCAGCCTGGCGTTTGCCTTGATTCTGACCCTATGGATCTTTGCGACGCACCATGTACCCTGGCCTGGCGAGATCGATCTTTTCACCGTCGCCGCGGCGACCGCTCTGCTGGCAGGCGCGCAACTCTGGATCGCGTACATCGCGCTCGAACCCTTCGTGCGGCGCCATTGGCCGACGACAATCATCACCTGGACGCGCGTGCTAAACGGTGGCTGGCGCGATCCGCTGGTGGGGCGGGACACTCTCGTCGGGATCCTGGTGGGACTGGGTTACGATCTGGTGATCGCGGGGGCTGGCGCGATCAAGAGACACGCAGGCGCTGCCCTGAACGAAAATCCGTCTCTGCCCGCGTTGCTAGCCTTCCCGAAATTCGTCGCCGTATATATGAAACACATGAACAACGCGATCACCGGCTCCCTTCTTCTTCTGCTTATCTTCTTCCTGTTCCGGGTGCTGCTGCGGAAGGAGTGGCTCGCCGCTGTGGCCTTCGTCGCCCTCTTTGCGGGGGTGAAGGGACTTTCGTCCGATTACCCGGTCGTGGACACCATCATGTTCGTTGTAATCTATGGAATCCTGGTCGTACTTCTATTGCGCTACGGACTGCTGGCGGTGCTGCTGTGCCTTTTTGTGACGGATCTGATGGCCGCGCTGGCGTTCACCACCGATTTCGGGGCTTGGTACGGAACGCCGTCCCTGTTGACGGTTCTGTCGCTCATTGGGCTGGCTGCGTACGCCTTCCGCGCATCCACGGCCGGGAAGCCGCTCTTTGCCGGATTGCTGGACCGTTAGAGGGAGGGCGGGCAATCGTTGTCGATTCGGGCGGGCACCGTTCGACATACCGAGAGAGGCGAACATTCAATGAAATATCTTTTTTTAACGTACCTGAACGAGAAGACCTGGCTAGGCTTGAGCGAGGTTGAGCGGGAGCGGATCATGGCAGAGCCCATGCAGCATGTGGAACGGCTCATCGCGGGCGGGAAGTTTCTCGGCGGCTCGCCGCTGCATCCTTCATCCGAGGCATCCACCGTCCGCGTAAGCGATGGCAAGCGCGTGATAACCGATGGTCCATTCGCCGAGACGCGCGAACTGGTTGGCGGGTACACATTGATCGAAGCCACGGATCGCGACGAGGCAATCGCCATAGCCGCGGACTTCCTAGGCCCCAACGCCCAGGCTCTCCAGGTTACGATTGAAGTCCGGCAAGTGGCCGAGATGCCAGGGGTGCCCACACATTAGCGCTGCAAGCGTGTCGATTTCGAGGCGGGCCATTCGACATATAGGCAGATAGGAAGGAGCAAACGATGACCGAAAGCTATATCACTCTCTTGCGCGACCTGAAATTCGCAGTCCGCTCGCTCATACGCACCAAGGGCCTGACCCTAACGGTTGTGCTTACCTTGGCGCTGGGCATCGGCGCCAACTCGGCCATGTTTAGTGTGGTGCGCGGTGTGCTGCTGCGCCCGCTGGCCAACCGCGACGAGAACCGGTTGATCTATATCCATCAGAGCGCGCGCGGCATCGGCGCTGAGAATGCCGCCTTCTCCGTTCCCGAGGTCCGCGACCTGCGCGAGCGCGTGAAATCGCTGAGCGCCATCGGCGACTTCTCCACCATCGGCTTCACCATGGTCGGCCTGGGCGAACCGCGCGAGATCCAAGCGGGCGTGGTTGGCGGATCTTATTTCGCCGTGATGGGACTGCACCCGGTGCTCGGCCGCCTGCTGGATGCTCGCGACGATGGCCCTAGCGCCGCGGGCGCCGCCGTGCTGACCTACCGCTTCTGGAAAACGGGGGTCAAGGGCGACCCCAGCGTTATCGGCAAGACCGTCAGGCTGGGAACGCGCACCGCCACCATCGTGGGCGTGGTGGAACCGTCGGTGCCATATCCGGCGGAAACCGAACTGTTCGCCAACATCGTCACCAGCCCGCATCACCTCTCGGCCACCATGGTCACCGGGCGCGTGCATCGCATGACGGATCTGTTCGCTCGGCTCGCGCCCGGCGCAACGCTGGAGTCCGCGCGGGCCGAACTGCGGATGGTCCACAGCGTCATGCTGAAAGAGCACCCCGAAGCGTATCCCGCGAGGGCGGATTTCAGAATCGACGCGGTGATGCTGAGGGACCAGATCACCTCGCGCGCCAAGACCGTACTTTGGGTGCTGCTGGCTGCGGCGGGCCTCGTCTTTGTGATCGCCTGCTCCAACGTTGCCAATCTGATTCTCGCGCGCACTGTGCGGCGCGAAGGCGAATTGGCGGTCCGCGCGGCGCTGGGCGCAAGCTCTGGGGCGTTGCGCCGGACGTTGTTAGCGGAGACACTGCTGCTGGGCTTGGCCGGCGCCGCGGTCGGCGTACTCAGTGCCCGGCCCATGGCAGCCATCCTGGCGCGCTACGCATCCCGCTTTTCGGTCCGCGCGCTGGATCTGACCGTGGATTCCAGCATGCTCTGGGTCGGCGCCGCGCTGGCCGTAGCCGCTGCCCTGCTGCTGGCGTTTGTTCCGCGTCTGCCTTCGCCGGGCGCAGCGCATGGATGGGGTTTGGCGAGCGGCGGCGCGCGTATCACCGGCAGCACCAACCGCCGGCTGCGGATATTCGCTATCACCCAGATCGCCGCAAGCTTCGTGCTGCTGGCCGGCGCGGGCATGCTGCTGAAGACGCTGCTAGCTTTGCAAGCCGTCGACACCGGTTTCGACACGCGCCATGTGCTGGCGTTGAATGTGCCAGCCAGCGCCTACGGAAAGACGCCAGACCAAATTGTCGGCTTCTATAAGGAGGCCATCCGGCGCATTACGGAGCTGCCCGGCGTGGATCGTGTGGCGATGGGAATCGTGGTGCCGTGGCGGGACGCGGGCGGCTTCGGTCCCGGATTCGAGTTCTCCGTGGAAGGCCGCATCCGCGCGGCGGGGGAAGACGATCCGCGCGGGCGATTGCGGAACATCTCGCCGGGGTTCTTCGCGGCGCTGGGCATCCCGATTATCGCCGGGCGCGATTTCAACGATTCCGACCGGCGCGATAGCGAGCCGGTGGTGATCGTGAGCCAGAGCGTAGCGCAGCGCATGTTTCCGAATCAAGACGCCGTCAACCATCACCTGATGTGGACGGATCCGGTAATGAAGTTCGCCGATATTGGCACGGGCCCGCGGCGCATCGTGGGGGTAGTTGCCGATGTCGACGACGAGAACGTGGTTCCGGGCCCGGCGCTGACCGTGTATCACCCGTTTGAGCAGTTGCCTATCTGGGGCGGACGTCTGTTTGTGCACGCGCACGGAGATCTGTACGCGCTGGTGACTCCGGTGACGCGCATTATCCGCGCAATGTCGCCGGACCAAGTGGTGGAGCGCGCCGCGACGCTGGAAGATATCCGCGCCGAAGTGCTGACGCCCGACCGGCTGAACACGCTGGTCTTTGGCGGATTCGCCGCCGTCGCGCTGGCGATTGCCATTGTCGGCGTTGCGGGTGTGCTGGCGTTTTCGGTGAGTGCGCGGACGCGCGAGTTCGGCATCCGCCTGGCGATCGGCGCGCAGCGCCGGCATCTGTTGTCACAAGTGATTGTGCAGGGTACCGTGATGGCGCTCGCTGGGGTCGTGGCCGGCGCGGTCGGCGGCTACATTCTGGCCAAGCTTGCCGGCAGCTATGTGCAGGACGTTCGCGTGCCCGGCGCACTGCCGGTTGCTGCGTCCGCATTGGTGTTGCTGGCCGCCGCCGTGATCGCCTCGGCGCTGCCGGCCAGTCGCGCCGCGCGCGTCGACGTAATCGAAGCATTGCGCGCCGAATAAATACGTCTCATTATTCCCATGCCTCTCATCCGCCTGGAAAATTTAAGTTGGCCGGCGGTGAATGCGCTCGATCGCGCGCGCACCCTGTTGTTGCAGCCGGTAAGCCCCATCGAAGAGCACGGACCCCATCTGCCGCTCGG
>JBEKTJ010000254.1:0-10064 GCA_049516155.1 Bryobacteraceae bacterium
CTGCCAATCGGCGTGATCGGACAATACGAAGCCGCGGTCCAGCGAGCGCCGCCGGCGTGCCCCGCGGATGCGCATCCAGCCCGAGGCGAAGCCGGTCGAAAACGGACTGAACCTCCGCATCCCGATCAAGAGGGGCGAGCCGTTTGCCGATGGCGGCGCGACGATTAGCGCCCCGCTCCAATCCGTTCCAGGCGGTGCGGCAGCAACATGCATCGTGGGCGCCAGCGCGACGCCCGCCTCGCGATACAACTGGCAGAAGTTCTCCACGGCACCGTGTGTGTAGATTGGGCCATCCGCCGGATCAATGCCGGCCAGCACCCGTTGTGCCTTGCCCAGACTATAGGCAAACAGCACGCTAGCTTTGCCCGCCTGCCGATTGGCGGCCCACCAACTGCGGATTTCCGTGAACACTTCAGCCTCGGAGGGCCAGCGATAGATCGGCAATCCGAAAGTGGATTCGGTCACCAACGTGTCGCACGCGACCGGCTCGAATGCCGCGCAGGTCGGATCGGGCTCCAGCTTGTAATCCCCCGAAACCACCCAGACCTCGCCGCCCGATTCGATGCGCACCTGCGCTGAGCCGAGAATATGACCGGCCGGATGCAGCGATACCCGCACGCCATTCAAGCTGACCGGCTCGCCGTAGTCGAGCGCCTGAATGGCCGCCTCCCCGCCCACGCGCGCCCGAAGCAAAGCCACGCCGGGCCGCGCCGCCAGATAAGCGCGTGAACCCGGACATGCATGATCGGAATGCGCGTGCGTGATCACGGCGCGCTCCACCGGAAGCCATGGATCGACGTAGAAATCGCCGCCGGGGCAATAGAATCCGTTACCCGTAACCTGCAGAAGCGGGTCCAAAACATAGTATACGAAGCGCGTTACACTGGCTCTAATGACAGCAGTCCGGATGCTGCCCCTGCTCATCGCAGCCCCCGTCATCGCAGCCGCGCCCGGCGCGCTTCCCGCGCGCGAAATTCTCGATTACGCGATCGAGTGGCGGCTGGTCACAGCCGGTAAGGCGCACTTGGCATGGGCCGCCACGCCGCATCATTGAACAACGACTACGTCTCGAATCTGGAATCGGACTTGTGCTCCTCCGGCTCCTATCTGAAAGCGGAAGAAGGCACTCGCCACAAGGAGACCAGCGTCACTTTCAACCGCGAGTTGCGCAAGGCCGAATATCTGGAAAAAGATCTGGACAAGAAGACCGTGGTGCACACCGATGAGATCGACATTCCGGCGTGCGTACACGACGTTTTGGGCGGCCTGTACTCCCTGCGCACGCTCAACCTGCAACCCGGACAAGCGACGCAAGTAGCCGTCAGCGACGGCAAGAAAAGCGTGATGGCGCGCGTGGAAGCGCAACAGCGCGAGGATATCAAGACCCCCGCCGGAGCGTTCAAGACCATCCGCTACGAGGCGTTCCTGTTTAACGACGTGCTGTACCGCCGCTATGGCCATCTATACATCTGGTTAACGGACGATGCGCGCAAGCTGCCCGTACAGATCCGCGTGCGCCTGCAATTCACGATCGGCACCATTACCCTACAACTGGAGAAGGAAGAAAAAACATGAAATGGCTCGCCTGTTTTTGGGCGGCAGCGGCGATGGCGTGGGCCCAGAGCGGCGGCGCGCTGCTTTCCAATCCCGACGCCTTGAAGCTGGAACGGCGCACCGTGCAATTGATGGAATCCACCGGCTTGGCCGTGCCTGGGCTGTCGCGCGCCGGAGCGCCCGCGCTGGAAGATGCCCGGCAGGCGCTGTCCAACTTGGAAACCGCTCCGCAAAACGCCGGCAATACGTTCACCTTTCTGAGCGTAGCGCGCGCTTACCTGGCGATTTCCGAGACCGTGCCGCGGCCCTATCCGTTTCCCGAAGAAGGACAGCGGCAGTTCGGCGAACTGCGCGACGCCGTGGATCGCCTCGACGCGCATTTCCGCGCCCTGCTGGAGTTGAAGGAAACGCAGTTGCGCAATCCCGACCGCGACAACCTGAAGCGGTACGCGGAAGCCGATGAAAAACTCGGGCCGCCCTCCCCGCAGAGACCGCGCGTGGTATTCCTGGGCGATTCGATTACCGACGGTTGGCGGCTCAACGAGTATTACGGCAGCGAGCGCGACTTCGTCAACCGCGGCATCGGCGGCCAAATCACGGGCGAGATGCTGGGCCGCATGCAGGCCGACGTGATCAACCTGAAGCCGCGCCTGGTGCTGGTGCTCGCCGGTATCAACGATATCGGCCGGGGCGTGGCCGTCAGCACCATCGAAAATAATCTGTCGATGATCGCGGACCTCGCGGAAGCCCACCACATCGAACCGATGTTCGCGTCCCTGCTGCCGGTAAGCGATTACCACAAGGATGTGAACGCGCAATACGCCCGCACCGCACACCTGCCGCCTTCCACCATTCTGGAAGTGAACCGATGGCTGAAGAACTTGTGCGAGCAGCGTCATATCCCCTACGTGGATTACTACGCCGCGCTGGCGGACAAAGCGGGATTTCTGCCAGCGGATCTGTCGGACGATGGCCTGCATCCTAACGGCAAGGGATACCGGCTCATGGCGCCCGTGGCCCTGGCGGCTATCGATAACGTCGCGAAACCCGAGGTGAAACCCGCGAAGAAGAAGAGCGGCGTACGCGCCTGGCTCGAGAAGGAGCACAAGTGAGCAAAGCCTACTGGCTGCTGGCCCTCTGTTGTTGTGCCGCGTTTGCCGCGCCGCCGGCCAAGATCATTTTGGTGGCCGGCACCCCCAGCCACGGCCCGGGCGAGCACGAATTCAACGCCGGCTCCATGCTGTTGGCGAAATGTCTGCGGCAGAATCCCGGCGTCGAAGCCACCGTGGTGAAGGGCGGCTGGCCGGCGGACGATTCTCTGTTCGAGGGCGCCACTTCCATCGTGCTGTACATGGATGGCGGCGAACACCATCCGCTGCTGGCCGACGACCGTCTCGCCATGTTGGGCAAACTGATGAAGCGGGGCGTGGGCCTGGCCTGCTTGCACTACGCGGTGGAGGTTCCGGGCGACCATGGCGGCATGGAGTTGCTCGACTGGATCGGCGGATTTTACCGGCGGCCCTATTCGCAGAACCCGGTCAGCGACGTGGAACTGACGCAGACCGCTCCCGCGCATCCCATCTCGCGCGGCTGGGACAGTTTTCGCAGCACCGACGAATGGTATTACCGCATTGTGTTCCACAAAGACGACGGCAAAGACGATAAGCGCTTAGTACCCATCCTGACCGCCATGCTGCCCAAGGATGCCCCCGAGCAGGAGACCGTCGCTTGGGCATTGGAGCGCGCCGACGGCGGCCGCGGCTTCGGATTCACGGGCGGCCACTTTCATCACAACTGGGGTCTGGAGGACCAGCGCCGGTTGGTGGTGAATGCGATCCTGTGGACCGCCAAGATCGATATTCCCGCCGCAGGCGCGAAATGCGACCTCACGCCGGAGGATCTGAAGTTGAACATGGACCCTAAGTAAACCACTCTTGGCCCGCGACGGGCCACCCTGAAGCATGAAAATGTGGAGCGGCCAATCTTGGCGGCAGCCGCCTTTTGAGGCGGACTGAGCCGGCTGAAAGCCGGCTGCGGGCAAAATTGCCCGCCCTCCAATTCGCGCTGCGAGCGCGTATTTTCAGAGCAACGCAGACAGCGCTGGCGCACTGCGATCAAGCGGCTCAGCTTCTATGTCGCGGACCCTAAGACGTTCCTTAGCCGCACTTTCTTTGAGTCTTTCGCACCGCTCCACTTCTGTGTCGCACCCCAACGTCTTACTTCAACTTGCATTTCCTCTCAACCGTTGTACAATAGTTCTTGGAGTGTCGAACCTGTCGAGTGGGCGAAAGCCCACTTTTTTGTTGGGACGAACACCATTTCGGTCTATATGCGGCTGGAAATTTCATCGCGCATTGAGGAGATCGCCCAGCGCGTGGGCGCCTCCGAAGGCATTGAAATCGTTGAAGTGGAAGTTAAAGGCGGCGGGAAGAATCAGTTTGTGCGCATTTCCATCGATAAGCCCGAAGGCGTATCCCACGCCGATTGCGAAACGATTTCGCATCAGGTCGGTACAATTCTGGATGTTGAAGACCTGGTGCCCGGCCATTACACGCTGGAAGTCAGCTCCCCGGGGCTCGAGCGCAAGCTGATCAAGCCGCGGGATTTCGAGCGGTTTCAGGGGAAGAAGGCTAAAGTCACTTTGCGCGCGCCAGTCGAAAATCAGCGCCATTGGGAGGGCGTCCTGGCAGGCTTTGCCGATGGCGTCGTCAGCCTGGAAGCGGCCGGTCGGCAGATCCGCTTTCCTCTGGAACAAGTAGAAAAGGCAAACTTGAAATTTGAGTGGTAAACCCCTCCTGGCTATCGGGTTAACAATCCAGATACAGAATAGAAGAGGAACACTTTGGAAACGATTTTTCAGTCCATCGAGATATTGAGCAAGGAAAAGGGCATCGATCCGCAGATCGTTCTGGACGCGGTGAAGGACGCCATGCTGATCGCCGCGCGCAAGCACTTCCGCACCACGGAGGATTATATCGCCGAGTTGCACGAAAAGACCGGCGCGCTGCAGCTCTTCGCGGTCAAGAAAGCGGTCGAGGCGGTGGAAGATCCGGCGAAGGAAATGACTCTGGCCGAGGCACGCCGCATCAATCCGGAAGCCGAAATCGGCTCTGAGATCCGCATTCCCAAGAAGACCGACTTGCTAGGCCGCATCTCGGCGCAGACTGCCAAACAGGTCATTTTCCAAAAGGTGCGCGAGGCCGAGCGGGAGACGGTATTTAACGAGTACTCCGGGCGCACGGGCGAACTGGTGAACTGCACGGTGAAACGGGTGGAGGGTCCCGATTACATTCTGGATCTGGGCAAGACCGAGGCGCGCCTGTCTAAGAAGGAGCAGTCCCGCCTGGAGAGCTACAGCGTGGGCGACCGTGTGCGTTGCGTGATCCGCGTGGTGGACAAATCCAGCAAGGGTCCGGGCGTGGCTGTATCGCGCGCCGCGCCGGAACTGGTGATGCGCCTTTTCGAACAGGAAGTTCCGGAAATCTACGACAGCACCGTGACTATCAAGGGTTGCGCGCGCGAAGCCGGTGAGCGCACCAAGATCGCGGTGCAGAGCCGCGACCGGGATGTGGATAGCGTGGGCGCTTGCGTGGGCATGAAAGGCATGCGCGTGCAATCCATCATCCGCGAGTTGCGCGGCGAGAAGATCGACATCATCGAATATTCCGAAGATCCCGTGACCTTCGCCACGCACGCCTTAAGCCCGGCGAAGATCAGCCGCGTGACCATCGTCAACGCGCTTGAAAAGCACATGGAAGTGATCGTGGACGATTCGCAGCTCTCGCTGGCCATTGGCAAGAAAGGCCAGAACGTGCGGCTGGCGGCGAAGCTGCTGGGCTGGAAGGTGGACATCAAGAGCGAAGAGGAGAAGCGCCAGGAGGTGGAGTCGGCTATGGCCGCTTTGGTCAATCCGCCGGAGCCGGTGTCCTCGTTGATCGCGTATGGCATGGGTGAAGAACTGGCCGGAAGACTGGCCGAAGCCGGTGTCGGCACTATCGACAAGCTGGGCGGGATGACGCCCGAGCAGTTGCAGGAGATTCCAGGAATCGATCCGGAGATGGTGGAGAACATACGCGATTCGGTGACCGCTTATTACGGCCAGTTCGAGGAGGCCGCGCCGGCGCTGGCGGAGGATACGGAGATCTCCGCCGCGGAATCGGAGCCTGCGGAAAGCGAAGCTGCGCCGCCCGCCGGGGAGCCGGAGCCGGCGCCCGGCACGTTGGAAGCAGCGCCAGGCCGCGAAGCGCAAGACATTGAGATGGCTGGCGAGTCTGATACCATAATAGACTCGGGGCGCGTTTCTCACGACGAGTCGGCAGACAGCGGTTCGCAAAACGAGTGAAGTGCGTCTCCGCGAGACAGTTTTGTATCTATGAACAAGATTCGTATTAATGAGCTGGCTCGGGAGCTGGAGGTCAAGGCGCACGAGATTCTTGACCGGCTCCCGGAGTTGGGCGTAACCGAAAAGAAGACGCATTCCAGCTCGATCGATGAAGATGTCGCCCTCAGACTGAGGCGGTTGCTCGCAGGGGAATTGCCCGAGCCATATGCGGAGCCGGAAGCGCGGGCAGCCACGCCTGCCCCGCAGCCAGCCCCTACAGTCGAGCCGGCTCCAGCCGCGGAAGTTGCGCCGGAGGGGGTTGTGGGCCAGGCGACCGCACCCGCCGTGGAGGAGAAGGCTCCGGAGCCGGTCGCCGGGAAAACGGCCCCGGATCGTCCGGCAAGTCGTCCATCGCTACCCATTCGTCCGCCACTAGCGGGCAGTTCGCCGGCTGTCGCGCAGTCTCCCGCGCCAGCGGCCCCGCGTATCGCCCCCGCGCCCACGCCACCCGCGCCACCCGCGGCATTTACCCCCGGCCGTCCTGCGCTGCCCGTGGCCAGACCGGTACCGCCGGCGCGTCCGGGCCAAGTACTATCGGGACCACGGCAGCCGATGCCGCCAGGCGCTAATGAACCGATCTCACCCTCGGCGCCGATCGCGGCAAGACCCGGTGTGGCTGGGCGCGCCCCGAGCGCTCCGTTGCCTACCAGCAGCTATCCCGCACCCGCTGCTGCACCCGGCGTTCCGATGCCTTCCGCACCCCGCCCGCCCGCACGCCCGCTGGCGGGACAGCCCGCCGCGCGTCCCGTGGTGCCGCCGCGCGCGGATCTGGCAGCCAGGCTGAGCCAGCCCCGCGCCGCTTCGCCCGGCATGCCTGCCGCTCCCGCGCCCGGCCGCCCCATCAGCCCGGGCATTCCGCGCCCGCAGAGCGCTCCCGCGCCGGGACAGCCGATTTACCGCGGACCGCTCCGTCCCGGCCAACCCGCAGTGGCAAGGCAGGGCCCCGGTCCGGGTGTCCGCCCAGGCGTTCCCATGCGCCCCGGCGGCGGGCCGCGCCCGATGCATCCCACCTCGCGACGCCCGGGGATGGAGCCCGCGGTCGCGCCACCGCTGCCCGATCAGCAACGCCGCCCTGGCAGTAACCGCGGCCGTCCCCAGCGCGACCGTAGCGCCGAGCCGGAAGAGAAGATTCTGCGCCCGTCCACGCGCCGCCAAACTCCCTCCGGACCGCCGCCGGTCAGCCGTGAGATCACCGTCACGGAAGGCATTACGGTCAAGGAACTTTCCGAAAAGCTGGATGTCAAGGCCAGCATGGTCATCAAGAAACTGATGGACCGCAACATCCTGGCGACCATCAACCAAACGCTGGATTCCAAACTGGCGACGGAGATGGCGCGCGAGTTTGGAGCCTCCACCAGCACAATTACTTACGAGGAAGAATCTCAACAGAAAACTGAGGTCACCGAGGAGCAGAAAAATCTGCTCAAGCGGGCGCCCGTGGTCACCATCATGGGGCATGTGGACCATGGCAAGACTTCCTTGCTCGACGCTATTCGGGTAGCCAATGTGGCGGGCAAAGAAGCCGGCGGCATCACGCAGCATATCGGCGCGTACTACGTCGAAAAGGACGGCCGCAAGATAGTTTTCATTGACACCCCGGGCCACGAGGCGTTTACCCGCATGCGCGCCCGCGGCGCAAAGGTTACCGACATCGTGGTGCTGGTGGTGGCGGCGGACGACGGCGTGATGCCCCAGACCCTGGAGGCCATCGACCATGCCCGCGCCGCCAAGGTTCCCATCGTCGTCGCCATCAACAAGATCGACAAGCCCGACGCGCAGCCCGAGCGGATCAAACAGCAACTCTCCGACCGCGGATTGCTGGCCGAGGATTGGGGCGGCGATACGGTGATGGTGCCCGTCTCCGCCAAGATGAAGATCAACCTGGATCTGCTGTTGGAGATGATTCTATTGGTGGCCGACCTACAGGATCTGAAGGCAAATCCAGGCCGCCCAGCGATGGGTAATGTGCTGGAAGCCAAGCTGGACCGCGGCCGCGGACCGGTGGCCACCGTGCTGGTCCGTAACGGGACGTTGCGCGTGGGCGACTATTTCATCTGCGGCGCCGTCTTCGGCAAGGTGCGCGCCATGCTGAACGACCGCGGCGAACAGATCCGCGAGGCGGAGCCTTCCACGCCTGTCGAGGTACTGGGCCTCGAATCCATGCCTGAGGCGGGCGACGATTTCCAGGTGGTGACGGACACGGCCAAAGCCAAACAGATCGTGCTTTTCCGCGAAGCCAAAGTGCGCGAAGCTACGCTGGCCAAGAGCAGCCGGATCACGCTGGAAATGCTGCATAAGAAGCTGGCGGCCGGCGAAGTCACCGAACTGCCCATCATTCTCAAGGCGGATGTGGGCGGCTCCGCCGAAGTGCTTTCCGACACGCTGCAGAAGCTGTCGAACGATAAGGTCAAGATCCGCGTACTGCGCTCCGGCGTGGGCGCCATCAACGAGTCCGACGTGCTGCTGGCCTCCGCCTCGGATGCCATTATCATCGGCTTCAACGTTCGCCCGGAACGCAACACGTCGGCTTTGGCGGAGCAGGAAAAAGTGGATATCCGCCTGCACACCATCATTTACAACCTGACCGATGAGATCAAGCGCGCCATGACCGGCCTGCTGGAGCCCGTGTTCAAAGAGGTTTACCGGGGCAAGGCCGAGGTGCGCGATACCTTCCGCATTACCAAGGTTGGCAATGTAGCCGGATGCCAGGTGCAGGATGGCACCATCACGCGTGACAGTGAAGTGCGCCTCTTGCGCGACAACGTGGTGGTTTACACCGGAAAGATCAGTTCGCTGCGCCGCTTTAAGGATGACGTCAGCGAGGTGAAGAGCGGCATGGAGTGCGGCATCACGCTCGAAAACTTCGGCGATATCAAGCAGAACGATATCATCGAGGCGTTTGTCACCGAGCGCGTAGCCACCGAAGTGTTCGCCTGAGGCGCTGGTGGCCACGATCGGTGTGCTGACGCTCGAAATCGTCCTTCAAGACTCGCACTCGTTGAAGGACAAGCGCCACGTGGTGAAGAGCCTGAAAGACCGCCTGCGCGGCAAGTTCAACGTGGCGGTGGCGGAGATCGACTGTCAGGATCTGTGGCAGCGGGCCGTAGTGGCGGCGGTAACGGTGTCTGCGGATCGCGTGTATGCCGAGAAAGTATTGCAGTCGGTCGAAGATGAAGCCGCCGCGCTGCTGGGATCGGAACTGACCGGTGCAACGGTCGAATGGATGTGATGCATGGATGAGCATCGTTCCAGGCGAGTCTCCGTGGCGGTCCGGGAGGAGTTGTCCGAGATCGTCGGGTTTGAGCTGTCCGATCCGCGGCTGGCTGCGGTGGATGTGACGGACGTTACCGTGAGTCCGGACTCGCGCCATGCCATGGTCAAGGTCAGCTTGGGCGGCGCCGAGCAAGAGCAAAAACAAGCCATGGCCGCGCTGGAGCATGCCCGTAACTACCTCCGGCACGAACTGGCGAGCCGCCTGAATCTCCGGAGGATTCCCGAACTGCATTTCGAGCCGGACTACTACCCGGACGCCGCTACGCGGGTCGAGATCCTGCTGAAAAGGGCGAAAAAAAAGCGTGCGCCTACGGAAAATCGGCCCTAAAGTCAAACAAAATGTGGTAGTTTTGTTTTTGTTGGCGGTGGTATGGTCCTCCTTGCCCGCCCGGGCCGGCCATGAGCTCTTGCGCCTGGAACAAAGCGCCGAGGCCATGGGCTCCGCCTATTCCATCGCCGTCTATGGTTATGATCGGGACAAAATGGAGGCCGCGGTCGGAGCCGCGTTCGACGAAGTGCGGCAACTGGACAGTATGCTTTCGAACTATAAGCCCGATAGTGAGTGGAGCGAGGTGAACCGTGAGGCTGCCCGGCGCCCTGTGCAGATTTCGCCCGAATTGTTCCAGTTGCTGGCCGCCTGCCAGGAGTACAGCCGCCAGAGCGAAGGCGCCTTCGACATCTCTGTTGGGCCGCTGATGAAGGTCTGGGGATTCTATAAAGGAACCGGGCACGTGCCGCACCGCGCCGAAGTGATGGCCGCGATGCAGAGCGTTGGGTACCGGCACGTGCACCTCGACTTTGCCCACCAGACCGTAAGCTTCGACCGGCCGGGAGTGGAGCTCGATCCCGGCGGCAT
>JBEKTJ010000255.1:0-9626 GCA_049516155.1 Bryobacteraceae bacterium
GCCCGGCGGACCTTGCGCTCTATGAAGACGCGATTCTGCACCTGCTCTATCAGCGTTACTACCGCTATTTCTTCGCAGCCGCTTTCGGACCTACCGCGGCCCAGAGCGACCCGGCCCGCTGGCGCTTCTACAACAACTTCCTGGCCGACTGGCGGCACTTCTTCCATATCGACGGCGTGCGCTTTCCCACCGGCCACGATCCCCGCCACACGTTCGCCTGTTTCCGCCAGATCCAGTGCGCCTTTGAGCAGGTGTTCCGCGACATCATCGGCAGTTCCATGCCGGCCGCCCGCCTGCGCGCTTCCATTTGGCAATCTATTTTTACGCACGATATCCGGCGCTACCGGCGCACGCTCTACGCGCGTATGGGTGAGTTCGCCACCCTCATCACCGGCCCGTCCGGCACCGGCAAAGAACTGGTGGCGCGCGCCATCGCGCAATCCCGCTACGTGCCTTTCGACGATCAGCGGCTATCCTTCGCCGACGACTGCGGCTTCTTCGCCATCAATATCTCCGCCCTCTCGCCGACGCTGGTCGAATCGGAATTGTTCGGACATCGCCGCGGCGCCTTCACCGGCGCGGTGGCCGATCGCAAGGGATGGCTCGAAACTTGTCCCGAGTTGGGCTCCGTGTTTGTCGACGAGCTTGGCGATCTGGACCCGGCCATTCAGGTGAAGCTGCTCCGGGTCATCGAGACACGCACTTTCCACCCGGTTGGCGACACCGCCAGCCGGCAGTTTCGCGGCAAGCTGCTCACCGCCACCAATCGCGATCTGGCCACGCTGATCGGCAAGGGGCGCTTCCGCGAGGACCTATACTACCGGCTGCCGATTCCCCCGCCGTGCTGCGCGAGCTGGTCTTCTATATGGCGCGCCGCGTGGCTGGAGAAGAGGCCGAGACATTGGCGCGTGAAGTGCTGGAGTGGATGGCCTCGAACCTGCCGCCGGACTACGCCTGGCCCGGCAACTACCGTGAGCTCGAGCAGTGCGTGAAAAACGTGCTGATCCGCCGCAACTACCAGCCGTCCCGGCCCCACGCCCGCAACGCTGTCGAGCAGTTCGCGCTGGACGCCCGCACCGGACGCCTCTCCGCCGATGAGCTATTGACGCGCTATGTCACGATCGTTTACAGCCGCACGGGCAGCTATGAAGAGACTGCCCGCCGACTGGGCCTCGACCGGCGGACGGTGAAGGCGAAAGTAGATCGTGGATTGTTGGCAAAGCTCGGGCGAGAGACGGTTGCATAAGTAAAACAATCGGGGGAGGAAGATTACAGGTCCCGAAATCTGCACAGCGGCTTTCTCCGCACCCGGAATTTGCCCCGACAGGCGATCCACACACACAATGGCATGTAGTACCAATGACAAGATGAAGTCCCCGGCAGGACCGAAACTAAGATTCCTGCATTCCAAAGATCTGCCGATCCCAGTGAAGCTTGAAGTATTCCGCCGTCTATCCACCGACGCGATTGAATCCTCGCTACACTCCGGCCAGACAGATTCGCTAAGAGTGCGGACGGATGGAACGGTCCTTGACGGTCACCACTGTCGTCAAGGCGTTGGCCGCTCGGGCCTGATTGCAGCGGGAGTTC
Organism: Bryobacteraceae bacterium; assembly: GCA_049516155.1. Lineage (GTDB taxonomy): Bacteria > Acidobacteriota > Terriglobia > Bryobacterales > Bryobacteraceae > Bog-159. The sequence goes on from JBEKTJ010000255.1 coordinate 1,591, forward strand.
TGGCAAGTGCTGGGATCGATCCCGAGCGGGCAATTGAGGTCGTCAGTTCCGACGTCGAGGCTCTGCACCTTCAGAGAGATGTTGGCTGCGGGACTCCAGCAAGTCCGGAAGGCAATCGTTGGACCCACGCGCTTCCACGACGACAGGCCGGGAGTCCTGTCCCACATGGCAGCGCACGGCGCTGCCCCACAGGCGCTAAAATCTACCCATGCGCGCATTCCCCATCGTCCTGCTGGCCCTCGCAGGCGCGGCCCTGCTGCCCGCCGCCAAGAATCTGGAAATCTATTTCATCGACGTCGAAGGCGGCCAAGCCACGCTGTTCGTGGCGCCTTCCGGCGAATCCATGCTGGTCGACACCGGCTGGTCGGGCAACAACAGCCGCGATGCCAACCGTATCGCCGCGGCCGCCAAGCACGCCGGCGTGAAGGCCATCGATTACCTTCTGATCACCCACTTCCACGAAGATCACGTCGGCGGCGTACCGCAACTCGCCCGCAAGCTGCCCATCCACAACTTCATCGACCACGGCGAGAGCGTGGAGCACGATCAACGCGCCAAGGAACTGTACGCCGCTTACGTTGAATACCGGGCGAAAGGCAATCACATCCTGGCCAAGCCCGGCGTCACGATTCCGATTAAAGGCCTCGACGTGAAGGTGCTGACCGCCGATGGCGACGAGATCGAAAGCCCGCTGCCCGGGGCGGGGCAACCCAATCCATTATGTGCAGCGGACCGGCTGCAGGCTCCCGACGCAACCGAAAACGCGCGCTCGGTGGGCACCATGATCACATTCGGAAACTTCCGCGCGCTCGACATGGGCGACCTCACCTGGAACAAGGAGCACGAGCTGGTCTGCCCCAACAATAAAATCGGCACGGTGGATCTCTACATCGTCTCGCACCACGGCTCGGACCTATCCGGTTCGCCCGCCTTTGTGCAAGGGATTCATCCGCGCGTGGCCATCATGGATAACGGCGCGCGCAAGGGCGGCTCGCCGTCCGTCTGGCAAACCATCCACGCTTCGCCCGGCCTGGAGGATATCTGGCAGTTGCACTTCGCCATTTCCGGCGGCAGGGACCACAACGCGCCGGACACATTCATCGCCAACACAGACGAGGTGGGCGACGTGGGGAATTGGATCCACGTCAGTGTGCGCCCGGATGGAAGTTTCACGGTGACAAACCCGCGCAATAAGTATTCGAAGACCTACGGCCCACGGAGCTAGCGGCCGGCATGCGCAAACATCCCGACTACGGCATCGACGCGCCCGGCGTCCTGGCCATGTTCTTCGTGGCCGGCGCACTCTGCTTGGTCTTGGGCGTCTTTGCCCGCCCCATCTCGATCGGCGCGGTCATCATCGATTTCGACCATGCCCCGCAAATTACCGGCGGAATCTTTTTGCTGGAAGGCGTGCTGATGTTCGTCTACGTCAAGTGGGGAAAGTTCCGGCACCGCGATCGCATGCTGGCGCAGATATCGTGGACCGGCAATGAATCGGTGCTGGACGTCGGCACGGGCCGCGGGCTGCTGCTGATCGGCGCGGCGAAGAGGCTCACCACCGGGCGCGCGGTGGGTATCGATATCTGGAGCACGAAAGACTTGTCCGGCAATGCCATCGAGCGCACCCAGGCCAACATCGAGATGGAGGGCGTGGGCGGCAAGGTCGAGGTGCGCACGGAAGACGCCAGCCGGATGACCTTTCCGGATCGCTCGTTCGATGTAGTGGTCTCGAACCTGTGCATCCATAACATCCCGAAAAAAGCGGGGCGCGACCAAGCCTGCCGCGAGATTGCGCGCGTTCTGCGGCCGGACGGATCGGCGGTAATCTCCGACTACAGGCTGACCAAGAAATACGCGGCGGTGTTCGCCGGCCTCGGGTTTGCCGTCGAATGGCGCGGACCATTCTGGCGCGATAGCTTCCCACCGCTGAAGATGTTCGTGGCGCGGAAGCCATTATGAAGATCGCGGTGATTGGCCTGGGCTTTATGGGAAGTACGCATGTGAACGCATGGCGGCAAATTCCGGGCGCTGAGTTGGCCGCAGTTTCGAGCCGCGACCCGGGGCGGCTTTCCGGCGATTTCACAGGTGTCCAAGGAAATCTTGGGGGCCTGGGCGGGAAGCTGGATTTCTCCGCGGTAGCCAAGTACACCAGCGCGGAGGAGGCCGTGCGCGATCCTTCGATAGAAGCCGTCGATATCTGCCTGCCTACGAATCTCCACGAGCGCATCGCGGCGCTGGCGCTCGCGGCGGGCAAGCATGTGCTGGTGGAAAAACCCATGGCCCTGGATGGCGCGTCCGCGGACCGCATGATCGCCGCCGCCGAACGTCACGGCCGCGTCCTGATGGCCGCGCAGGTGGTGCGCTTCATCCCGGCCTATCGCGCCGCCGCGGATATCCTGCGCTCCGGGCGGCTGGGCCCAGTGCGCGCCGCGATTTTCCGCCGGCGATGCGCCGCACCCGCCTGGAGCGCATGGCTATCGGACCCGGCGCAAAGCGGCGGCGGAGTATTCGACCTGTTGATCCACGATATCGATTTCTGCCTGCATGTGTTCGGCAAGCCGGAAGCCGTAACGGCCTCGGGATACGAAGATCTGGGGCGCGGGGTGGATTGGATAATGGCGCAATTCCGGTATCCCGGGATAGGCGCGGTGGCGATATCCGGCGGCTGGCACCATCCGGCAGCCTTTCCTTTCTCGATGGAGTTTACTATCGTGTCGGACGAGGGCACCCTGGAGTTCGATTCCGCTGCCGGCAAAGGCCCGCGGTTGGCCGAATACAGCGCCGATGGGGGCGAACACGCGCCGGATATGGCGGCCACGGACGGCTACCTTGCCGAACTTGAATATTTCCTCAATTGCGCAACGCGCGGCGAGAAGCCGCAGGCGTGCCCGCCCGAAGAATCCGCCGCGGCGGTGAAGTTGGCGCACCTCATGCTGGAATCCCGCAACCGAAACGGAGAGAAGATCGCATGCAACCTTTGAACGACATGGAAATCGGCGTCATGTTTTGGGCGGGAGGCGATCCGTACGAAACCATACGCGAGCTGAAATCGTGGGGCGTGCGCTGCGGCCAACTGGGCATTCCCGGAAGCATGCCGCTGGAAGGCGCGGCGGCGCGCTGGAAGCAAGCGCTGGCGGATGAGAACTTTACGGTCGCTACGGTGTTTGCAGCATATATAGGCGAAGATTATGCGGACATTCCCACGGTGCAGCGAACCGTGGGCTTTGTGCCGCCAGATACGCGCGCGGAGCGTGAGTTGCGTACATTAGCCGTCGCGGATTTCGCCGCCGAGCTAGGCGTGCGGGGCATCGCCACGCACATCGGCTTTGTGCCGGAAGACACGTCTTCCCCGGACTATGTAGCGGTGCGGGATACGGTCCGGCGCGTCTGCGATCATTCCGCCAGGCACGGCCAAACGTTCGCGCTTGAAACCGGGCAGGAATCGGCGCCCGCCCTGCTTGATTTCCTGTTGAGCGCCCAGCGCGCCAATCTGGGCATCAACTTCGACCCGGCCAATATGATCCTTTACGGGACCGGCGATCCGATCGCCGCCCTGGACACGCTTGCGCCGCACGTGCTTACAGTACACTGCAAAGACGGCGACTGGCCACCGCGGGCGATCCACGGCGCGTTGGGAAGCGAGCAACCGCTGGGCCAAGGTTCAGTCGGAATGGAGCGGTTTGTCACTAAGTTGAAGGAGATAGGTTATAAAGGCCCGCTTACTATTGAGCGCGAGGCGAGCGACCCTATGCGGCGGCAACGCGATATCGAGATGGGCCTGGTACTGTTACGGCGGCTGACAGCTTAGTTTTCGCAACGCGCCGTAATGCGCCGCCGTCTGAGTAGTTGACCATCAACGCATGCCCGGACTATCTTCCAGCCAGGAAATGGAACTCGAATTTGTGACTTGGGACGCGCCGGAGCTGCCGCCGGTCGCTTTTCGCCGGCGGGCCATGCAAGGCATCCACCGGGAAGTCAGCGAGGCTTTCACCGCCGCGCCACACCGCGGCGCGGAGACTGGCGGTATTCTGCTCGGACGGCGCGAGGACGATCGCATTGTGGTAGAGGACTTTGAGCCGGTCCCCTCCGAGCATCGCTTCGGGCCTTCTTACCGCCTTTCGGAGGCCGACTGCGAACTGCTGCGGGAGACTCTGGAGTGGTTTCGCGGAGGGGTGCAGCCGGGGTTGTCGGTGCTGGGCTTCTATCGCAGTCACACGGCCCCCGAAGTGGAGCTTTGCCAGGAAGACGAAGACCTGATGCGAGTGTATTTCGACCCGTCGGAGGACGTGGTGTTGTTGGTGAAGCCCAGTTTGATGGGAACCAGCGAGGCGGATTTCTTCGTGCGGCGTTGTGGACATGCTATGCAGCCGCCGGCCGTAGACCCGGCGCGGGCGAACAACCCGCCGGCGGCCGCGGCGCCGCCCCCCTTGATGACGTGGCCCCCGCCGCGTCCGCGCCGGGAGGCTGAATCCGAGCGTGCCGCCGTCGCAGGCCGGCGCCGGCGATGGCCCTGGTACGCGGCAGCGCTGCTGCTGGGCCTGGCTGGCGGCGCGCTCGGTTATCTGTGGTGGCATCCGGATGCGGGTGTCGCCCGGATTGCCGCCACTGCCGCGCCGCCCGCGCCACCGCTGGACACCCGGCCCATCGTGGAGGGTACTCCGGCGCCGCCCGAGCCGGATACCGCGGGGGTTCACGAACTGGTGGATCGCTGGGCCGGCGCATTGAGGCGCGGCGATGTGGAGTCGGCCGCGCAATGTTATGCGCCGGTAGTGAGCACCTATTTCTCACGCCACGATGTGCCGCGCGAGGCTGTGCGCCAGAGCATCCTGCGGGACCGCGCGCGGTACGGCCGTCTTGACGTCTATCGCGTGACCGGTGTCACCATTACGCCGGTGAACGACAGCCGCGCGGTGGTCACTTTCCGCAAGCATTGGCACTGGCAAGCCTCGGGGCGTGGGCGTCCAGCCGGCGAGGAAGAGGAGCGCATGACGCTGGTGCGGACCGATGGCGTCTGGCGAATTTCGTCGGAACAAGCCACGCACTGAGGCGCTCGTTGCGCCAGCCTTGGCGGGCCAAGGTCCGCTTTCCGTCACAAGCGACTTTGGTTCGCCGGTTGAGCACGGATGAGGATCGCGCCTTGCCCGCGCTTCGCCGCATGCAAGTACGCTTAGTCACGCGGCGCTGGCGTGGCCGAAGACCTCTTCAAGCGCAGGGGATAACCTTTTGACTGACAAAGGCCATGACCTAACGTCAGCAAAAAGCAGATAGAGGCTCTTTCCGCTGACGACGCCGGTGAGCTCGAACTTCTTGTCCGTGCCGCTCACATCCCTGCTCCCTTCCGCCTGAGTCAAGCTCAGCGTATTCCAATCGTGAGATTCCCAAGTTCCCGTGACATTTAGCTGCGGAGTATCTTTGTGCTCATCAAGCCACTCCCGGCCTCGGCCTTCCACCTTGCCCGCAACGGCAGGAAAAGCAAGAAAAAGCGTCAACATGATCGGCAAAACGTTCTTCATCTTCTCTTTCTCCTTTTCTTTCTCTATCTCAACCAGGACTCCCTTTTTCGCATCCTGAGAATCGCCGATTCTACCACTGAGCAATCCGCGCGGGTCAAGCGATTCCGATAGCGCCGGGGGCTTGGGGCAGCAGAAGCCGGGGTGAAGCACGGGGCAAGATTCCTGGCATTCGCGCTTGACAATGGTCGCCGGTGTGGGATAATTTTTATCTTTAGTTCCAGGCTGGCCGAAATCGCCTGGACAGGCACGGTAGCTCTATAGGAGGTGGTTTTGAACATAGTACGTGCGGCGGTAACAAAGTTCCTCTTACTCACGTTCACACTGTTCTTCGCGACTCTTGCGTTCGCGCAGAAGGTGGAGACGGTTGGCAAGTCGTGGCTGGCCGAGCAGACTGCGCCGGCTGAAGTCAGTGTCAACGGAAGCTGGCAATCCAAGGAATGGGGCACGCTGGTCCTGGTTCAGCACGAAGGTAGCCGGGACTTCACCGGTACCGGCGCCAGCTATGATCTTTTAGGCGTGGTCAGCGGAAAGCAAATCTTCCTATTATTCTGCATCAGGGGAAGAGTCGACTATTCCGCGCAGCTTACGTGGGACGGCCAGAAATCGTTCGCCGGGCAGTACACCGCCGGTATGATGAACGCCCGCCACATAGGCCCCCGCGGCAGGCTCAGGGACATGCACATGATCAAGTCGAATTAACACTTAGCGGTTGCCGCCATTTTGTCCCGAGCCAAGGTGAAATTCGATCATCGGCTGAAGAACCGAAGACCAATATTCCCAAGTGTGGCCGCCGGGTCCGGTGGACCAATCGTGCGGTATGTTCAGGCTCAGCAGAGTTTGATGCAACCGCTGCATGGTGGCAATGAATCGGTCATTAGTTCCGCAGGCGAGAAAGAGTCGCGGAATCGGGCCGGGCGCCACGACAGTCTGCGCGCTTCTGCCGTTAGAATCCTGAGTGGGCGACTTAGGCGGGTCAGTGGGCCAGAAGCTCCAGTTCGCGTCGTATAACCCGCTAATCACGCTGACGCTGCCGAAGCGGCCGGGGTAGCGCCGGCCCACGTCGAGAGATATATAACCGCCAAACGAAAATCCGCCGATGCCCCAATGTTCGCGCGCGAACGGAATTCCATAATGGCGGGAGACCAGACCGGAAACTTCTTCCGCCAGCAATGTCAGATAAGGCGGAAAGGGGTAACGCTCCGAGCGCCATCCGTAAAAACTCTTGAAGCGAACATCGGGGATGACAACAATCGCGTGCCGGACCTCGCCGCGCTGCAACATGCCGTCGTACACCTGGTCTACCTTGAGATACTTCAGAAGGTATTCCGGCCGGTCGAACCACCCATGATTCAGAATGAAAACGTCGCTGGGGTGGGCCGGGGTTTTCGGCACCAATGCGAGGAAGTAGCGAGGCTCGTCCATTTGATCGGACCAGAAGCGGATTCGCTCCACGGTCAGATTAGCCGTCTCAGGCCCCTTGGCGAACTCCACGTCCCCAGGATGCAGCGGTACTTTCTCAAAAGCTTCCTTGCCGCGCGGGCAACCCAGCAGGGAAAGAAATGCAAAGGCAATCGGGACGCCGCGGAAATGCGTGAGCCGAATCATACCGTGTCAACGTCGAAAACCGTCCTGGAGGGCGGGCAATCCTGCCCGCAGCCGGCTCTGGCCGCCTAAAAAGGCGGCTGCGGCCAAGATTGGCCGCCCTCCACGACGGTTTCATCAAGCGGATTAACCCGATGCTACGGTCGGCATGCCTCCAGCTTCTTGAGAACCAGGCGCTCGATGCCTTCGATGGTATCCAAGCGATGCGCGTCAAGCTCTCTCGGCGTGAACTCGATTTGGAAACGGCTCTCGAGGAAGCGGACCAGGCCGATCATGCCGATGGAATCGATCAGTCCGCCAGTGATGAGCGGCGTAGTGTCTTCTATAGTGACATTGCCTCCGCCGGGCAGGTAGTTCTCGATAACATACACGCGGATTTCAGGTTTAATGTCCATGGCCCGGTTCCCCCGCTGCCCGCTCCAGGGCCTCATAGTCGATCTTGCCACGGCTTCCGCGGGGAATGGCATCAACGAAGGCAATTCGGTCCGGGAGCATGTAAGATGGAAGCGCGTTGGCGCAGTAAGCCTTGACTTCGATCGGCGATAACGCTTCTCCGGCGCGCATTCGTATGAAAACCGTGATGACTGTGCCATGGCTTTCAGTCCGGAGCGCGACGGCCGCGGCCTCCACGACTGAACAGTGCCGGCCAAGCGCCGCCTCGATTTCCCCCAGCTCAATGCGAAAACCGCGGCGCTTTACCTGGCGATCCAGACGTCCCACGAATGTGTAGTTGCCGTCGGAACCTAGGGTGACGCGATCGCCCGTGCGGTAGTAACGCTTACCTTCCAGCAGGGCAAAGGCGCGCGCCGTTTCCTCGGATAGGTTGCAGTACCCGGTCATCAGGGACTCGCCCGCGGCCAGCAGTTCGCCGTTCGATTCATCCACCCTCAGTTCGGCGTACGGGCATGCCTTGCCGATCGG
>JBEKTJ010000256.1:0-9393 GCA_049516155.1 Bryobacteraceae bacterium
TATACGCACGCTAGCTGCGGAGCCTTGGAGGGCGGGCAATCCTGCCCGCAGCCGGCTTTCAGCCGGCTCAGTGGAGAACTCCAAATGACCGTACACGATCTGCCATCCATCAACGCCGCCCTCAATGGCCTCGCGGCCGTGCTGCTAGTCTGGGGCTACACGCTGATCCGCCGCAAGCGCATTCAAACCCATCGCAAAGTGATGATCGCAGCCTTCATCACCTCGTCCATCTTTCTAGTCTGTTACATCGTCTACCACGTGCAAATTGGCGCGCGCTCCATGCACTTCGCCAAGACCGGAGCAATCCGGACAGCATATTTCATCCTGCTTACCAGTCACACCATACTGGCGGCTACGGTTCCGGTTCTGGCGATCATAACTCTGCGCCGCGGTCTCGCCGGTCGCTTCGACAAGCATCGCCAAATCGCCCGCTGGACACTGCCCATCTGGCTGTATGTCAGCGTCACCGGCGTGATTGTTTACCTCATGCTTTATCACATGTAGTATCGTAATTGCTTATGCTTCGACTCACGACGTTCTTGCTGTGCGCGGTGGCGGCCCCCTCGCGCAACCGCCCCAGGAGGCTCCCAAGCCACCCACCCCTGCGCCAAACAAGGAAGACAAGAAGCCGCCCGAGGAGAAAACCTCCCAGACCAAACACACCATTCAGATCGGCGGCAAAGACCTCAAATACACAGCCACCGCCGGCACCATGCTGTTGAAGAAGGAAGACGGCACCGCCACCGCCAGCATCTTCTACATTGCCTACATTAAGGACGACGTGCCCGACACCACGCGCCGCCCCCTGACGTTCGCCTTCAACGGCGGCCCTGGCTCGTCGTCGGTGTGGCTACAGATGGGCGCGCTCGGACCCAAGCGCGTCGCGATGGATCCCGACGGCAACGCCCTGCCGCCGCCCTATAAACTCGTGGACAACGAATACTCCATTCTGGACGTCACCGACATCGTTTTCATCGATCCCGTCTCGACCGGCTTCAGCCGTGCGATTCCGGAAGGGGATGCCAAGAACTTCCACGGCATTGAAGGCGACTTGGATTCCGTCGCCGACTTCATCCGGCTATACACTACGCGCAGCAACCGTTGGACCTCTCCCAAATTCCTGGCCGGCGAAAGCTACGGCACCACGCGCGCCGCCAATCTTTCCGGCTATCTGCAGCAGCGCATGGGCTACGCGCTGAACGGCGTCATGCTGATCTCGGCCGTGCTGAATTTCGGAACCATCAGCTTCGACCGGGGCAACGATCTGCCATACATTCTATTCCTGCCGACTTACACCGCCACCGCCTGGTATCACAAGAAATTGCCGCCGGATCTGATGGCCAATCAAAGCAAAGCGCTGGAAGAAAGCCGGCAATTCGCCTCGCACGAGTACACCCTGGCACTGCTTAAGGGCGACGCCGTCTCAGCGGAAGAACGCGCCGCGACCGCGCAAAAGCTGGCGCGCCTGACCGGTCTCTCCGCCAAGTTCATCGACGAAAGCAATCTGCGCGTGCCGATTTTCCGCTTTACCAAGGAACTGTTGCGCGACGAGCGCCGCACCGTGGGACGTTACGACAGCCGCCTCGAAGGCATCGACTTGGATCCCACCAGCGCCGCGCCGGATTACGATCCCAGCTACGCCAGCGTGTACGCGCCCTTTACCGCCGCCTGGAACCAGTACGTGCGCGCGGAGTTGAAGTGGGAGAGCGACCTGCCGTACGAAATCCTCACCGGGCGGGTGCATCCGTGGAGTTGGGGCGATTACGATAATCGATACGTCAACGTGTCGGACAGCTTGCGCGCCGCCATGACCCAGAACCGCGATCTGAAGGTGTTCGTGGCCAACGGGCACTACGATCTGGCTACGCCGTTCTTCGCCACAGAATACACTTTCGACCACCTGGGGCTCGACCCCACGCTGCGCAATCACGTGAGCATGGACTTCTTCGAGGCCGGCCACATGATGTACACTTACAAGCCGGCGCTGGAGAAGCTGAAGGCGGACCTGGCGAAGTTTATTGGATCGTGCCTTCCGTAGCCGTTTAGGTTTGATTGCGCAGGAACCGCCTGACTTCGTCGTGCGTGCCGAGAAAAACGAAAATGACGTGATCGTCTTCCAGGCGGAACAGCGCACGCATCTTCAGCCCGAGCCGGGCTTCCCACAAGGGGTGCGGATTCAGTTTCCTCAGCCCCAGTCCGGTGTGGCGGGAAGGATCGGCGAGGTCCGCCCTGAGGTCTACGAAGATTTGCATTAACGCGGCACGCTCATCCTGCGTCAGGCGGCGGCTCGCGCGCAGGAATGAATCTCTGAGAACGATGTTCAACGCCTCTTCCTAAATTCCGCCTTGAGGTACTTTACAGCGGCTTCAGGCGAGGAAAACGTCTTGCCTGGTTGCTTGCGGTCCCATTCCACGAGGCGTTGGTACTGAGCGTCCGTGATCTCAGACGCCAAGTCCAGATCGGCATCGTCGACGGGCCGCAAAGCCGCCACCGGCCGGGAATCCTTGATGATGACGACATCCTGCCCCTGCCGGGCCAGATCGATTAACTTGCCGAGCTCGCGGCGCGCTTCGGATATGGATCGTGTAATCATAAGATTACTTTAATTGTACACGGTGGATTACGTCTTGGGAACAAAAGACCGAGCTTGGTCTAAGGCTGGTTCAAGGGCTCCGCGCTCCCGCGCGTCGGAATCGGTGGGCGCTTCTTGGCACGGCCGATGGTCCTGCCAGGAGGTCTGCCGCGGCCACGCGGGCGCCCACTGGCAAGCCGCTCCAAACTCAAAATGGCTTGGTCGAGATCGTCCCGCTGGTTTCGTAAATCGGCAAGAGCTTTGGCTAAGTCCATTGCGCAGCGCTTCCCTCTAGGAGGAACCGGCGGGCCCATCCAGCTCCAGCCAAACTTAATAGACGCTAAATTGATTATACGCGATGAGAGCATAATTCCAGCCGATTTATTCCGAAATTGATGCGAAAGTTCAATCGCGCCGGGCGCGAGAAAGTTCTGTGCCGTATAGTACCTAACTTTGGTAAATGCGGTAATAGTACCGGATGGTTGAAAAACGTACATATTGCCTGTTATCCTGCATGCATTGTAGAGACCCAAACATCCACAGGGAGGTCATTAGAATGCGAGTTTCGATTTCAAGTAAGACGGCACGGTTATGGTTGGGTGCGGCGCCCGTTCTGGCGCTCACGTTCGTTGCCATGCAACCGGTCCAAGCACAAACTCTTACGGTGCTTTATACCTTCAGCGGGGGCGCCGACGGCGCAACCCCGTTGGCCACGCCAACTCTTTACAACGGCAATGTTTACGGCACTACCAGCGGCGGTGGCGCCTACGCCAACGGAACCGTCTACGCGCTAAATTTCAAGAGCCGCACAGAAACTGTGCTGCACTCCTTTATGGGCGCGCCCGACGGCGCCGATCCCGTCGCCGGCCTGGCCCAGGACTCCGCCGGCAATTTTTACGGCGTGGCCTACAGAGGCGGCGCGGAGAACTTTGGAACCATGTTCGAGGTGAGTCCGGGAGGCAAGTTTACGCTGTTATACAGCTTCAGCAACCCTGCAACGGAAGGGTGTGGTCCCGCCGGAACGCTGGTGATGACGCCTTCGGGCGCCTTGTATGGCACAACTTATTTTGGCGGCACCAGCGAAGGGCGCGGCACCGTATTCGAGTATTCGAGCGCCACATATACGACCCTGAAGAACTTCGCTCCGGGCGGCGCACTCCCGCGTGCCGGCCTACATTTGCAGGCAAGCAAGCTCTATGGCACCACTGCCGGCGACGACAATGAATTGGTGGCCGGGGCGGTCTACGAGGTAGGCCTCGCCGCGCCGCTATACACCTTCACCGGAGAATCGGACGGCGGCCAGCCACTGGGCGCCCTGGTCGGCGATAGCAGTGGTAACCTCTACGGCACAGCCTCGTCGGGCGGCAACGGCTATTTCGGCGTCGGCAATGGCGTGATCTTCAAGGTGAATATCGCCACCGGCAACGAGACTGTTCTGCACACTTTCACGGGCACACCGGACGGAGCCGTTCCGGCGTCCGCCCTCACTTGGGATGCGCAAGGCAACCTCTATGGCACCACGACGCTCGGTGGCGCATTCGGATTCGGCACGGTTTTTGAGTTGTCTCCGTCGGGCACCCTCACCATCCTGCACAGCTTTACAGGCGGCTCGGATGGCGCGACGCCGTACGCTGGGGTGGTCGTCGACAACGAAGGAAATGTCTGGGGCGCGGCTTCGACCGGCGGCGCCGGGTACGGCACGCTCTTCGTGATTTCTCCGGCCAAGTAATCGAGGGCGAACTCGTCCCGCTGGCCGTCCACGTTGGGGCATGCGGGCTTGAAGACGCATGAACCGATCGCTCACCTGAAGCTCGGGTAGTGGGCTACTTTCAAAGTAGCCCACTACCCAAATCTGTGACAGTCCAGCTCAACCGCCTACCTAGATAGCTGAGTGTCACACCGCCGGCATCTGGCCCATGCCATTTGCCGGACTTTCAACCTCATTCGCTAACATGGATCATCATGCTCAAATGGCCCGACGTGCTGAACCTCGCCAAGACCGGTAACCCCGCCCCCGACCGCAAGGTCATCAAGACCGAAGCCGAATGGCGCCAGCAACTCACCCCGGAGGAATATCGCGTCACGCGCCAGTCGGGCACCGAGCGCGCGTTCAGCTCGCAGATGTGCAGTCTCTTCGAGCCGGGGATCTATTCCTGCGTCTCCTGCGGGACCGTTCTCTTCGATGCTTCGGAGAAATTCGAGTCCGGTACGGGCTGGCCCTCCTTCACCCAGCCGGTGGCGCTCAACGCAATTGCCTATCGCTTTGACGGACCCGCCTTTCTGAAACGGGTAGAAAGTATCTGCAACACCTGCGACGCGCATCTCGGCCATGTATTCCCAGACGGGCCGCCGCCCAGTGGCCTTCGCTACTGCATGAATGCCGTGGCCCTCAAGAAAGTCTCCGCGCCCTGAGCTTAATTCGGAGTGTGCCTACCAGGAGATGCCCGATTGATCGTTTGCGCCACAATCCGCAGGCAAACTGTGGCTAATCCGCTACAGTACAGATTTCCAAGCAATTGACCCCAAAGAACTTCCGGCATGGTGTTACCCTTGCTATCTAAGGCAACGCCTTACGTCTGATGCATCATCCGGAGAACCAACTTGCGCTTTGAGACGACCGTCCAACGCCCCGTCCAGGCTTCCGGCGTCGGCCTGCACTCGGGTGTCGCAGTTTCCATCCGAATCCTTCCAGCGCCGGTTTCCACGGGCATTGTTTTCCTGCGCACCGACCTGGACAATTTCCCGATCGCCGCAAGCTGGCGGCACGTGGCGCGCGTCAGCTACGCCACCAGCCTAATGCGCCAGGGCGTGCTCATCTCCACCACCGAACATCTGCTCAGCGTGTTCTATAGCATGGGTATCGACAACGCCTTCGTCGAGATCGACAACCTGGAAGTGCCCATTCTGGATGGCAGCGGCCAGCCCTTTGTGGAGCTGATCCGCGAGGCCGGCATCCGCCAGTATCGGCGTAAACGTAAGTATCTGCGCATCCGTCGTCCCATTTTCGTGGAGGAACGCGGCAAGCGCATTTCGATCCTGCCGGCGGAGACTTTCAGTCTCACCTGCGAAACCGACTACGGGCATCCGCTCGCCGGGTGCCGGTCGCTTGAAATGGAGGTCACGCCGGAACGCTACGCCGCGGAAATCGCGCCCGCGCGCACGTTCGGTTTCGCGCACGAACTCGACCAGATGCGCAACATGGGGCTGATTCGCGGCGCGTCGCTCGAAAACGCCGTCTGCTTCACCCGCGACGGTGTCATGAATCCGGATGGGCTGCGTTTCGCAGACGAGTGTTGCCGCCACAAGGCGCTGGACCTGATCGGCGACCTGGCGTTGCTGGGCAAGCCGCTGTTGGGGCACGTCATCGCGGAGCGCGCCGGACACGCCATGCACACCGCACTGGTGGCGCGCATCATGTCAGATGCGTCGATTTACGAGATTCTCACATTCGACCAGTTGGCTAGCCGCGTGGCCCAAGCCTTGGTGTCTTAGCCCGCTTGGGGTCGTGATCGCCTAGAGGTTCTTCATGCCACCGGGACCTCCGGATCGCCGTCCGTGAATTCCTCCACCAACCCGGTCCACCGGGCCGCCAGTGGTTGCCCCTTTTTCCCTGGCGGAATCTTTCCCCCAGCGCGGTTTCCACATCGCGACTCTTTGCCAGCGCCACATCGTTGTAATTAATTAAGCCTGGTCGGAGGAATCTGTGGGTCGCTGATACGTTCGAATGGCGACCGACATCTTTCGCCCGCTTGTGCCGGATAGATGGATCAAGTCGCGTCATCGGCTTGGACACGGCCGGCTGCGGCATGCGAAGTTGACGCTCAATCTCTCCAACCGACTGTTGTGACGAGACCAGCAGGCTCAATATCGAGCGGCATGGGCCCGCCAGCGGCTGGTTCGCCGATAGAACCACTGGTTGGCGGAACCGGTACTAGTGAGAGGCACAAAGGGCTTCAGGCGAGAAAGCCCGGGTAAGGCTCGGATCTTCACTCGGGGCGGAAAGGAGGATCAACTCTTTTTCTTATGTTCGTGATGCGGCTTGCATCTACTGCGCAATCCGGCAACTGCGGGTAAGTCCGCCCACCGAAAGCCCGATCTCGCCCGCCTCCGCGCGCGTGACCGCAAAAGTCACAGTTTTTTTCTCTCCGGCTCGCAACGCCACCCGGTCGAATCCTTGCAGCTCCCGTACCACACCCGGATGCTTCACGTACAACTGCACCACCTCTTCGCCGTCGCGCTTGCCTGAGTTTTCCACTTCCACGGAAACGTTCACCGAACTGCCCACCCGAGCTTCATCCGGCGCGGAGAGATTCCGGTAAGTGAATGCCGTATAGCTCAGCCCATAACCGAAAGGATAGAGCGGCTCGCCTTCGAAATACCGGTAAGTCCGGCCCTTCATACTGTAGTCCTCGAACGGCGGCAATTGATCTTCCGACTTATAGAATGTGACCGGCAGCCTGCCTGCAGGGTTATAGTCGCCGAATAGCACATCCGCCAGCGCGGCGCCGCCCGCCTGTCCGGGGTACCACAGTTCCACAATCGCGGGCACGTGTTCGCGCGCCCAATTCACCGCCACCGCGCTGCCATTCAACAGCACCAGCACCACTGGCTTGCCGAGCGCCGACACACGCTGCAACAGGGCTTCCTGCACACGGGGAATCCCCAGGCGAACGCGGTCGCCGCCGCTGAAGCCTTCCACTTGCACCTTCATCTCCTCACCTTCGAGGCGTGGTGAAAGCCCCAGGAACATCAGCACGACATCCGCCTGCTGCGCCACTTTCAAGGCTTCGTCTTCGTAACTGGCATGCGGCGGCGCCCACACCAGCCGGATATCCGCATCGCCATGCACCTCGTGGAAATCCATGCGGATGGGATACAGCTTACCCGCCTGCAATTCCACGGTTTCGTACTCATAACCGCGCTCGTGTACGTTGTTGCGCGCGACCAGCCTCTTGCCGTCCAGGTACACCTCGTACGCATTTAGACCCGTGGCGCCCAACTGATATTTGCCGCTGACCGGCGGCGCCAGGAAGCCGGTCCAACGCACGCCGAAGTTGTCGTCGTCCATGTCGGCGCGCGGCGCGCCATCCCGCCAGTCGAAGTCCACCTGTGGATCGATGCGTGTGAACAACGGCTGTGGATTCGCTGGAATCGCTGCCGCCTTGCGCGTGGCTTGCGAAACGAACGCCTGGCTGAAGTAGGCCCGTCCGTTGAACGCCGCTGAATTGAAATACTCCGCCCGCAGCCCGTTGCCCCGGCTCGCGCCTTCGGTCGCACCGTCCGAGGTAAACAGCGCTGTCGATGGCACGGTTTCGAATAACGGCATGCCCTCCGCCAGGTCCGACCCTCTGGCATACAGCACGCGCGTGCCCGGCCCCACCTTCGCTCGAATCCCCGCTAGCGGCGTCACCGGATGCGATGGCTCGCCGTTATAGTTGCCCAGCAACACTTCCACCGAATCGGCGTTCGGTCCGATCACCGCGAGGGTCTTCGTATCGCGGCTCAGCGGCAGCACATCGCCTTCGTTCTTGAGCAGCACAATGGATTTGCGCGCCACTTCCAGCGCCAGTTCCCGGTGCTCCGGGCTCTCGTTTACGCTGTACGGGATCTGCGCCCAACGCACCATTTCGGGCGGATCGAACATGCCGAGCTTGAAGCGGGCCGTCAGCAGTCGCCGCAACGCCGTGTCCACATCTTTCTCCGTCAGCAAGCCTTGACGCACCGCGGGCGCCACATTCTCGTATTCCAGGCCGCAATCCAGATCAGTGCCGGCCTTCACCGCCATGGCCACGCCTTCGGCCGCCGTCTTGGCCGCCTTATGCCCCTGGTAGATATCGCCTATCGCGCCGCAATCGGAAACCACATAGCCGGGGAAGCCCCACTCCCCGCGCAGGATATCGCCCAGCAGCCGCGGATTCGCGCAGGCCGGCAAGCCGTCCACGCTGTTGTACGCGCACATTACCGAGAAGGCACCGCCTTCCTTGATCGCCGCTTCGAAATGGGGCAGGTAGCTATCGCGCAAGTCGGCCTCGGACACAACCGCGTCGAAAACGTGCCGCGACGATTCCGGTCCGCTGTGTACCGCATAGTGCTTGGCCGTGGCCACGGTCTTCAGATACCGCGGATCGTCGCCTTCCAGTCCGTGGATGAATTGCACGGCCATGCGCGAAGTCAGGTAGGGATCTTCACCGTAAGTCTCCATGCCGCGGCCCCATCGCGGATCGCGGAACAGGTTGATATTGGGGGTCCAGAACGTCAGCCCCTGGTAGATGCCGCGCTTGCCGCGCCGCACGAATTCGTGGTGCTTGGCGCGCGCTTCGTCGGAAATGGCGGTGGCCATGCGAAGCACCAGATTGGCGTCCCAAGTGGCGGCCACGCCGATGGTTTCCGGAAACACGGTGGCGCGGCCCGCGCGGGCGACGCCGTGCAGGCACTCGTTCCACCAGTCGTAAGCCGGGACCCCCAGCCGGTCGATAGCCGGCGAAGCGCTCAACAACTGCGAGGCCTTCTCTTCGAGCGTCATGCGCGAGAGCAGGTCGTCCACGCGCTTTTCGAGCGGCTGGTTGGGGTCTTTGTAAGTCTGCCCGGATAAGGGCATGCAGGCTATCGCCAGGAAAAGTGCCGAATGTGCTTTAGGCATGGTTCCAATAGATGATAATGCACAGCAGCCCCTGCTGCCTGACGTGCGCAACCTGCTATAACTATGGCGTGATGCAACGCCGACAATTCGTAAGAGCCGCCGCTTCCGCCGGCCTCGCCGCTGCGCCTGCCGCCGCCGCCCAACAGAACGCCTTGCTCGAGCTGCGCTATT
The DNA here is from genome assembly GCA_049516155.1 of Bryobacteraceae bacterium. GTDB lineage: Bacteria > Acidobacteriota > Terriglobia > Bryobacterales > Bryobacteraceae > Bog-159. The sequence continues at coordinate 9,384 of JBEKTJ010000256.1, forward strand.
ACCACATGCG
>JBEKTJ010000257.1:0-8939 GCA_049516155.1 Bryobacteraceae bacterium
TACTATGCCAGCGGCACCATCGTCGCCTTACAGGTAACGATTCCGCCGGCCGGTACTACAGGCACGGGCAGTCCGACTGGAACCGCATTCAACCCTACCAACAATAACTTTGCGTTCGTGACGCTGGACGGAACCATCTCGAATTGGAACCCTACCGCCACGCCCGTGACGCCGGGCAAGTCATGCGCGAAGTGCCATGTGACAAGCGCAACCATTATGGTGAATAATTCCGCGGCAGGCGCTTCCTATCAAGGCCTGACCATCGCTAAGAACGCCACCAGCGGCGCTTACACTTATTACGCGGCTAATGCCAATGGCGGGATCGAAGCTTACGACGCCACGTCGTTCAGTCCGGTGACACTGACGGGGACCTTTAAGGATCCGAAGGTACCGGCAACTTACTCGCCGGCCGGCATTCAGGCCATCGGGTCGAGGATCTACGTGACGTACAACGCCATCGCCGGCGGCGGGACGGGTTACGTGGACGCTTACAACACCAACGGCACGCTGGTGATGCGATTGCAGCAGGGCTGGTTCAATCAGCCGTGGGGAGTGGCGATCGCGCCCGCCAGTTTTGGCGCGTTCAGCAGCATGCTGCTGGTGGGGAATACGGGCAGCGGCTGGATTGGCGCGTACAGCCCTACGACCGGAGTCTTCCAAGGTTTCCTCGAAACCAGCACCGGGGCGGATGTCACCATCCCCGGACTTTGGGGGCTTGAGTTTGGCAACGGGAGCACGGAATCCGGACCCACCGATGTGCTGTATTTCAATGCGGGCGGCGCCAATCTGACGACGGGTGTGTTTGGCGCGATCGCGGCGAATTAGTGGATGGCCGGTGCACCACCTCTGCCAACGGCAACATCACGGGTCACCACGAACCTTGCGTCTGCGACGTTTACGCTCACCGGGCCGGCCACTTATAACGGCGCAGGCAGGAGCCCAGTTTCACGGGCCCAAGTGGCACATACCATCACGTTCGGGAGGTGGATTCCTACTTGAGGCCGCCGACGACGGCAGCGCACGGCGCTGCCCCACCTACCCGTGCAGATTGCGGAAATTCGTGAGACAGCGTTGCGCGGTTTCCAATTCGGGATAGTCGCTGCCTTCCTGCTCCACCAGATAGAATTCGAGGCCGCCGCTCTTCTCGGCGGCCTCGAATAGCTTCTTCCAAGGCGCCACGCCATCGCCGAGCAAAACCCTGTAGCCTTTCTCCTTCGACCAGTCTTTGCAGTGCATGGAACGGATGCGGCCGGGATTGGCCTCGATCCAGGCCACCGGGTCCGACCCGGCCTCGATGCAGGTACCTACATCCAGTTGCAGCATCACGTCTTTGGCCGTGTTGGCTGCCAGCACTTCGATGGGCCGTTTGCCATCCAGCGGCGTAAATTCCAACTGGTGGTTGTGATAGCCGGCGCGCAGTCCGGCCGGCTTCATCTTCTCCGCGCCTTGATTCAGACGTTCGGCGACCGCCTTCCAGCCGTCCAAAGTCTTCGGATTTCCGGCGCTGGCCCACACGATGAAACGGCTGCCGATAAGGCCGTTCAACTCGATGGCATGCGCCATTCCATCGGGCGTGAACGATTCCGGGCCGTTATGCGTGGATAGGCAGCGGATGCCGGCGTCATCCATCATCTGCCTTACTTGCTTGGCATAGTCCGGAGTCCATGCGTAATACGGCGAGAAGAATTCCACGCAGTTATAGCCCATCTTGGCTACGGCGCGCACGGTGCCCATGAGGTCCTTTTTCAGTTCGGCGCGCACGGAGAATAGCTCCAGGCCGACGGGAGGGTTCTTACCCTGCGCGAAGGCCGAGGCAATCGGGGCAGCCGTGGTTAAGGCGAGGAAACCCCGGCGCGAGAGGGAATGTAGTGGCATAATCGGAAAAGCAAACGATATCACATACCATGCTGAACAAACTGATTCACACGAATCCGCACGCCGCTCCAACCATTCTGCGCCTGGCCCTGGGAGTGGTGTTCTTCACCCACGGAGCGCAGAAGATGCTGGGCTGGTGGGGAGGATACGGCTTCTCCGGGACCATGGGCGGCTTCGAGCACATGGGTATTCCGGCGGTGTTCGCATTTCTGGCCATCGCGGCGGAGTTCTTCGGCGCTATCGGCCTGATCCTAGGTCTGCTCGGAAGGGTGGCTGCCTTCGGCATTGCTTGCAACATGGTGGTGGCGATCGTCAAGGTGCATGCCGCCAATGGCTTCTTCATGAACTGGGCCGGTAAGCAAAGCGGCGAAGGTTTTGAGTATCACGTGCTGGCGCTGGCGATCGCAGCGGCGATCATGATCATGGGGTCGGGCGCGTGGTCGGTGGACCGGATGCTAAGCAGGTCCGTTCCGGCACGGGGGTAGCGATGGATCGAGGTCTGCCTGTTGCATTCGGACTTCTGATGTTGGGCGGTTACGCCCGCGCCGAGAAAAAGATTACCGTCAAGATCGCGCACTCGCCGAGCCTGGGTGCGACGCTGACCGGAAAAGTCGTGACCCCCGGCCCACTCACAGGCGATTGCGCCAAGGAATTTGGCGATCTGGTCTTTCAGGACATGCGGGGGCACGGGGTGGCCATGACCGGCGGAGCGAATTCCAACGCGACTGCGACGCCGGCCATCATTGTTTCCATCGATGTTTCCCGATGCGAAGCGCGTCCACTGCCGGCCATGGTCGGCGAAGGACTGCCTGCGGTGCACATCTCGCGCACCGAAGGCTGGCTGGTGGCGCAGGTGCGCGCCGTGGATGCGGTGAACGGCCATGAACTGGCGGCGGCCACCGTGCATGGCCACGCACAAAAAGACAATGAAAGCCAGAGCACGGTCGCTGAATGGCCGGCGCCGTCGGAAGTGAAATCGATGGCGCTGCGCCAGGGAGTGGCGGAGGCGCAAAGGCTCTATGCGCCGTGGACCGAGACCCGCGAGATCCCATTCATGGACAGCAAGGAATGCCACCTGAAACAGGCGTTCGACACTGCAAAGGCCGGCGACTACGAGGCCCTGGTGAAGCTGTCGAGGGCCAACGCGGAGTCCTGCGGAACGGGATCGAAGGCGGCGATGGAGGCGCAGTACAACCTGGGCGTGGCGTGTTTCCTGGTGCGCCAGTATGACGATGCGGTTTCCGCTTTCGAGAAAGTCGCGGGACTCAACGGCGGGAAGTTGGTGGCCGGGTTGATGGAGGAATCCCGCCGGGAGTCCGCGGCGGTTAAGGCGCTTCAGCCGAAAGCGGTTCCGGTTGCGCAAGGTCCGCCGGTGCAAACCGGCATGGTGATGACCAACGATTTGGTCATCAAGTTGATCGACGGCAACGTGGCGGAAGAGGAGGTGCTAAAGATGATCGCGAATCAACCGGGACGGTTCTCTTTGGAACCCGCCGATGTGGCGCGGCTGAAGGCTGCGGGCGTGCCGGAGTCTGTAATCGCGGCGATGCGCAATAAGAAGTGATGGACAGTCGAGCTACGCGATAGCATGTGTTGGGAGGGGTCGAATGTTCACATGGATCTGTCCGCACTGCGGGCGCGAGGTGCCCCCATCCTACGACGCTTGCCCGGACTGCGCGGCCAGAGAGAAAGCCGACGGGCAACCGGCGCAGACTGGGGCCGAACCCGATCCGGCTGTGACGGTTCCGCCGGTGGCTGCAACCGGAAGCCGCGTGGCGTCGCACATGCGCCTGGTAATGGTGCTATGGATCGCGCAAGGGGCGCTCCGCCTTTCGAGCATGATTCCGGGACTGTTCCTGTGGTTTCCAACGGGGATGCTGCCGCTTGGCGCCCTGGGGTTTGGCCAGTTGGAGTCCCCCCGGAGCGGCGTCGGCTGGGCCTTCCTGTTGGTATCGACAATTTGGACGGTGGCTTGCTTGGTGGTGGCGTGGTGCCTGCTGGACCGCAAACCTTGGGCTCGCATCTACACCATCGTGGTGAGCGCGATCTGGCTGCTGGATTTCCCTATAGGCACCGCGTTGAGCATTTACACTCTCTGGGTGCTGTTGCCTGAAAGCTCCGAAGCCGAGTACCGCCAACTGGCCATGCAATAATCGAAGTAGATGTCCGAATCGCTGCTGGGCATGGAACTGACCGAGATTCGGGAAGCTCTGGGGCCCGGCCATCCGCAGTTCCGCGCGCAACAAATCTACACTGCTTTGTACCGGCGGCGAGTGGCCGACTTGGCCAACGTTTCCACGCTCCCCGCAACACTGCGGCAGGAGCTGGGCGGCGTGCACCGCGTGGGACTGCCGGAGATCGCGCAGCGCTATCAGTCCGTCGACGGCACACGCCGGTATCTGCTGCGCCTGGGAGACGGTCGTACGGTGGAAACGGTGCTGATGCCGGAGGCCGAGCGCGACACCATCTGCATTTCGAGCCAGGTGGGTTGCGCGGTGGATTGCAAGTTCTGCATGACCGCGCTGATGGGATTGGAGCGCAACCTTACCGCCGGCGAGATCGTGGGACAGGTGCTGTTGGTAGCTCGCGATAACGGACTATTGGAAGACAGCACGCGGCTGAACATCGTGATGATGGGGCAGGGCGAGCCGCTGCTGAACCTGCCGAACGTGGTGAAGGCCACGCGCCTGCTTACCGATGCGGAAGGCGTGGGAATTCCACAGCGGCGGATCACTGTTTCGACCGCCGGCATCGTTCCGAAGATCGAAGAACTGGGACGGGAGCCGGTGCGGCCTCGGCTTTCGATTTCTTTAAACGCTTCCACCGAAGAGATGCGGCAGGAATTGATGCCCATCACGCGTAAATATCATTTGCAGGAGTTGTTGGCGGCTTGCAAGGCGTATCCGCTGCGCCCCTGGGAGAAGCTCACGTTCGAGTATGTGCTGATGAAGGGCGTGAACGACACGGATGCGGACGCGCGGCGCGTGGTGCGGTTGCTGGCCAATCTGAATGCCAAGGTCAACCTGATCGCGCTGAATCCGGGGCCGGGCATTCCGTTCGAGACGCCGGACGCAGAGCGGGTGGCGAGCTTCCAGGCCATTGTGCGGCGGTCGATGGGGTGCTTCATCCGCAAGCCGCGCGGCCTGGATATTTACGCGGCTTGCGGTCAGTTGAAGCGGAATGAAGGCATGTTGACGTAGGGCGGCCAGAGCCGGCTGAAAGCCGGCTGCGGGCAGGATTGCCCGCCCTCCAATTATTACTTCGGCTGCACCAGCCGGCCTTCAAACAGGATGGCGCCGCTGGCGGTATCGCGAATGAAAAACGCGAACGGGTGGTCGGCGCGAAATACGATTTGTTCCTGACGCCGCATCGCCAGGGCGTGAACCGCTATACCCGTGGCGGCGGCGGCCTCCGTGCCTTCTTCCGAAACATCCACGAAGGCCTTATGCACCACATTGGCGACAGACAGGTCGCGGCGTCCGTCGATGCCGGAAAAATCGGCGGTTCCGCCAAAAGCATCCGCCATGCCCATGCGCGACAGCATATCGCGCAACGAGAAAGCGGATTCCGCGCGGAATTTTGGAATCGCGGTTTCGACTTTGTGGCTGGTCAGGCCGCTCCACCATGCGGAAAGCGTCTCGGGCTTGATGGAACTCTCCAATTCCGCCAGGCCGTCGTTCGCCTTAGGCAGAATTATATCGAACACCAGCGGCGTGCCTTGGTATTTCATCTCCAAAATCTGGGCGGACGGCGTGTCGCCATACAGAAAATCGGCCTTCTGGTGCATGAACTTCGTGTCCACTGTGCGGCCTCCGCCAAGCTGGAACGGTTCCAGACGCGTGTTCTTGGGGTCGAACGGCGAGCGCCATTTTCCCAGAAAATAGATGGCGCTGGTCAGCACCAGGCGAGTGGTGGCGTCGATGGAACCCCGCGCGAAGAGCTCTTCAATCCTGCCGTTGGTGTGCTGTGCGGTCCAGGAATTGATTTCCTGGCGGGCTTGCTCCGCATGGGCATGAAAATCCAAAGGAGTTAGCGGGGCCTGGTAGAGCGTCCGGATGGTCCGCTCAAATTCGGATTCGAGCGGGAAGCCCTGCTGGACCCAGAGTCCATTGGCGATGGCCAGTTGGTTGCCGTTCAGGTTGGCCTGTTTGGCGATATCCGCCGCCAGCGCTGCCACAGCGGCGTGATAGCCGGGGCCGGGCTGGGGCTGGCCGAGCGTGGCGGCAATGCCGGCAGCGCTCTGGCCGCGCGCGCCATCCAGCAGCATGGAAAGCGCCGTCGAAATGCTGAACGGCGAAAGGATCAAGTTGTTGTTGTTTTGGGAGAGTTGCCGGTACGCCGCGGCCGCGAACCGCTGCATGCCCGGGGTGACGTCGCTAGAGGCCAGGAGTGCGCCCGCCAGGAGTATGGGGAGGGTCAGGGCAAGGTGATGTGTCATGGGTGGTTCCTGCTTTCATCATGACGCAAAATGCCGCAACCCACGGTTGCCGGCCATGGCGCCTACTAACCGCGCCCACCCGTTTGCAGTCTAATGGATAGCTTGATGGAATTGAGCGATAGCGTGGCAGTCGCGCAGGCGCGCGCCGGAGACTCCGGCGCCTTTCGCGTCCTCGTGGAACGCCACAGCCGCAATCTTTTCCGTCTGGCGTATCGTATGACCGGCCATCAACAAGACGCTGAAGACGTGGTGCAGGAAACCTTCCTGCGCGCCTACCGGCAGCTTTCCAAATTCGACGACCGGGCCAGCTTCGGCACCTGGCTCTACCGCATCGCCGCCAACTGTTCCCTGGATCTGATCCGCGCCCGCAAGCGCCGCGCTGCGCAAGCCGAACCCGCCGCCGAAGAGGGCGCACCCGATCCGATGCAGTCGCTGCCAGACCCGTCGCCCACGCCCGACCGCCTTGCCATGAGCGGCGAAGTGGAGCGCAAGATCGCGTCTGTGCTCGACGATCTCAGCGAAATGGAGCGCACCGCCTTCGTCCTGCGGCATTACGAAGGCATGTGCATCGACGACATCGGCCGCACCCTCGGCGTGCAACCCAACGCCGCCAAGCACAGTATTTTTCGCGCGGTCCAAAAGCTGCGCCGGGCGCTCGAGCCCCTAGTGAGTCCCGCATCATGAATCACTTGACCGAAGAACAATTCGTCCTGTATTACTACGGCGAAGGCGACGGCTCGGCGGCAGTCCGGGCGCATCTGGACGCCTGTGAAACCTGCCGCGCGGAGTATGCCAGCCTGCAGCGCGTGCTCAATGTGGTGGATTCCGCGCCCGTCCCCGAGCGTGGCGCCGATTATGGCGCGCAAGTCTGGAACCGTCTGCGGTTGTCGGATAGGCGCCCTGGCTTGTCCTGGTGGCCTGTCAACTGGTGGCGCCATGCGGCGGCTGCGGCGCTGGTGGCGAGCCTGGTAGTAGCGGCGTTTCTAGCCGGACGCTACTATCCGAAATCGCAGCCGAATACGCAAACGGCAAGCGCCGGCCAAGTCCGCGAGCGCATTCTGCTGGTAGCGGTGGGCGACCACCTGGAGCGCTCCCAAACCGTATTGCTCGAAGTGGTGAACGCGCAACCTGGCCAGCCGCTGGACGTAGCTTCCGAGCGCGAGCGCGCCGGAGATCTGGTCGCCGAAAACCGGCTCTATCGCCAGACCGCGCTCCGCACCGGCGATACGCGCGTGGCCAGCGTGCTGGACGATCTGGAGCCCGTGCTGCTCGAAATCGCGCACGGTCCGGACCGCCTCACGGCGGAAGAAGTGGAGAACCTGCGGCAGCGCATCGAAGGCGACGGCATCCTGTTCAAGGTGCGCGTGGTCGGGTCTACAGTGCGCCATCGCGAAGAGAAAAGCGCGCGCCCAGCCGGACAGATTGCCGGCCAAAATACTTTATAGGAAAAACAAAATGTCGAAATTACGTTTCTTAATGACTTTTCTGATGGGCGGGGTAGCCGGGCTGGCCCCGGCCGGGCTGGCGCTCGCGCAATCCGTGGAAGCGCCGCAAGCCGAGAGCTTCTTCCAAAAGCCCGATAACAAACCGCCGGAAGCCGACCGTCTTTTCCAAAAGGGAAAGGCCGCCATTGACGCGGGCCGTTGGGACGAAGCCGTACAGGCCTTTGGCGCAGTTGCTTCCGAAAAAGGCGCGCACGCCGATGAAGCGCTTTACTGGAAGGCCTACGCGCTGAACAAAATCGCCCGCCGCGCGGAAGCCCTCACCGCTTTGGCTCAGTTGCGCCAGGCGTACGCCAACAGCCGCTGGCAGGACGATGCCAGAGCGCTGGAGATCGAGGTTCGCCAAGCCTCCGGCGAAAAGGTGAACCCGAATTCCGAGCCGGATGAAGAATTGAAGCTGATGGCCCTCAATGGGCTAATGAACAGCGATCCCGAGCGCGCCATCCCCATCCTCGAGAAGCTCATGCAGGGTAATCGGTCGCCCAAACTCCAGGAGCGCGCGCTGTTCGTACTGGCCCAGAACGATAATCCCAAGGCCCGCCAGATCCTGCTGCAGATCGCCCGCAACGGCTCCAATCCCGACCTGCAAATGAAAGCCATTCACTATCTGGGCATCATGGGTTCGAAGGAAAACCGGCAGGTACTCGCGGACCTATACGCCAGTTCCAACGACGCCAGCGTGAAGCGCGCCGTGCTGCACGGCTTCATGGTTTCGGGCGACCGCGACCACCTGTTGCAGGCCGCCAAGTCGGAGAAGAATCCCGATCTGCGCATGGAGGCGATTCATCAGCTTGGCATCAGCGGCGGCCAGTCGGAGCTTTGGCAGCTTTACCAGGCCGAGCCTACCGTGGAGGTTAAGGAAACCATTCTGCACTCCATGTTCATCGGCGGCAATAGCGACAAGCTGCTCGAAGTCGCTCGCGGGGAAAAAGATGCGCGTCTGCGCAAGGCGGCCATTCATAGCCTGGGCCTGATGGGCGGGGAGCACACCGGGGCCGCGCTGGTAGCGATGTACAGTTCCGAACCCGATCCCGCGTTGCGCGGTGAGATTGTCAACGCGCTGTTCATTCAGGGCAACGCCAAAGCCATGGTGGATCTGGCGCGCAAGGAATCCAATCCCGAGA
>JBEKTJ010000258.1:0-9068 GCA_049516155.1 Bryobacteraceae bacterium
TACGTGGAACCCATCGCGCGCGTTCACATCGGGAACCTGACAGCCGCGCAGGTCTGGAGCGACATGTTGCGGGACATGCATCAGGGCCTGCCCAAGGAAGGCGACCAGGGTCTGGACAATACCCACACGTGGGGCAGAACTTACTGGGGCGGCGCGCTTTACTGCCTGCTGGCGGACATCGGCATCCGCAAGAATTCGGCCAATGCCAAGGGACTGGAGGACGCTTTGCGGGCCATCAACCGCGCGGGCGGCACCATCGAAGTGGATTGGCCGTTGGAACGCGCGCTCGAAATCGGCGACAAGGCGACCGGCGGCAAGACCTTGACGGAACTTTACGAAAAGATGCGCGCGCAGCCCATGATGGTGGATTTGCCCGATCTGTGGAAGCAACTGGGGGTAGCACGGCAGGCGGATGGAACTGTGATATTCGACGATCATGCCCCGCTGGCTGGCGTACGCTAGCCTCGGTTAGACCTTAGCCCGCTGGCAAACCAAATGATCGCCCGGAGCCCAATTCAATGCGGAGGTCTTGGCGATTTGCCAGTCCATGGTAAAAGAATTCGGCGCCGCGATCGAGTATAAAAAGCGGTTCGCCGCCATGGGTGCTTTGGGGTCGTCGGACACGGGAGAGGTCATCGTGAGCACGCCGTTCACCCAACCGTCGGCGCTCGAGTAAGTGGCCGCTCCAAAGTTATTGGCATCGAACTCGACCAGGCGTTTTTGTTGCGGATCATAACCGATCAGGTACTTCGCCAGATACCCTGTGGCCGGCTCGATATCCCGCTCGGTGAGTTCCAACCATTTTCCGCCCAGAACCACGCTGCCGGTAAAGATCGATTTGTGAGTCTTGCCGTTGCCCATTGCGCCTGCACAATCCCAATTGCCCTCGAACCGAAAATCTCCTGGAGGGATGGGTGCCAGAGGTTTTTGGTTCTGTGCCGATGCGGGCACGGCCATCGCGAACGAACAGAGAATGAACAAGAGTTTATGCGACACTGGGACAGCCTACGGGGTGCGCCCGACAAGATGGAGTACAGAGACCGGTCGCGGCCGCGGCGTTGGTATCGTAGTTGATCGTCTTTGTATTGTACCTCCGATGTCCAGGGCTCGTTCGCCAAGTTGCAGATATCGATCGAAATCTGGGCGGCGATGCGGTCCCCGCCCTCGCTGGCCGGCTACCTTCGCCCCCGCAGCACCGCATAAGCCGCCAGGGGCAGCACCGCCGCCACCAGGCAGACCGGCCCGTAGCCATGCGCGTCCACCACCGCGCCAATTGCCGGCGAGATCAGCGCTTGCGCCGCGCCGTATGACGCCACCAACATGGAAACCGCAAACGCCGCGCGCGCGCCGCCGAAAAGGTCCAGCGGAATCGTATACACGTTGACGCTGACCGCCGAAACGGCCAGGATGCTCAGCGAGATTCCCGCGGCCGTCCAACCTGGCGTAGGCAGCAGTGGGATCAGCGCCGTGGGCATGGCCAGTATCCCGCCTACCAGACAAACGCGTGTGCGCGCGGCCACTGCGGGAACGCCCGCCCGCATCCACATCAGCGACAGCCAACCGCCGCCGAAACCGCCCACAGCAGCCACCACAGGCGGGATCACGGCATACCAGTTGGCTTCCGCAAGCGCCAGGCGATGCTTGTCGACCAGATACAGCGTCGTCCAGTTCGTCCAGAGCGAATAGACGCTCATGTTCAGCGCATTCGCCGCCACCAGGCTCCATAGGCGCGACGACCGGAAGAGGTCCCGAGTGCTGGGTTCGGGGCCCCGGGATCCGGGTACCGGAGCCGGGCGCGCCTTGCGGACGGTCAGGTTCCAAAGCGGAATCCACAGCAGCCCCAGGCTGCCCGTAATCACGAACGCTTGCCGCCATCCGTAACGCATGGCCATCCAGGTAGCCACCGGAGGCGCCAGAATCAGGCCCAGGCTGACGCCCGCTTGGTTCCATGCGTTGCCCAGGGCCCGCTCCGCGGGCATCAGGTAGCGATAAATAGCCTTGCCCGCTCCCGGAATGCCTGCCGCTTCGGATATGCCCAGCACGCCGCGGCACGCCAGCAATCCGCCCAGCCCGCGGGTGAACCCCGTGCAGATTCCGGCGCACGACCACACCCCCACCGCCATCCCGATCGCGCGATTCAACCCGACGCGATCGATCAGCATGCCGGCAAACGGCGCGCAGGCGGCGTAAGCGATCGAGAAGACCGCCAGAATCAGCCCGTACTGTGCGTGGGAGAGATGAAACTCCGCCCTTACCAGTGGCGCCAGCGTAGCCAGCGTCTGCCGGTCCAGGTAATTGATGGCGGAGCAAAGCACGAAGACGCCGAGCACCACCCAACGGTATGGGCTGGGCTTCACTGGAACTCGATGGTGGCCACGTCGCCCTTGGTCGCAAGCTTGGCGTTCGCCTTGGGGAAGTATTCCACCTTTACCCGCCGCAGCTTTTGGGTTCCGCAGCTCAACTCCAGCTTTTCGTTGCCCAACACGGCGACCTGCGCGGGATCCGCGATCAGCAGCTTGACGGTATTGTGGGCGTCGTCCTGGACCCACAGGCGGTATCGCTTGCCGAGACAATCCACCTGTTTGATGACGCCTACGGCTATGCCGGAAGCCTTGGGACCGTCCCACCAGGGCACTACCTTTTCGTTAGGCGATGCAGGTGACTGGCCTGCATTGGCGCGCGCTTCGAGCGCGTGCAGATCGGCGCGCGCCTGCTGCTTCAATCTATCGATCTCGCGCGCTTCTTCGTCCGCCTTGCGCTTTTTTTCCGCGTCTTCCCAATCCAACCGTTTCGCCTCGACTTCCAGCCGTTTGTACTGCATACGGGCGCGGTCGTCGGGCGCAGGCGCGGCCTGTTCGGCGGATTTCCAAGCCTGCGCGGCCTGCGGAAAATCGTGCGCGTCCAGATATGCCTCGGCCAGGGTCTGCCAGTATGCCATATTGCGCGCGTCCAAATTCGCGGCCAGCTTGAGTTCCTGAATGCGCTGCAGCGGATCGGTCTGGCGCTGCGCAATCAGAAAGTGCGGCTCCGCCAGTTTAGGATTAATTTTCGCGGCGCGCTGCAGCGCCGCCACAGCTTTGGCGCTATCCGGTTCCAGACGCGCATATTCCACGTAGCATGCCGCGCTCTTCGCGCCGGCTTCCATGGCGGCGGCGAAATCCTGCCGCGCTTCGTCCGTCCGATGGTCGCGCAATGCCAGCATGCCGAGCCCTTCCCAGGCTTCCGGCACACGCGTCTTTTGCGCGATCAGGTCGCGATAAATCGCGCGCGAAGCGTCGCCCAGCATTAGGTCGGCGATGGCCAACTGCGCCTGGTCGGGATCCACGGACCTCTCCGGAAAATCTTCCGGACTCATCGGCAGCGGCGAAATCGAAGTGGCTTGGAATCGCCCCGCCGCCAGGTGTGCCTGCGCTTCGACTTCAACCTGCTCCGGAGACTTTCCGAATGCGTTGCGAAAGGCCGCTTCTTCGTCCACGCCTTTGCGCAGGTTGTAAGTGAGCACCCGCAGATTGCCGTAATATACCGGATCGACGGCTAGTAAGTGTACGCGCGCCCAATCCATGTCGGGATGCAAAGGCGGCTCGCCCAGCGTGATGCGGATGCCGTTCACCTGAATGGTGGAGAACAAGGCCACCAGGCCGCGCTCCAGCCGTTCCGGCATGCGCGCCGTATTAGTGTCCAGAAACAACTGTGTCAGGCGGGCGAACACTTCGTTGGGGATTGTCTGCCGGGCGGTCAGAACGATGTCATATTGGTCGCGGCCCCGGACCACCGGCTCGGGAGTCTTTGGCGCATCGTTCTTGAAGAGCAGGACGCGGATCGGCAGCGGCAGTTGCAGATCGTTCTCGCCCAGCGTATATCCCAGCGCGTGCCGGAACTCTTCGAACTTGACCAGCGTTTCGCGCCCGTCCTTTGGACCCGCGCTGCTGAATACTTCGATCGGACCCGACGTGAACCGGATCCAATGCTCGCTAGCCAAAGCGGTCAGTGGCAGCAGACCGCACAGCAGGAACGACCGCCGCATCTCTTCATCCTAACAGGCGATGGCGGGGCGGATCGGCAGAGGGAGACCCCAGGTGAACCGCATCCAGTGGAGCCTCCGCTATTTCCGTTTCAGTTCGCCCCAAAAGTTGAACACGAAGGTCACTTCGTGCTCTGCCTTGGACACCCCCGGCGTGCCCACCGGAAATACCGCGGCAAACCGCCTGCCGTCCGGAGCCAAGTCGAAATCCGTCGCGCCACCGAGCTTCGCCGCCCATACTCGAGGCTTCGCCGGCAGGAACACTTCACCCTGGGCGGCGTAACTTACGGACATAATCTTGTCGCCAGACTGGTATAGCAACTCGCGATCCTTCCGCGACCACATCGGAACGTCGCCGCCGCTATTCGAAATCTGCCATCTGCCGCCATGCCCCGCCATCGGAAAGGCCCGCACGTAAACTTCGGCCTTGCCGGATTCGTAAGAAACGTACGCCAGCCAGCGGCCGTCGGGTGAGAACACCGCGCAACAGTCGTTAAATTGGGTTTTCAGAAACGGCTCCGGCTTGCCTGCACGCAACTGCCCCCCGCTGTCCTCAATCGACATCGTCCAGATCCAAAAGCCCGGCGAGCCCGCCCCCGGGTCGGTGTTTTGCCCGTAATAGGCCAACCGTTTGCCGTCCTGCGAGAAAGACGATGCAAACTGTCGTGCGTCCCTGGTCTGGGTAAGCGGTTGCGGTCCGCCCGCACCATCCGCGCGGGTCCACAACATACCGCCCTTGTCGGAAGTGAAGACAATGTACCGGCCATCGGGGCTCCAAACCGGATCTGAAAAGGATCCATCGCCGAACGTCAACCGCGTCATGGTATCCCGCTGCGGGTTGTACACCCAAACGTCGCGTTTCGATCCCTCGGCGACCGTCAGCGCCAAGCGCTTGCCATCCGGCGATAGGCTTGCGCCGCCATACATCCCCGGCCTGGCCAGTAGCGGTTCTTTCTGGCCCGCTGCGTCCAGCCATTGAACCGTACTCAATGTTCTGGCGGGGCCGCCGACCTTGCGATAGACCAGGGTGCCCGTGCGGGAGACATCGAAATGCGCCGCGCCGCCCAGTCTCTCGTGCCCCACCCCGTCCAGAACTGGGACCGCCGTCCCGCGTGTTTCCAGCCGTTTCAAGTCGAATGGAATGGCGAACAGAGTTCCCCTGTTGCTATATAGTAGATAGCCCGCCCCATCCGGCGCAGTCGCGTAGTGCGGAGAAACGCCTCCGCGCAGCAGCGTCTTCCGCCGGCGATCGGGCAAAGAGACCACTTCGACACTGGCCTGATCGACACCCAATGCTCCCCTGGATACCGTAAACAAAGCGGCTTTGCCACCCGGCAGGATTTCCGGGAAGGCATGCGCCAACTCTCCACTCTTGATCTCCGTCAGCGGAGTCGGCGCACCTCCGCTGGATGGAATCCGCAGCAAGCCGCTGCCCGCTAAGTGATCCAGTACGATGCTCCCGTCATCGCCCCAGCTAGCCCCAAGGGCGACTATGTCAACCAGCGGGACCACCGCGCCGCCATCCACCGAAATCTTGCTCAGCCTTTCGAGCGCGGCGAATCCAAGCCACTGTCCGTCGGGCGAGAAAAACGAAAATCGGGCGCCCTCCGTGCCGGGGAGTTCAGTTGCCTTGGGCTGATCCAACCTTCGAGTGAAGAGCTTCGGCGGGCTACCCGAGACGCTTGCAACATAGGCCAACCGCGTGCCATCCGGAGAGATGCTTACGCTGCTCATGGTGGGAGAGTTTGAATCCATGGGCGGCAAGGAAATCTCCGCTCCCAGGTCGGCGTCCAGGCGCACCAGCGGCTGGTCGACCGGCCGCGAAGCGCGCCACCATCCCCAGGCCATAATGGCCAGCGCGGTCGCCAATACCCCCGCGACCGCCCATGGCACGATTCTTCGCGCCGCGGACGCGGGGTCCGGCTCCGCGGTCTGCTGGGTCGCACCGCTCATGGCCTCGTCGAGAGCGATCCTCGCCTCGCCGATGGCCTGCAACCGCTGCTTGCGATCCCTTGTGAGGCACCGCTGAATCAGCCTGCGAACGGACGTGGGCGTCTCCGAGGGCAGCGCGTCCCAATCCGGGTCGAGCTTGCCGGTGAGCATCTCATATAGCACCGCGCCGAACGACCAGATGTCCGCGCGTCGATCCGCGGTCATCCCGCTGGCCTGCTCCGGCGACATATAGGCAGGCGTGCCCAGGATCAGCCCCGCTCGCGTCGCTCCTAACGTGAGCGTCGCTGAGCTATCCGGGTTCTCGATAGCTTTCGCCAGCCCGAAATCCAGCAGCTTGACCATGCTATCCGGCGTGACCTTGATGTTGGCGGGCTTCAGATCGCGATGAATCACGCCGCGCTCATGTGCATACTCCAACGCTTCCGCGATTTGCCGCGCGTAGATCAAAGCCGTGCCGATCGGCAGACGGGTTGGAAGCGTTACGCCCTCGACCAACTCCATCGCCAGCGCGCCATCTTCCACCCCGTAGACGTGCGCGATGTTGGGATGGTTCAGCGAAGCCAGCACTTCCGCCTCGCGCTGGAAACGAGCCATGCGATCTGGGTCGGCCGAAACGGAATCGGGCAATACTTTCAGCGCGACTTCGCGTTTCAGCCTGGTATCTTTGGCGCGATAGACTTCGCCCATACCTCCAGCGCCAATCGGCGCAAGGATCTCGTAGGGTCCGAAACGAGTCCCGGTAGCCAGCGGCATAAGGCGTCAACCGATTCTATCTCAGTAGGACGGGCCTCCCGGCCTGTCCTACCGGATACGGGCTTGTTTTTGAACCGCCGCATGGCCAAAAATAGAAATAGATATGACCCAAGATCAATCTCTGCGGGAACACCTCACCTACCTGCTCGACGGCGGCGGCGCACACCTGGATTTCGACGCGGCGGTGGCCGGTCTGCCGGCCGCCCTGCGCGGCATCCGGCCCAGCGGATTGCCGCACACGCCGTGGGAACTGCTGGAGCACATGCGCCTCGCGCAATCGGACATCCTGGAGTTCATACGCAAGCCGAAACACGTTTCGCCGCCATGGCCCGCCGGGTATTGGCCCGCCACTCAGGCGCCCCCCGACGATGCCGCATGGGACAAGAGCGTCAAAGCCTTCCGCGCCGACCTCGCGGCCATGCGGCGGATGGTGAAGAATTCGAAGACCAATCTGCATGCGCGCATTCCGCATGGCGCCGGCCAGACGGTTCTGCGCGAAGTGCTGCTGGCGGCGGACCATACCGCCTATCACCTGGGTCAACTGGTGTTGGTGCGGCGGCTGCTGGGCGCTTGGAAGTAACCGCAACGCCGGCATGCGGGTATAATTAGAATCCCGCTCATGCCACTTGACTGGTCCCTGCTCTGGCTCAGCCTGCGCTACGCCGGCCTGGCAACGCTGTTCTCCATGCTGGCGGCGCTCCCCCTGGCGCGGCTTCTGGCGCACCGCCGCTTCCCCGGATACGAACTGCTGGACGCCGCCGCAACTCTTCCGGCGGTTCTGCCGCCTGCGGTGCTGATCTACTATCTGCTGGCCGCGCTGGGTTCCTGGCCGCTCCAGTTTAGCTGGCATGCGGCCGTGGCCGTGTCCGCCATTTATACGCTGCCGCTCTTGCTGCGTAGCGTGCGCGCGAGCCTCGAAGCGGTGGATACCAGCTTTGAGAATGCGGCCCGCGGATTGGGGGCGGGGGAGTGGCGTACCTTCCGGCTGGTCACCCTGCCGCTGGCGTGGCGCGCGCTGCTGGCCGGCGTCCTGACCGCTTTTGTGCGCGCATTTTCGGATTTCGGCACGACAGCCATGCTGGCCGGCGATGTCGGCGGCAATGTAAATGTCTGGTTGTTCCTGCCTATAGCAGCGGTGGCGCTGGGCGCCCTCTATTTGCGCAATCGATTGCGGCATGCGCGGGTGCCGGCATGATCCAAGTCCGCCTCGCGTCTCATGGCGTGGATGTCGAGTTTCAGGCTGGACCCGGAATCACCGCTTTGTTCGGAGCGGCGGGAGCCGGCAAGACCTTCACCCTGGATGCAATCGCCGGCTTCGTGACACCTGTCGGCGGCCGCATCATCCTGGACGATGAGATTCTGTTCGATGGCGCAGCCCACGTGAACCTGCCTCCGCGCCGCCGCCACTGCGGATACGTCGCGCGCCACTGGGCATTGTTCCCGCACATGAGCGTGCATGACAATCTGCTTTTCCCGTTGGCGGCCGTGCCGCGGCGGGAGCGCCACCGGCAGGTCAAGGAGATGCTGGACCGGTTTGCGTTGCAAGACGCCGCCCCGCGCCGCCCGCGAGATATTTCCCCCGCCGAACGCCTGCGCGCCACAGTGGCCCGCGCGCTGATCGGCGATCCCAAGCTGTTGCTGGTGGATGAGCCTGCCGCCGGTCTCGATATCGCGCTCCGCGCCGAGTGGCTCAGGGTTCTGCGCCTGGTGCGCGACGAGACCAGCTTGCCTATCCTGTTGGCCGCGCGCGACGTGGAAACATGCTTCGAGCTGGCCGGACACATGCTGCTGCTCGACGCAGGACGCATTCTGCAGAGCGGGCCGCCCCGCAAGGTCTTGGATCAGCCGGTCGGCGTGGAGGCCGCGCGCCTCCTGGGCATCCGCAATCTATTTCCCGCCGAAATCGTGGCGCTCGATCCGGGCCGCAACACCAGCCGCCTCCGCCTGGAGAACTTCGAATTGAACGGGCCATACCTGCCCGGCCGCCTGCGCGGCGATCGCGTGTGGCTCTGCGTCGAACCCGGCCAGTTGCACGCCGTGCCGCATGATGGGTCGAAACCACCGCCGAACCATATTCCCGCACTGCTGGAGCGTGCGTCGGAGATGCCGCGGGCTGTGCGTCTGGAATTCGCCGGAGGTATTGTGGCCGAAATTGCGCGGCGGGATTTCGAACCCAACAGGGATAATCCCAATAGGGATAATAAGGAGTGGCTGGTGGAGTTTCCGCCGCACGCGCTGAGAGTGCTGGGATGCCCCTGAAAACCTTTGACGAATATGTGGCGCTGGCCGAACAGGCCCATGGCCACATCTGCGCCGGGCAGATCCTGGGACTGCGCATGGC